>LCFM01000001.1 GCA_000999025.1 Parcubacteria group bacterium GW2011_GWA2_43_13
GCCTGTTACTGCGTAATCAACAGTTGCATCCCCGCTCCCCCGAGCCTCAGAGAGTTCAAGTTGAAGCGTCACGCTCGTAGTCGCCTCACTCCCGCTTGAGGTGGTTGCGGTGAATTGGATTGTGGGCGTGCTCCCTCCCTCGCTAAATGCCGCATAATAGGGAATAGTAGTTGTACCGATTATTGTAAATCCGCCGCCAACCGCTAATAGGGAGCCATTTGTCCCAAGAACAGATACCCTCTTCCCACCATTTGTTGGCGCCCAATAAGATACATTCCCACCGCCTCCCAATTCCGGCGCCCATGATGCCAAAGACATATCACTCACATCAAAGGCGGCTATGTAATATCTACCGCTTCCTCCTACTGATGTAAAACTTCCGCCTGCATATAAATGTGCTGACGTTAATGCCAATCCCAATACATCATTATTCATATTCGGATCCCAAGAAGTAATGGCACCGGTTGCAACCGTAAACGAAGCAAGCCGATTCCGCGCAGTACTTGCAATATTTTGAAATTTACCACCGATATACAGCGTTCCTTCGTTAGTGCTTTTTACAATAGATTCTACCGTATTATCAGCACCAGGATTCCATGCAAGGACATCGCCATTTGTGGCATCAAGTGCGGCAAGACGGTTTCGTGATTGCCCGCCTATTGTTGTAAAATCTCCGCCAACATATAATGTTGTTCCTATAAGTTGCAATGAATAAATAGCCTTCCCGACGTTAAGAGCAACACTCCAATTCACCGCACCTGTTGTCGTATTAACAGAAGCAATACCAGCGCTCGCCCCCTGGTACCCTGCAACATAAATAGCTGTTTCTCCTAAAGTCATATCAAAAATAGACGAAATTCCTGCATCAGCTGGGGTCCATGCATTTATTGCTCCATCTGCGGTTGTCACTCTTGCTAAATTTGTACGCGCCTGACCGCCTATTGCCGTAAAATTTCCACCAACATATAAAGAGGCATCATCACCCGTAAGCACAAAAGCATAGGCGGCCTTAGTGCCACCTGTTAAAGAGGGGTTAAAACTAGCTTTTACCTCCCCGGTTGAACCATCAATCGCATACAGATTAGTACGAGCAACCACGCTGGTCCCAAAGGAAGAAAAATATCCGCCAAGATATAACGTTGTCCCGCTCAATGCCAATGCTACCACATTACCGGAAAGTTGAGGATTCCATGCCGTGGCAAGACCGGTGCTTGCATTAAGCCCGGCTACTCCAAATCGTGTTGCCCCACCAATTGTAGTAAACCATCCACCTGCATATACGGTGTTGCCATCAGCGCTTACTACCAATGCTTTCACCCCAGCGGCAGCAGATTCATTTGGATTCCAAGCGGTTATATTGCCCGTAGATGTATCAAATGCCGCGATACCATTCCGCGTATTGGCTCCATTGTTAAAAGAAGTAAACCATCCGCCAGCATAGAGCGTGGTGCCATAGAGGGCTAAACTTAATACCGTACTATCACCATATGGCGTCCATGCATTTAAATTCCCTGTTGTTGTATTATAGGATGCGAGATATGGCCGTTCCTCACATCCTAATTCAGAATCCATGCACCAAAAATCCCCGCCAACATACAACGTTGTCCCATCTATCAAAAGCGCATATACATATGAATCCGGCTGGGGAACCCACGCAGTAGCATTGCCTGTCGTCGTATCCAATGCCGCTAAATACCATCGTGCCTGTCCACCAATGGTAGTAAACCATCCGCCAACATATAATGTTGTTCCAGTAAGAGCCATGGTAAGGACTTCAGCATTACCATTTGGATTCCAGGCCGTGGCATTCCCTGTCGTGGTATCCAATGCGGCAATATAGTTCCGTGTCTGACCGCCAATAGTAGTAAAAGCTCCGCCGACGTATAATGTTGAGCCATTTAAGAGTAAAGAATAAACCATTCCATTTGCATTTGGGTTCCATGATCCATCAAGTGTACCGTTGGAATTGATATGAGCAATATAATTCCTACTAACTCCTCCAACAAGTATAAATTCACCGCCAATATACCACCCGCCAGAGCCATCAGAAACAACTGCATTAACAGCATAATCCACACTCGGAAAAGGCGTCACAGCCGCTCCGGTTGCAGTACTTACCGGCACCCCAAACCCGCCTTCATTCGGGCCAGCGACATAAGAACTCGCATTGCCGACATACTGTGTCCCATCGCTGGCAACGGTTATTGCTGAATACGCATCTCTCATCGGGTACTCTGGAACCCACTGTGTCCCCTCTGGCGTTGCTTCCACAATCCCCAACACCTCTCCTCTGGAAGATGGAGATGGCGCGGTCAACTTTCGAAAAACAAAAAAGCCAACCACGGCAACACATATAATAACAATGCTTGCAAAAAGAAAAATGGTTTTTTTACTCATAGATTCTTCATCTAAAATTTATTCTTTTATTATATCACTCCCTCTGCAATTGTAACACATTTTTGTCAAATTGATGTACGATGCCTTATGTAATTGACCGGTCTCTCATTTTTCCCATCAGCATCTCTTTCACCATTTGTGGGTTGGCTTTTCCTTTACTTTCTTTCATCACGCTCCCCACTAAAAACATAATGGCATTTTCTTTGCCGCCCTTGTAATCCGTAACCACTGAAGGATTTTCCGCTATCGCTTTGGCAATAAGCGCATCTAATTCCGCTGAATCAGAAACCTGTTCCAACCCTTCCTGCCCCATAATAGAGCGAGGGTCATCGCCTGTCTCAAACACTTTTCCCAAAATTACTTGAGCCGCAGAACTATTCACCTTATGTTCAAACACTAATGCAAGCAACTCTGCAAAATTTTCCGGCGTTACTTTTGTATCTCGCAATCGCGCGCCGCTTGCATTAAGCACTGTCGCAAGTTTATTAATAAGCCAATTCCCAACTAATTGCGCTAATTTTTTCCCATGCTTTTCCCATACTTCTTCAGCGCTTCCTTCTGTTGTTTCCAAAGAGAGGAGCCATGCTCTTAATTCTGTAATTGTCTGCTCGGCAAACTCTGCCCAATCGCGATCTTCGGTCAACACATACGCGTCTGCGTAACTAAACTCGTACTGGCTGATAAACCGCGCGCGCATCTGTTGGGGAAGTTCTGGTAATGATTCACGCAATTGTGGGATGGAGATAATACCTCCCCCTACCCCCTCCTTATCAAGGGAACGGCCACCAGTAAGATCAAACCGCAAAGGCGGAATATCAGGGTCTGGGAAATAGCGATAATCTTTTGCATCTTCTTTTTCCCTCTGCACAATGGTTTCGCCTTTATGTTCATCCCATCCTCGTGTTGACTGCGCTGACGGAGGATTCCCCTGTTCCCATAATTTTGTGAGACGTTTGATCTCATATTCCAATGCCTTTTCAACGGCGCGGAAAGAATTGAGGTTTTTGATCTCTGTCTTGGGGTATAATTGTGTATCTCCTGCAGGACGCAAACTAATATTGGCATCACATCGCAAATGCCCTTTTTCCATATCTGCGTCAGAAATATCCAGCGCGCGCGCGAGCATGCGCAATTCTTTCAAAAATAACCCGGCTTGCGCAGAGGTGCGGACATCCGGTTCTGTTACAATTTCTATCAACGGTGTTCCTGCGCGATTATGATCAACCACGCTTGATCCAGGGGTGTGGTCATGCAATAATTTTGCCGCGTCTTCTTCCAAATGCAACCGATGAATACGAATAGGCATCTGCTCTCCTCCATCATTCAATACAACAACCCCCTTGGTACCAAGGGGCTGATCATACTGAGATATTTGATACCCTTTCGGAAGGTCAGGATAAAAATAGTGCTTCCGATCAAATTTTGATTGTTCAGGAATATCGCACTCAAGCGCAAGCGCCATTTTCAGCGCAGAAATAATTGCATCCCGATTCGGAACAGGAAGCGTGCCCGGATGGGCAAGATCAATTTCATGTATCGCAGTGTTCATTGGCGCGTATTCACCACGATTATCCGCAGGAGAAAACATTTTGGAACATGTTTTCAATTGGATATGAATTTCAAGTCCGATAATAGTTTCAAGCGTCATACATTTTTCTTTACATCTTGATATAGCACCCATGTCCCGCTGACAAAATAGGGAGCAATAAGCATAGTCACAACTAATTGCGAAAGTTCAATCCACCAAATTGTTTCCGCGCCTTCACGAAACCCCTCACCAGGAGCGCCAATCAGCAATCCGATAATAAACACCATACCATACAACGCAATCACTGAAACGGCTAGCCCGACTATCACAAGCCATGCGGAACGAATAAAAAGCGCGCACCATTTTCCTCGCACCAACGCGATACTCTTGCGCACCGTGTCGCTCATTGAGCAGTGCTCATCAATCAATACATATAAAGGGAAGGAAAAATAAACACTCAACGCAAAAAATACCGCAAGAATCAGTAAAAATGTAATCACCGAAGCGCCTGGGATGTGCAGAGAAAACGCAGTTAACACAACCATTGGAAGTGAAACGATAAGAATGGCAAGCAATGACACTATCACCACAATCGCCACAATGCCGACAGCGGCTGGAAGATAGACCAGCGTTGATAAGAGATGTTTTTTAGAAAACCCACCACTCTCTCCTTGTGAATACTGTTTCATTGCCCGAATCAGGCACAGTTGAACCAATAACGCCAATAGTCCAAAAAAAACATAAAACACAATAGTTAAAAGTAATGTGTATCCTCCAAAATAAATGAGCTGGCCTATAGCATGGACAATAATCAGCGGAAGAATATACCATTTCACAAGGTGTAAAAATTCTCGCCAATGAGCACGAACAACACACCATGCTTCACTCACAAGCTGTTGCGAAGAAATCAGCCCGATTGTTTTATTTTTCATAGAACATTTTTTGTAATATGAGGAAGTACCTTTTTGTATAGTGTATCATGAATTTCTTGCTTGGACAAAAGGATTCCGTCGGGCGCGCACTCAACTAACTCGATAGCGTCATAGACCGTGGTTAAATCACAATACGCAGATCGCGCGGCTGACAAGTGAGCAGTATTTTTTTCATGGATATCCTGCTTTTTATCGCCTAAATATTCACGTTGCGATTTTTCCAAAATAAGCGCTTGAGAAATCTCAACCGGCATGGAAAGAATAAATGTCCAATCAGGTCGCGGTATGCCAAACACGTCGTATTCCATAGCCGACAACCATTCCCAAAATTTTTTTCGCTCTTCAAGCGTTGCAAAATGCGCTCCCTGATGCCCCATATTACTTGAAACATACCGGTTCGCGAGCACGACTTTTCCCTCATTCAGCCAGACGAGTAATTTCTTTTTTGCCGCAAACCGATCAATCGTGTAAAACAGCGAGGCGACATAGGGGGAAATATCTTCAAACTCGCCATATCTGCCATTGAGATACTCTTCAATCGGGCCAGCTGATTTTGAACCATATTGAGGGAAATCAATGGTTTCAACTGCATATCCTTCGGTTTGCAGACGCTTTGCAAGTAACATATGCTGGGTGCCTTTCCCTGACCCATCCGTGCCGTCGAGAACAATCAATGTACCTTTCATACAATATCAAATTTCAAATGGCAAATATCAAATCAAACCCTAATGACAAAATAAAAAATTGTTTATTCTGTATTTTGGCATTCATTTGTAATGTGTCATTACGATTACATATTATCGAAATGTATACTACGACTTCAACGCCTGTTCAAATTGTGCTGGTGTACCAACTGTCGAAAGATATTCCCCACTTGTATCAACGCGAATATATTTCGCCAACAACGGATGCACCTGTTCAATCGTGGAATACAATTGCTGTGCGATACGGCGATACGACGGATGCCCCTTCGGCGTTGAACGCAAGGCAATCACATGATGAAGTTCGCGTAAATTCCATGACACTAATGTCCGTTTTCGATATGCAAGAGGAACACAATACTGCGCCTCATATGGAAAATCACCGGATACCTCATGATACAATTCTGCGGCGCGTGCCATCGCGGTTTCAAACTCGGATTCAAGATGCGCCTCTGATATTTTGTACGGCATCTCATACCCATGAACCACAGTAACATCTTGGTTCATCTGCGTGCTCATGCGATGCCGTTGGATATCGCGAAACGCGCCATAGTCCATTAAGATATCATGCATATACTCCACAACCTCGCACTCCCGAGGAGGAGCATCAAAAGGGCCGCGTTGTACGAAACTGGCATCCACGATGCGTTCTTTTTCGCGCCAACTCATGCGCGAGGCGGTCTGAAAAATCTGATGATACGACTGCTGACCTCCGTGATACAGCAACGCGGTTATATACTTTTCAACTGCCAGCGGATCATGCCACACCAATTCTACAGCCGATCGCGGTTGCTCCGGCGAGATACCTTCATAATGGTTGCACGATTCTGTGCGAATCAATTCAACGTGCTGTTTGATATACTCCCGCTCATCTGCGAATTTAATCAACGTCGGAGTCACTTTCAACGCAACTTCTTTCATTTCCCTGCCAATAGCGCGAAGCTCTTCCAATGGATGAGAAAGAAATTTTACCAAAGCGTATTCAAGCCCGCGCGCATTGATTGTCATTCCAAGGTTGGTATATGTCGCGGTTGGCAACAAATAACGCGCAACATCGCATGCCTGCGCTTTGCAAGATGCTTCCCAATATTTTAAGGGCTGATCAGCAGTAAGCGGTTGTTGTTTTTTTATATACTCAATCAATTTACCGACAACTATCTCGTACTTTTCAAACATATCATCAAGCGTATCTTGATAACGCGCGCCATATTTTGATTGCATAACAGATGCAGGTTTGTAATACCTGCCTTTGTCAAAAATCTGATACCGCGTTGATTTTTCAGTATACGAAGCCAGGCGATTATCCTCAATCACTTTGCTCGCGAGAATGGATACGTTCTCTATGGCAATAGAAAGAACCGCGTGTTCCGCGACTGATGCATGGCCATACCCAACAACCCATTTTTCATGAAACTGAGCAGACGATGCAGCAGTCAATTCTTTGGCAATATCTTTAAACGATTCAGGAGAACGCGATGTCTTGGCAAAGGCAACAGCAACAACCTCAGGACTTAACCCAAGGTCGTTCATCGTGTAGATATGTCTGTCGGTATCTGATGGAGAAAACATAGTTTGTACAGCGATCTGAATTTACGAATAACGCTCCGTATTCGTAGATTAGAATGTATTCGTAGATTAGGATTGTATATTACCAAGCATTTTTAAAATGCTTTGAAAGCTTAGGGCCCAAATCCGTGTAATACGATCCTGCGCTTTGGGAATACACTTTTTCCGGTTGTTCGCTTAATTTTTCGTAAATCATCTTGCAAATAACCTGGCCATGCGTAATACGAAATGGAACGCTGTGAGGCCTCACTTCCAATACCGCAGTCGCTCCAGGCACACTGCCATCAACGCCATATCCGAATCCGGGATCAAAAAAACCGGCATAATGAGAACGTAGTTCGCCTGATGATACGTCATAGGCCGCCATTTCACATGAATACGGAATAGGAACCCGTATCCGCTCAACTGATGCAAGTAAATAAAAAGAATTCGGCGCAAGAATGAGTTCTTCGCGCTCTTGGCGATAAATCGGTTCCCAGCATTGTTCAGCTTCAAGTGCTTCGCGCTGGCTTAAATCAATCACAACAGTGCTTGGCTTTGACCGCCAACCGATAATATCTCTGTTCTTTAAATCCACGGTTAAAGCCAAAGAATTATTGTGAATATTCAACGCATGGGGAGGAAGCGGTTCATGCGCGTACGGATCAAATACTAATCCATACTGCGAATGTGCCAGTTTCAAATCAATCGTAGAAAGTTGTTGCGATTCATCGGTCTTAAACCGCAACTGGTTTAAAGAAAGTCCGGAAGAAACGGAAACAACAAACGAGAGAGGAATCACTTCAATATAGATCGGCCCTTTATACCCTCGCGGCACATAATCAAACTGTGGAGTGGCATCAACCAAAAGCCGCACAAATACATCAACCCTGCCAATAGAACTTTTCGGGCTTGCAACGGCAAAAATTTCATCAGGAAGCTCAACCGACTCTTGCAAAGGGATGATATAACTCGCATTTTTCTCAAGAATAGTATGCTCTTTCAATTCAAAACTATATAAGGTGTATTTTTCAAGCAACTCCGCAATGGTTTCATTTTTTCGCGGTAAAATACTCGATGAAACCCGATATGCTCGTCGTCCCAATGTCATATCAAGAGACGCCGGCTGGATTTGATCTTCCCGGATACCGACTGATGACACAATCATGGGAGATGCCCCTAAAATCATCTCTTTGAGTTTTTGATACGGCAAAGTCATAGTGTGTGGGATGTGTCATTGTATCAAACCCACTACCGAGCAACAATGTGAATAAACTGTGCACAAAAAAACCCGTACTCACCGGGGTGAGCACGGGTTTTGAAATTCCTAACCTATTTGCTTACATGCCCTACAATATAATCAAGCAATTCTGTCAATGAAACCTTTGTTTTATAAAAATAATCTTTAATGCCGAGCTTACGTGCCCGATCTCTATCTTCTTCTTGCTCAAGATTCGACCATACAACAATCGGAGGAACTTTAGAACGATTACGCAACTCCTCCAATACTTCAAAGCCGTTCTTTGTCGGAAGAATAATATCAAGCACCACCAGCCCAATAGGATATTTTTCCAAAAAGCCAATAACCTCTCCGCCATCTTCGCAGATGAGCGGAATCAATCCCGCGGCCTCAATTTTTAAACTCAATACATGAGCCAACGGCTGATCATCTTCCACAATCAAGATATGTTTGTGTGTTTTTGACATAGATACAACCCAAGGGATACGACCACTTAAACACGTATCCGAACACTCGGACCCATGGTGGATGAAATTGTCACTTTGTGAATAAACAATCCTTTGGATCCATCCGGTTTCATCCTCTTTAAGATATCAATAAACGCCTGTATGTTTTCCAGAAGATCTGCAGAAGAAAACGAAGACCTTCCAACTGCCACATGAACGTTTCCAGTGTCATCGTTTTTAAAACTTACTCTGCCTTGCTTTATTTCAGCGATGGCTTTTTCAATATCTTGAGTAACTGTTCCTGATTTTGGCGATGGCATGAGCCCTTTAGGGCCTAAAATTTTCGCGATCACTGCCATGCTTTTCATCAGTGCCGGTTCCGCGATTGCGATATCAAAACCAATTTTCTTTGTAGTTTGAATTTCTTTAATCAAATCATCTCCTCCGGCAATATCAGCGCCTGCTTTTTTTGCCGCTTCAGGATTTGTCGTAAATACCGCCACTTTCTGCGTTTTCCCGGTACCATGAGGAAGAAGCAATGATCCTCTCACCTGCTGATCGCCCTGGCGCGGATCAATGCCAAGGTTGGCATGAATTTCAATAGTACTTTCAAACTTCGTTGTCGCTGTTTCTTTTACCTTTTCAACAGCTTCTTCCAGCGAATAATCACGAGATGAATCAACCTTTTTTACAGCGGTCTGATACCGCTTTGAACGTTGCGCCATAATGAAAATCGTGGTAAACGAAAAACGTCTCAAATGTCAGTTATCAGTTGTCAAATATCAAATTTGATCCGCCAGCTATCGGAGATATTTGAAAACTAACATTTGATCGTCTTTTCTCCCACAATGAAAAATAACCTACAAAATGTATCACAATAGTCAATAAAAGTCAAAACTCATGGGTTACCCATTAATGAACTTATTCATATAAAATGTCCCCACAATTAAAGCTATAATGACAAATACCGCTCCGCTAAACTCAAAAAATTGCGGCAAAAAAGCATCCCCTGAACGCAATCCATTACACCATACCACACGCACTTCTTCAATCGGCTGAACAGCGCATGTTGACATGGTCAACGGAATCGCAAAATGGGTTTCTCCCCATGTGATTTCCATATATTCCCATTATGCCGCTTTCCGAGCTAAACGCCAATGGTACAGATACAACGGCAGACCCACCACAATCATGGCAATAGAAATCGCGGAAGTGCGGTAACGCTCTTGAATATAATACGGGATTTCCTGATCTTGCTGTTTGTTATAATCAGCCAAAAAATCACGCGCCTGCTGTTTTTCTTCTTCGCTGAACCCACACTTTTCCGCGCAACTAATAACCGCTTCGGCTGTTTGTTTTTCATACGGGACTGGCATAGCAGGATAAAACTGACGGCTATCGGCCTCTGCTTTTTTAAAAAGCGTTGCTTTCAACCCCATATCAAGCATCCGGACAGAACTAATCACTACCAACACCAACCCGATGATCGAAAATAAATAAATATATACTAATCGTATCCAATGCATTTTTTCTGACATAGAAATAAAACAAATAACAATAAACAAAAAACAAATTACCACTACACAGCCGAAAACATATATAGTATACCACAATCTGTCTTAACGACAAAAGCCGCCTATTAAGCGGCTTGAATGAAATACTCTCTACTAACAAAATACATATTTTTTGTCGCTTGTTTTTTGTTTCTCTGTTCTTTGGTGTATAGGTTCTTTCGTTTCTCAGTTCTTCTATCACTTCACCTCCACTCCCATCTGACGCGCGGTGCCTGCAATAATCTTCATTGCATTATCAACATCATATGCATTCAGATCAGGCATTTTGATCTCTGCAATTTCACGCAACTGATCTTGAGTAATTGATCCTTTTTTTTCAGTACTCGGCTTGCCTGATCCTTTTTCTATCTTTGCCGCTTTTTTGATCAATTCAGATGCCGGCGGTGTTTTTAAAACAAACGAAAATGTGCGATCTTCATAAATCGTAATCTCAACCGGAATAATCTGACCGGTTTTGTCTTTTGTGGCATCATTATATTTTGTGCAAAAATCCTGAATATTAAGTCCATGCGGGCCGAGCGCAGTACCGACAGGAGGCGCGGGAGTTGCTTTTCCTGCAGGGATTTGTAGTTTTACCATTGCTTTGATTGGTTTTGCCATAGAATATACAACATTCGCGCGAAGCTCTCGAATAGTAATTCGAAATACGAAACATAATAATTAAATAACAAAAATAATATTCCTGTATTTTTCCAAAACTCCCAAACACCACAACGGAGCGGAATCAGAAGTAAGCGCGTCAGGAATATCTTCAAACAAAGAACACTGTTCTATACAGCGTTTTATATAATACTGACTCTCGCCTTCATTGTCAACTCTTTTATCCATTCGCCATACCAGCGCTGAAGTTACCGCTGTCAGATACGCTGTATTCTGATTGGTAATCATCATACGCCACCGTTTCTTTTTCCAAGCTGTATATCCATATAAAAAACGAAGATGCAGAGCGTGTGGCGGATTGTACAATATCATCCAATCAAGAATAATTTGAGTAACTATGCGCCAATCATGCTCGTCATACGGGCAGACACCTTGCATTCTCCCCATCAAAAGACGTGAAAGCACCTGCTCTTCTTCAGGGGTAATGGATTGAAGCAGTGGAACCAATAAAGAGACACTTTGATAGGAAAAAAGGTCATGCCCCTGTCCTCTGCCTTCTTCATGTGCTATGAGTTGCGCGACACGCAACGCGGCGCGGGACAGCGCGACTCCATCATGCACAATCCCTGCCCGCGCGAGAGAACATAAACAGCTTTTTACCGCAGTAAGATGCGTCGGTGTATCGCCAAGAGAGTACGAAATAAACTGCCGAAGATCATCATCTCTTCCTTGAGACACAACCACCTTTCCGCTTAATTTAAACCATCCAAGCCGAAGCAAAAACTCCGGCATGATATGAATTGACACTTCAATATCATTGGCCTGATACACTGACTGTTTCCACTCTTTCAGCTGATCACGGGTACGCAGAACACGCGCCGTATCAAGCGCTTTATGCGAAACAATATATATATCGCAATCAGAAACGCCATGAAGCTGTTCATCCCTCCAAAAACTCCCCCCAAAGAAAATTGTTTCATTAGGAAGGATCTTGACAAGAGCGGTTAAAAAATGTTGCGAAAACGGCACCTCTGCCATATCGGATGTAGTGTAGGCAGTTTTCAAAAAAATGCAATAAGAGACGCCCCTCCGCCAGACGGCGGAGGAGCGTCTCTACAAACAACACCGATACTCTCTTATTTACACTTTTTTGATCTGCAAAAAGTCGAGCTCAACCGGGGTCTCACGTCCGAACATGGAAATAATAATCTTAATCTTTCCACGCGCGACATCAACATCGCTCACTTTGCCTTCGAATTCTTTAAACGGTCCATCAATAATTTTAACCGTATCCCCTGTTTCTACATCAATATTATAGGTCGGATCTTCCACGCCCATACGGCGCTGAAGTTCTTCTATCTCTTTGTCATCTATCGGGGTAGGAATAACGCCGGTGCCGATAAATCCAGTAACATTAGGAGTATTGCGCACCACATACCATGAATCATCTGTTACAACCATGCTCACCAACACATATCCGGGAAAAATCTTCTCTCTCGTTGTCTTGCGTTTGCCGTTTTTAATTTTAATCTTCGTTTCCGTAGGAATCAGAATATCAAAAATCTTATCCTCCATGTCTAAGGATTCTATGCGTTGTCTCAAATTTCGGGAGACATTTTCTTCATACCCAGAATAGGTATGAATAGCATACCATCGCTGGCCTAATCCTTCATTCTGTTTCGCCATAAAAAAAACGTATAAACATATGAGCTGAGGAACCAATTGACCTAAAAAACGCAAACGATTGTACGTGTTCTTTGTTTTCTCGTTCTTCAATTCTTATGTTTATCTATTTAACACCCACAACAATCCTTGATTAAACGCGTAATCAAGTCCGCCTAAAAACGCGGCGATGGCAAGAGATACAATAATCACGCCAAGCGTATTTTTAATCAAATCATTGCGCGTTGGCCATGAAACCTTACGCAGTTCTTCTTTAGAATTGCGCACATATTCAATCAACGCGCCTACGATACCCTTATGTAAAGCCATATTTTAAGTATTTTAAAACCCCTCGTCTGGGGTTAGATATACTGTACGCTTTCTGAATATTTCTGTCAACATATGAAAAACCGGTATGTTTTCCCCCTACTCCGCTCCTTGGTTAATAGTAAAATTACGGGTATTGACCACGCCTTTTGCACTGTTTGTTGGCGCGATGTTTATACTATACTCATTAGAAGCAGTCAGTCCGACAGGAATCACCCATGCGTATGAGCCGATATTTTCCGCGCTTGAAGATATGGTTTTTATTACTTTCCCTCCCTTATCCAGCCGCAAAAAAACCTTTGTCACGCTCGTGCCAACAAACCATGCCGGCCATGTTACAGTGAGCGTATCCCCGACAACAAAGACAGCAGTTTGAATAGGCGCAATAGAAATAGTACTGCCAGTCATTCGTATACTTGTGGAGACAGATCCGGTTTGAGTGCCAGATGCTTTCTTTTGAATCACCTCTATTACATAATCTCCTGTTGGCATATCAGAAGGGACATTCCATAAAAAACTCCCTTCAACGCCAATATCGTCGGCAATAATTGTTTGCGTTTGAGGATACCAGCTTGATTTAAGAAGAATTTTTGCTTTATCCCCTGATCCGCCTTTCCACGATATCGCAACAGAACTGCCAGCCACAATCTCACTACCGGAAACAGGCGCTGTTAGTTCTAATGCGCCTGATATAATGGCGGTGGATATTCGATGTGTATCTTTATATCCCTCATTTGCGGTTGAACACAAATCATTACTACTTGAACATGACACAGTAACGTCAATAAAAAGAGTCCCTTCAGTATCTTTAGGCGCTGTAAGAGCAAGAGCATACAGGTTGGTGCTCTTTTGCCATACAGCCAAAACAGGACTGTTCTCTTTTGAGCCATACACTAATGTGGCATGAACCGCAATGCGAAGGGACGTGCCAAGTTGCGAAAGTTCAGGCGCCTGTGCCACTCGAACAAACAATGATATTTTTTCACCCTGCCTGTATTCGGGATTCAACCCGGTAATTTCCTCTATTGTTACCAACTGCCCCTGAAACAATACCTTTTTTCGGATCTCTACTTTTTCGCGACGGACGCATACATCACCATTGCATACGCGCAATGTATACATTCCGGCCTGTGCCTGTATCTGAAACGCGTATTCCTGCCTCTCCTCTTTCCCGTCGCTTACTGGAACCGTTCCTATGGGCAGAATTTCATTTTTTGCAGACACAAACGAAAGCGTTGTCGCGCTTTCCTGAAGATTACGATACGTCCATGCTATCACTGCCGATCCTTCCTGATGCCATACATCAGTCGCATTCGGCCGTACGATTTCTATGAATGGTATTTTTTGCGGTTGAAACCCTTCTTGCAGTTTCGCAACTCGCGGCTTGGGTAATGCACCAGCATCAACTCCTCCGTCTGTAAAAGTTGCTAATAATGACTGCATAACCGAAATGGCACGAGTTGTATCAATGCCTTTCTTTGTCAATTCCGTGAGCGTTCCTGAAAGTTTCTTTTTACTATATGTTGAACCAAATTTTTCTATTCTATAATAATCATTCCCGCTTTTAATAAGGGTCCCTGCTGGGATAGCGGTATTTTCCGTCCAATCGGCGCCAATCTCATAATGGAATTTTTCCACCACATCATCAGGAATCCAAATCACGCGCTTCCATTGCGGATCATTGTATATTTTTTGATACACTTCCGCGGAAATGATCGGACGAAGCTGGCCATTTTCAACAACAAACACTGTTCGCCTATCCTTAGAGCCGACACTTTTTTCCGTGCCTCTAAACAGCGTACCGTCTGGGAATGCGAGAGGGTTTGTTGTTTCAAAATCAGATAAACTGACGGGCTTAACAGCATTAAAATCCTTATATCCGTACGCGTAAAATACGCTTTCATGCGGCACCACGCTTAACCGCAAATCATCTGTAACATAATACACTGCTTGCGAATTCGACGATTTTACAAAATCCCCAATTGCAACTCGTTCCGTTGCTTTGGGAAGTATCTCAACCGATAGCAAAACAGTGCGCTGATCTGCGCCACTTTTCACAGAAAGAGTAAATGGTATTATTTGCGCTGTACTCGACGTATTATGCGCGATTCCATACAACTGGGTTCGTGCTCCCACATTAAACCCCGGCCCATTGCACCGAAGGCCAAGCATGTCTGAAATACTCATGT
This sequence comes from Parcubacteria group bacterium GW2011_GWA2_43_13, assembly GCA_000999025.1. Taxonomy (GTDB): domain Bacteria; phylum Patescibacteriota; class Patescibacteriia; order UBA9629; family GWA2-43-13; genus GWA2-43-13. The sequence continues at coordinate 15,142 of LCFM01000001.1, forward strand.
CTTTGGGGCACTGCACCGATAGAGTAACTGTATCCTGCGGAAGATATTGCTCAATCTGCCAACGAAGCGTAATGCGATCTCCAGAAATAACCTGCGGGCGATAGTCCTGTTTAAAGGATTGGATTGTCGCTGAATGAACATCTGACGCAAAAAGGGCTATCGTTACCGCGCCTGTTATACCAGCAGATACGATGATTGATCGTATGCACTTCATATGTTGTTTTATATTTTTTTCACCTTCAGGAACAGTCCCCTTTTGCACGCGCCATTTTTTATTATCGAACAAGCGAGAGAAGTGGGAAAGCTACGCTTTCACATTTCCGAGCGAGTGAAGATAACACAGGGGTAATACCTTTATATGTCTAAATTGGTAACATTTTTCGCATGAATTTGAATAAATCGTTTACGAGGAGCGACTTCGCTTCCCATGAGCATTTGAAACATATCTTCAGCCACGGCGGCATCTTCGATTGTTACTTGTTTCATCACACGGGTACGCGGGTCCATCGTCGTTTCCCATAATTGAGAAGGATTCATTTCACCCAAACCTTTATACCGCTGAATGTTCACCTTTTTCGTCTTTTTTTCAGGCGCCTCTTCTGATTCTTGAGATGTCTCGTCTGATTCAATAATTTCAATCTCCTCACTCTCAACGCCTGCGTCTTTTAACGCTTTTTTCAATTGAGTATCATTATACACATACTCAACTTTTTTTCCATATTCAACGCGATACAAAGGCGGTTGCGCAATATATATATGACCTGATGTGATAAGGTCCGGAAAATAGCGATAAAATAATGTCAATAACAGTGTCCTGATATGCGCGCCATCAACATCGGCATCTGTCATAATGATAATCCTATGATAGCGCAAGTCCTCTATTGTGAATTGTTCTCCAATGTTAGTACCCAATGCAATGACAAGTGATTTCACCTCGTTATTTGAAAGCATTTTATCAAGCCGCGCGCGCTCAACATTCAAAATCTTGCCGCGCAATGGCAGAATCGCCTGAAAATTCCTATCTCTGCCCTGTTTCGCAGACCCGCCGGCGGAATCGCCCTCTACGATATACAATTCAGAAATACTGGCATCGCGACTTGAGCAGTCAGCAAGTTTTCCTGGCAATGCAAACCCCTCAAGCGCACCCTTACGCAACACAGTATCGCGCGCCGCTTTTGCCGCTTTGCGCGCTTGAGCCGCGAGTAATGACTTACCAACGATTATTTCCGCGTCGCGCGGATGTTCTTCCAGCCATATTGTGAATTTTTCAGAAAAAATAGATTCTACAATACCACGCACCTCGGCATTGCCAAGTTTTGCTTTTGTCTGACCTTCAAATTGCGGCTCCGGAACTTTCACACTCACAATAGCCGTCAGCCCTTCGCGGACATCTTCTGCTGAAAGATTTTCATCTTTCTCTTTTAAAAATCCCTTGTCCCGAGCATAGGTGTTTAAACCGCGCGTCAATCCCGACTTAAACCCAGTCAAATGACTCCCACCTTCTGTTGTATGAATATTGTTCGCAAAAGTGAACACCGACTCTTTGTATTCGTCAATATACTGAAACGCAATTTCAACCTGCACATTGTCTTGGCTGGCATCGGTGTAAAAAATGGTTTCTTGTTTTTTATCGTAATTTCGGTTGAGATGACGAATGTACGAAGCAATTCCGCCTTCAAAATAAAAAGTATATTTGAGTGGATCTTTTCGTTCATCGCTGATAATAATTTTAACCCCCTTGGTTAAATAGGCCTGCTGACGGAGGTGATCAATAATGGTCTGTAAATCAAACTCCGTCACCGTAAAAATAGTGTCATCTGGCTGAAAGGTAATTGAGGTCCCTATCTCATGAACTGGAATTTTTTTCACTTTTTTAACCGGCCCTTTCGGTTTTCCTCTGCTATACTCCTGCGCCCACAAAACGCCATCGCGTTTTATTTCAGCTTTCAAATAAATTGAAAGAGCATTCACCACTGAAACACCCACTCCATGCAATCCGCCTGACACCTTATATCCGCCTTGGCCGAATTTTCCGCCTGCGTGCAATTTGGTCAAAACCGTTTCTAATGCCGACAACCCTGTTTGCTTGTGTTTTTCAACCGGAATACCTCTGCCGTTATCAACCACCTGCACCATGCCTTCTGTAAGCAAATGCACAGTCACTTGAGTGCAAAAACCAGCCATTGCCTCATCAATGGAGTTATCAACGACTTCCCACACAAGATGATGCAGACCTGCTTCTGCTGTATTGCCAATATACATACCAGGCCGCTTTCTCACCGGATCCAATCCCTCTAAAACCGTAATCTGCTCTGCTCCGTAGCCATTGGTTTTTTCTGATTTTTTAGCACGTTTTTCCTCTGCCATATCACAAAAATAATTCATCTAATAGTACTCTATTTTAGCACAACTGCGCTAAAAAAACAATACATTACTTAATGAACAGCTGGAGTTGCAACCATAGTCGCTACAATATAGATAACATACATGGCAATGAGAAAAAAACCCTCCCATCTCACTAACCGCGATCCTGTTGTGAGAAAACCAATCCCAACAATCGTCGCAAGAATTAACAAAGGAATATCACGAACAAAAAGCGTCTGTGATACTGAAATGGAATGAATCACGCTGACGACACCAATAATGAAAAGCGTATTGAATATAACACCTCCAAAAACATTTCCAATGTTCACATCACTTGCGTGATGCGTGCTTGCTATGATAGAAGTAATCATTTCAGGCAGAACTGTCCCGGCTGATACAAGCGTCATTCCAATAATGAATGATGGTACCCCCCACCATGTTGCTAAAGTAACGCCTGAATCAACAATCAGCCACGCTCCGATAATCAAAGCAACAACGCCAATACCAAGCTTCGCGAATGAACGCTCCAGGGAATGGGTCTCTCTATGTGCATTCAGCGCACGAAGACGATTCAGAATGTGCGGATGAATATGCTCATTGCGAAGTTGAAGGGTAAGAAGGAAAAAAAACGCACCATAGGCAATCAATAACAGTATGCCGTCAAAACGATCAATCACACCGTCTATTCCAAGCACCCATACCAGAGCAATGGCCAATACAACAAATGGCGCTTCTCCAGTAAGGGTTGATTTATTGATTGATACCGGATTGATAAGCGCGGCTAACCCCAACACAACACACAGGTTTAAAAATCCAGCGCCAATAATATTGCCTAAACTTAAAGCAGTATCCCCTCCTATCGCGGAAAAAATTCCAACCCCCAATTCAGGCAACGATGTTCCGATCGCAATAATCGTCAATCCAACCATCAGGCGAGGAAAGCCAAAAAAACGAGCCACTTTTGTTGACCCGTCAACTACAGAAGTCGCGCCCTTCCATACCGCAACAGCTCCAAGAGCAAGCAACAAAATGCGCAAAACCATATAAAAAAACGGTTACCGTTCTTTAGTTAATTTTAAATCAAACTCAACGCCTCCGATACAGCGTGCCCATATATTATATAATCCGGAAACAACAAACCCTGCCACAAACCCGAGAGCAATGGCAATTAACGGAAATACGGTCGTATTAAAAGCGACATGCACCCAATAGAGCGGATTATTCATTCCCCACCCTCCTCCGGATATCACTGCCCGAATACCATCAACAAAAATCGCGACCACGGACCAAGTAAAAAATCCGCTTCCGGCAAGCAACCCGATTATCATGGCACAAGATACAGGCGGTATGCGTTTTATTTCATACATAGATATATAAGATACGAAACTCGAAACATATTCAAACTTTAAAATTAAAAACTCTATTAAAAAGTTTAAATGCCGAAATTCGAATTTACTCTATTGTTCCTTTATATTTTTTCACGATCATCGCAATAATGGAAGATTCTATCGTTGCAACCGCCTCATGTGTCAGTGTCGCATCTTGCGAACGATACACAATACGCAGGGTCATAGTAATGATCCCCTCACTTTCAAACCGTGATATATAATCCACTTTCTCAATCAATGGACTCATCTTTTGAATGGCTATATGTAGTATAGCAAATTCAGGAGCATTGGTGAAGTACAAAGAAATATCACGGATAATGGCGGGATAGACCGGAGGAGAAATAAAACGCTTCTGCGACAATTCACTCTCCGCGCATATATCAAGATTAATCCATCCATACGCGAATGGAGACCCAAGTTTAAAAACAGGAAGAGAATGGTACGCTCCGACTTCGGCAACAACACGGCGAGCATACATAATCCGAGCGCGCTGATTTTCTTTATCCGCAACCCAGTGCAAAGGAATCACTGCGATACGCGACAGTATATGTTCAACCGTTCCTTTCATCTCTTGAAACACTGTATCCAATAATGCTGTTTTGAAACTTCTCACCCCTGCCCACTGGCGTATTTCATCAGGCAAATCTCGCTTTGCGCTCTTATGATACACTGAACCGCATTCAAACACAGCAATGTTGTCATGCTGTTTCAATGCGCGACTCAATGACTCTGCCAACTGCGGAATCAACGATGTTCGTAAATATTTTTGATCTTCGCTCAAAGGGTTCGCTATCTCTATATGTTGCGCTGTAATGCCACCACATGCGGTACTGTGCTCATCTCCATAAAACGCAAGATGGATAAGCTCATCATATCCCAACGCGACACTCTCTTTTCGCGCGCAATTTCTGCGGACAAAAACAGGATCACATACAGGAACGCGAAGTTCGCCTCGAGGAAGTGTTGGTGTGAGACGATGAAATCCATACAAACGTCCCACCTCTTCAATGATATCTTCTTCCAAATAAAGATCATGCCGATACGAAGGCGGCACAACGCGAAATCCATTTGGCGCAGGGCTTACTGCACACCCATCTGATAACAGAATCCGCTCCACCTGCTCTAAAGGAATCGTTACCCCTAAAAGAGCATCAAGCCGATCATGAGGCAATAAAATAGCAGGGATTTTGGGCTTCGGATCGCTCACGCTCACCTGGCCTTTGAGTATTTCGCCGCCAGTCATTTCGGCAATCATACGGCTGGCGCGATCAAGCGCCTTGCTTGTGATATCCCAATCAATCCCTTTTTCAAACCGGGTAAGCGCTTCGGTTCGCATGCCCAAATACTGGCCTGCGCGCCGCACCGCAACCCCATCAAATTGAGCGCTTTCAATGACAATATCTCTGGTCTTTTCAGTAACTGACGATGCAATCCCTCCCATAACTCCTGCCACAGCAAGAGGCCCTTTGGAATCAGCAATCACTAATATATCATCAGATAATCCGTATTCCTGATCATCTAATAATGTAATTTTTTCCCCTTTGCGCGCTTTCCTGACTTCAATGCGATGCAGTCCGGACACGCGATTGATTGTTTTTAAATCAAAGGCGTGGAGTGGCTGGCCGTATGCCATCATCACATAATTCGTACAGTCCACAACAACATTAATAGGCCGTATTCCAACAGCACGCAATCGCGCCTCAAGCCAGGCGGGCGATTGACCGATGGCAACATTTCGCACAACACGCGCTCGATATTGCGGACACCACTTGGGAATTCTAACATCAACGCTCATTACATCGGAAACCATTGATTTCCCTTGCGATCCGATAAGCGATTCCTTATGGATCATCTGCTCAATCGCAGAGCTCAAAGCAGGATTATGAACAAGAGCGGCGATCTCTCTCGCCATACCGATATGGCTTAAACAATCAGCTCGGTTCGGGGTTATAGAACAATCAAACACAGTATCATCCAGGCCCAATGCGGACTGAAGCGAACTCCCCTTGTTTGCATCAGAAGGAAGAATATAAATACCTGCGTGGTCATCTCCTATTCCCAATTCTTTTGAAGAACACAGCATGCCTTGAGACAGTGTTCCTCGAATCGTTGATTCTTCAATCACACGGCCGTCCGAAAGCCGCGCTCCGTGAGGAGCAACTGGCACTTTTTGTCCAACCGCGATATTAGAAGCGCCACATACAATGGTCAATGGTTTTATTTTCCCGACAGTCACTGTTGCCACACGCAGACGATCGGCATTCGGATGCGGTTCAATGGTTATAATTTCCCCTACAATAATATCTTTTAACCCCTTACCAACATATTCAATGCTTTCAACTTCAATTCCGCCAAAGGTAAAATCACGCGCGATTTCTTCCGCGCTTTTGTCAGTATGAATATAATCACGAAGCCAATTGAGAGAAACCTTCATACAAAGCAATCCTAATCCGCCATCTGGCGGAACAAATCTCATCCGAATCTACTAATACAACGACTGGATTCGTAGATTCGGATGTCATTCGCAGATTGGGATTGCCTCCTTAAAATTGTCGCACAAACTCAACATCTCCAGAATATCCTAATCGAATATCAGGAATCCCGTACGCAAGCATCATCATACGATCAATCCCCATGCCAAAAGCAAATCCGGAATATTTCCGCGAATCAACTTTCATATTTTTTAACACCACAGGGTGTACCATACCGGCGCCTAACATTTCCACCCATCCGGTACGCTTGCACACAGAACATCCTCCATCTCTCCTGCCCCCCCCTTGGTAAGGAGGTTGAGTACTCCCCCCGCACATCATACAACTGATATCAACCTCAAACCCGGGTTCAACAAAGGGGAAATAACTCGGCCTCAAACGTATGGTTGTATCTTTCCCATACAACCCTTTCATGGCCGCAGAAAGGCACCCCATTAAATCCGTAACGCGAATGCCTTTGTCTATCACCAAACCCTCAAGCTGAAAAAAATTACTTCCATGAGTCGCATCAGTCGCCTCATGCCGAAAAACCCTTCCGGGAACAATAAGCCGAACAGGCGGGGTTCGATGTTCCATGGCTCGAATTTGCACTGGCGACGTATGAGTGCGCAACACAACGCTTTCCTCTTCTTTCCCATGCCGAACATAAAACGTATCCCACATATCGCGGGCAGGATGATCTTTAGGGATATTCAATGCAGAAAAATTATAATACCCAAGCTCTATTTCCGGCCCTTCAACAACATCAAATCCCATCCCTAAAAAAACAGAAATCACCTGATCCATCACTTGATATAATGGGTGCTCATGCCCGCGTTCAGGAATACGGCCAGGCAAGGACATATCAATTCGGGCGTTCGCTCCGCGCGCATCGTGTGTTTTAAACAATTGCATCAATTCTTGTTTTATCGCATTGGCTATAGGGCCGATCTCTTTTTTTTCTTCCACAGATAGACCTGCCAATTGCTTCATAAGAAGGGCAACTTTCCCTTTTCTTCCCACATACAACGACCGCCACGCTTCACGCGCGCGGTTATCAGTTTCTTTGATGTTCTTAAAAGTGTCAGTTGCTTCTTTTTGAAGAGATAAAAACGCGTCTTTCATATGTCCGTGTAAAGACGCATTGTTAATGCGTCTTTACTATTTATCATCACGTCTTTCGTTGCGAACGATACAATAAAAGAAGTTCTATCATAGCGAACAAAAGGATAAAGAGCAAGATATTTGTCCACGGCAATAACCCGTGCGCCTGAAGGTACAAAGCAAAGTTAACAACCAACGCGTACCATATGGCATGGCGAAATGAAACTACCACATCATGCTCATCCAGTGCGCCACGCGTACGGATTGCGTGGTACCCTAATCCGATCAGCGCAAATGTGCCTACTAATGCACATACCGATGTCGCATAAAATAATACAACACCAGTCATGCCAGATGTAAACGGATCTACAAACATCAAAACCCCACTCCATGCAATCCACATCAAGAGTGTTCCGATAAGTAAAGCAACAGTATAGCGTTTGATAGACATACATGACGATTATTGTAGAGACGGGGTTAACCCCGTCTCTACAATAGTGTGTTACTTCTTTTTCAACCAGCCGAAGATATCAGAAAAATTCTTCACAATAACATCTATAACATTTTCCGTATTAGTCGCGGCAAGCATGGTATAGGTATCTGACTCGCTTTTGTTTCCACTTTCATCAATACTCACAACTTTATACTGATACACCGCTCCTGGCGCTTGTCGTGTCAAAACAACAACGTGATTCCGAGTATATTCCTTACTCTCTTGAGTTTTCATTTCCTCACCTTGTGTCGCTCCCAATCCTGCCCAAAATACAACCTGACTATTTGACGGCTCATCTGTGCGCCATGTCATCAAGGTCTGCACTTTTGCCTCCACTCCCGGATACAATGTTGACTGGGCATCAACTTGGCTGATCTGCGGACCTTCTCGGTCTATCAAGGTTGTTGCATCGCCCAGCACCCGCTCAACCGCTTTTTCGCTCCGATCACGGCTGATAATCCGCAACGCGTACCGCGTGCCAGGAGCAAGGTTTGTAAGTTCAATGTTGTGATCTAAAGAAAAATCCGTTTTTCCCTGCGTTCCCCTGCGTGCTGTGTCTAATGCGCCAGTTCCATTATATGGTGTATATTCCACCTGCCCGTCCGCATCCACATTTGTACGCCACTGCAATGTAATGCGACTTGCGGTTATATCAGTAACATTGGCAACCACTATTTCTAATGTATCTGACGGCGTGATAAATTCATAATCACGGCTTTTTGCCACTGCACCGACAGCGCCTTGTGAACGCAACTGGTAATGATATTTTGTCGCAGATCGCAAATCGGAAATTTTAACAGTATGCTCGCTCACATATTCACGGGAATTACCCACCTCAACCAGATACGGTTCTTTTGCAGTTGAAGAATACAAAGCATCAGGAACAAGACCGACTAAACTATTTGACGACTTATCTGTTTTCCAATAAAACGTAGCACTGGTTGGCGTTAATTCAATAATAGGCAACCCTTCCACAATTTGCGGGCCTGGAATGTCCTGCGAAGCAGTGGCGATTAACTCCTGCAACACACCCGGATCATTCCTTAATGATCCTGATGCCAATTGCCGCACTAATTGTTCAAAATTCCGTGTTACCTTTTTTACCGCATCTTCTCGCGTGCCGGCATTTTGCGGCACTTCCACTGACAAAGATAATGTTTTAGTTAAAATTTCTTTTTGTTCTTCTTTTGGTTTATCTTGTATCTCATTTTTAATCTCTTTTATTTTATCGGCAGTAAGCGGTTCTTGTATCACCTCTTCTTTCGGCGGTATCGGATCTGTCGCCTTGAGAGCGCCGGTTGTAAAATTCTTCACCTCACTACTTCGCTTATTGCCTGCGCTGTCCGCCACTTCCGCTTTTACAAAATATTTCGTCGCGCTCTTTAATCCGCTCAACGAAAGAGTATGAGTTGTGTTCAATGAGTCCGATTCTTTTGTTTGCGATAAACTCGCGCTTGTTGTTCCGTATGAAAGAATAGCGCGCGATGATTCATCTGTGCGGACGTTAATGACAGCTGTTGTTGAAGACGTTTCTGTTATATCAAAAATGAGAATACTCGGCGCGAGGCGATCCGGCTCAACAGTGATCATTCCGCTGGAAGCACCCGTTGTTGCCGCAGTTCTGAACGTCAAACTATTACTGCTATTTTCTGTGGCGCTGTTAGCGCTCGCGTCTTTGCTCCGCACTTGATAATAATAGGTGGTAAATGCGTTCAGCCCTGTCAATACAACAGTATGCGTTTGCCCGGCGCTTACCATTGTCGGCACACCTTGACTTAAACCATATGTTAAATTCGTACTGTAATCAATCCAACTATCACTGGTCTCGTTTGTCTGAAACGTAAGAGTTACAGTCGTTCCGCTCACCGAAGGAGTTCCGATAGCGCTGATTGTAGGCGCTGTTTGATCATCGCTTCCTGCTGTTTCACCAGTATCAACTCTCCCGTTTGCTGTTCCTGCTACTGTACTTGATCTTTGGCTGACATTTCCAGCGCTGTCAACAGTAACAACATAATATGTATATGCCGTGCTATCGCTCACACTCGTATCAGTATAATAATTCACCTCATTATCACCGGCTATCGTACTTGCTAACGCATACGATCCGCTTCCAACTTTTCGGTATACTTTATAACTCCCAAATCCAGGCGCAGGATCTGCAACGACCTGCCATGATACAAACAACCGATACACCGGCGTGGATAATTTTGTGTTTGATGTCTCAATTATTGCCAGATTTGTTGGCGTTGTCGGCGTAATGCTTGAAACGGTTGTGATATTTCCTTTCGCATCTTTAATATGCAAATATAGAGTCGCAGGATCGGCGCTTAACGCATAATCTGTTTTACTGGTTGCGTATGTTTCGTACTCGCCGGTCGGACTACTGGTACTTGCCGCGCGCATGGTGATGGAATTGTCATCTGATCCTGCAATAGTTACATCCGCCGTATTTGCTGTTTCTTTATTTGCATTCACCACCAAGCTCACGCTGATTGGGTCTTTGGTATCTAATGTAAATGACGATGCATTAGCGCTTCCAAAACGATTTCCTGCCTCACCGTCATCTGCCAAAACCTTTACAACCATGCTCCCGTACAATCCGTCAATATCGGTATTGGCTGTCCATGCAATAGTTTTGCCAGTGCCAGTTGCAATATTTACGCCAACACCTGTTCCGCTTGTGGTAACTGCTTTTACAAACAACGCAGTGCCAGGTGTATGCGCCGCGGCCGCAGAGCTGTTTACCCCACGCGTGATAGTGCCTTGTAAATTACTCCCTGTTTTGGACGTATATGTCATCATCTCATTATCTATCAAAATCGTTGCCGCGTCTGGTAAATTCGCAATACTTGATACAATAATCGCAGTTGTATCGCTGTTAGATAATTCTTCGTTTAATGTTACCCCTGCTGGTTGATAATACACTGTAATATCGGCATCGCTGTTATCGGCATCGGCAAAATCATACGCAATATTCACAGCGCCGTCACTGCCTTGAGTTGCGGTAATATTACTGATAACCGGCGCGGCATTCACAGTATAGGTTACTGTTACATCACTGACAGTTGGTGTTGCGAATCCTGCGCTTGCTAAAAAAAGTTTATATTGAAAATACTGATCATTCGCTCCGATATTCAAAAGATGTCCTGCCGCCAATGAAGAATTGTTATTGGCTGTTTCAAAATAGTTACTCCCACTGCACGATCCGGCGGAATCCGCATATCCGCACCAATTGCTCCACGTATTACCATCTGATGAAGAACGAATTTGGAATTTTATGGTCTCGGTTCCGGATGTTCCTGTGGCCGTCCATGCAATTTTATTCATCACATTGCCTGATGACTGGGTGTTAAATGTATTAGAAGTGAGCGTGCCAGGTTGATAATTGTTATACGCAATCGTAATATCGCTTAAGGTAGAGGTATAGCCAGTATCTGCGGTTGCAAGAAATAATTTATACCTGATATACCGCTTGCCGTTTAATGCTGAATGAATAGCTGTTCCTGATGAGCTAAAATACGTTCCACTTGTTCCATCGCTACCGACATAGTCGCCAGAGACCCAACCGCTGTCTGCGTCTTTTCCGGCGACTTGCACGCTGAACGCATTATCTCCTGTTTGCGAAGGAACGGTAGATGTCCATGTGAGATTGCCAAAACTCGCAGGCAGTGTTGCCAAATCAATGGTCGCGGATTCAAAGTTGCCTGATGTGGTATATGCATTAGTAGATACCAAATACCTAAACAGCGCATATGTATTATTAGCTGTAGTATAATATACTCCTATATGCGTACTTTCTGTAACAAAAACCATACCAGTCGTCGTATAATTTGACGAATCTCCACTTACAGACGTACCTCCTAATGCAGTCCACGCGTTATCAGCAATAGAATATTTTAAAAATTCGTATGACGAAACTCCAGGCGTAAGATAAAATAGACCGTTAGTAGAATCATATGCAAACCCAGCACCCCCTTGTATTGTACCTGCGCTTGAGGGAGCCGATTTTGCGCTCCATACTCCTGTCCCAGCATTATAGGTGTACAATGTTGGGCTTGATCCTCCAAACAACACATAAAAAACTCCGTCTGTAACATAATATCGAGCAAAATTCCCATAATTATTATTTGCGTTTTGAGGCGCGGCTGTCAGTGTTTCCCAAGAATTGCCAGATATACTGTAACGATAAAAAGTAGTTGCACCACCACCTGCAAGTACATAAATATAATTATCTCCCGGAACACGAAAAACAACAGATCCAGTGGTGATTGTGCCCGGCGCGTCAGTCAACGGAGCGATGGTATTGGTGGAGATAGTATATTTTTTAAATGTTGCTGTTGCTCCACCATAAACAATATAAATAGTATCTGATGTGCCGTCACGAGATAGTGAATATCCATTACTCACAGAGCCACCGATTGACGCGCTTGCTGTGCATGTATTTGAGGTGATGGAATATTTATAAACAGTATTATTACCGTTTCCTAAAAAAAATATTTCATCATCAATGCTGTTGCGGATCATACCAACACCTCTAGCGCTATTATTTCCCATGCAAGTTGAAAGGGATGACCAAGTATCTGTACTTATTGTATATTTGACAAGGTTATTATTCCCTCCCCCCCTGTGTATAAAAATCTTCCCATCTCCGTCAGCATATATCATCTGCGCACCAGATGCAAAATAATAAATGGGAGAAACAGACAGAGATGAACTATCAGAACTCTGCCAAGAATTTCCCGAAATAGAATATCGAGCAAAATGAGGCTGAGATAATTGATACCCATAAATATAATCACCCAAAATCACAGGGTGCTTTGCATTGAAAGCGACAGTGCCTGGAACAGAGCTTGACCATGTTCCACCTGCAATTGAATATATTCTAATGATTGCTGAAAAAACAGCATAAAGATTCGTTCCTGCGTCATTTATGAACAGATTTCCGTTGCCATTTACCGTCGCTGGCAATGAAGTAAGAGCGCTCCAATTATCATCTCCGGTTGCATATTTATAAAAACTACTAGATCCTCCTCCGACTACAACATAAATATCAGTTCCCACCATCCGCATTGATCCTCCATCCCCTACAGATGCCGGCACAATGGCTAATGTACTCCAACTATTGCCTGAAATAGAATACTTATAAAATCCGGTTGAGCTATTACCACTCATAACATAAATGCCATTTGAACCATCCCAAAGCATCCGTGCTCCGGTACTAACACCCGAAGGAACAGATGTAAGAGCACTACTCCAAGTCCCTGCACTTATCGAATATCTATAAAACAGTACACCCCCGCCTGCAGGCAAAAAATAAATATAACCATCTGCAAGTAACAATCCTCCACCCGAATCACTTGAAGTGGTTGCTGTGGAATTTAATGTTACCCATTGATTCGTGCTGATAGAGTATTTATAAAAACCAGTACCCGCAGCACCTCTTGTAACATATAGATCAGTCCCATTCAACACCATCCGAGGGTTCCCTATTGTTTCTGGAGCAGATGCCAATGTAGTCCACTGATTTGTGCTAATTGTATATTTATAAAAATTGGTTGTCGTTACTCCTGCTAATACATATAAGTCGTCTGTACCATAGGGAAGCATTGGTGCATTTATTGATCCAACAGGAAGTCTAGCGAAAGATGTGCTCCACGCGTTTACAGCAGATGTTCCGCCTTGCAAAGTAACGGTCCCGCTCGCTCCGGAACCGTTCACTTGGGTGGATGTGTTTGCGCCATTTCCAAATCCGCCACCTGTGGCGCTACTAGTGGTTGTTAATGTGCCGTCGTCAGTTGCGGTAAAAGATGATGTTGCAAGCGTGATATCGGCACCTGCGGTAACATTACTATCTTTGTCTAAATATTCTGTCCATCCGTTTTGGTTAGAGGCGTGCGTTGCCGGATTTTCCGTTTCAGTATTCCATGCGGTTTGAAGAAAGGTATAGTTTGCGCTTCTGCCAAAATCCCAAAATGATGCAAGTAATATCACAACCACAAACATCACCATAGCGCCACACCCAATACCTATTAAAAATGTTTTTTTATTTTTAAAAAACTGAATCATAGGACCATCTTCAAAACAAACAAAAAAGTTATGCACAATTTATAATAGTATATCACATTTCATTGTAGAGACGTATAGCAATACGTCTCTACGCATCGCTGAAATCACACATTTTTTTAAACGGACACCACTGGCAATGATAGCCAGGGGTTGCAGAAAACGCACTCTCCTCCATATGCTGAATCTGCTGTTTGATATTGAGCTGTAATTGCTCAAGGTCATCAGTGCCTCCTAAAAATGAGACCATTGAATCATCTTCAAGATAATGATATGTCAATCGCAACGGCACATACCCCAACACCTGTTGAACCGCAATCTGATACAATAACAATTGATGCTTGTCTTCTATGCTCATCTTGTCTCCTTTCGGCGTACCGGTTTTGTAATCAATGATTTCAACCCCTTCGTGCCCATCTATCACAATCGGATCAATGCGGTCAATACGACCCCACAGCGCGTATCGTTTCCCATTATTCATCACTGGAAATTCAAACATTTTTTCAAGCGCAATTGGAACCGGCCATCCGCCTTTATATCGCTCTATCAGTGATGCAATAATCTCTTTCCCTTTTTTATCATACTCGTCTCGTTGTGTTTTTGATGTATACCAATCATCAATCCAACACTGATCATAGAATTTTAATAATTCCTTTTCTTCTAACACAATAGTGCTACCGGTTTCAGAAATGCTGTTGCCAAAAAGATCTGTCTGACCAATACGGGATGCGCGATCCTGAACCAAAAAAAACGCTTTTTGTAGCAATGAATGCATAGTGGTGCCAAAAGAAAACATTGGCGTGCCTTCAACTACTGGAACTTTTAAAATATGTTCGTATTTATATTTCAGCGGGCAGGTTGCGAATGATTGTAATTTTGTGTGGCTTAATGCATAAATATTTCGATATTTTGATATGTCGATATTTCGGGTGTCGGATTGCGGATTGTGGGGATCAATACCGCCCTCGGAGCGTAGAGACGGGGTTAACCCCGTCTCTACGGATGGGAGGGAGAGAATGTTTGCCACAATGTTTGCCTCAACAACAAACCGCGAGATTTTCTTTTTTCTTACTCCGCCGTAATCATCCGCGCTGGTAAAGTAAAGCGCATTTTTTGCCCGTGTCATGGCGACATAGCAAAGCCGCCGCTCTTCCTGCAGGTGTTCGTCTCCTGTTGGCAGTGTTTCGTGAATCAAGTCATCAGGGAGCGGGATACTATCCCCACGATTTGAAGTTGGAAACTTTTGTTCCACCATATTCACCACGCAGACAGTATCAAACTCAAGCCCTTTCGCAGAATGCACAGTTAAAATATTGACCGCGTCTTCATCTCGTAATTCCAATTGTTCAAACCTGCCGTCATTGCCTGACCCGCGCTCAAGTTCAATTTCATCTGTAAAATGCTTAATGTGTGTATCGTCATGCGATTGCTCAAATTCGGCAACACGCTGATAAAACTGGCCCACGCACCATAAATCATCAATCGCTCTTTGCTGTTCTTGGGATGCGGGACTATTTGCTCTATCGCTTAATACCTTCATATACCCACTCTCTTGCATAAAATCATCAATAATCTGGCCAGCAGAGTACTCGCGCGCAAGCGCAGTATGGCGGGAAATCAAATGAGTAAGTTTTTGAATACGCTCCCGCGCTTCGTCTGAAAGCGACGGAATAAGTTGCGCGTCTTTTAACGCCTCATAAAACGACACTGCTTTTCTTTTCATGTACTGTTGAATACAGGAAATATCCTCATACCGAATGGCATATACAGGAGTTGTCAGTAAACGGTAACACGACTGGGCATCATGGTAGTTATCCAAAAGATTAATATACGCAAAAATATCTAAAATAACCGGCGTACGATACAACCCCCGTTGCGCCCAAAATTGATATGGTATCTGTTCTGATCCGCACGCACGGCAGAATGGGTCAGCAGAATCATTTGCTCGCACAAGAAGCGCCATATCTTTCCACGCAACGCCGGTATCATGCCTCTGTTTGAGAAGCGCCATAACAGATCCAATTTCATCATCAAGCTTTGCGCAATGAATATGTTTGATAATCCCTATTTCATGCGACTGGGAAATGAGTTTTTTTGAAATTGGCATGTGCCGATTATCTACTCCCGTAGAGACGGGGTTAACCCCGTCTCTACGTGGCATAAGCGTCTCTACACTCTCATCCTCTTTATCCCGCCTTCCCGAACTCTTCAACTGCGCCTCTAATCGATCAGGATTATTATACTGAATAAGAGTGTATGCAGAATCCAATATATTCTGCTTTGACCTATAATTTTGCGTAAGAACAATCTCCTCGCTTTCTGGAAAATCTTTTTTAAAACTTAAAATATTGCTCACTGACGCGCCGCGAAATTTATAAATTGCCTGATCATCATCTCCCACAACCATGATATTTTTTTCACGGCCTGCAGAGACGCCCCCCTGGGGCGTCTCATCTCGCGCGCCATTAGAGACGCGCCCCTGGCGCGTCTCTACCCCTACAAGAAGTTTAGTGAGTTCATATTGTGCCCAGTTCGTATCCTGAAATTCATCAACTAATATGTAGTGGAACTTCTGTTGATAATACGCCCTCACGCGCGGACGCTGTTGCAACAACTGCACGGCATAGACAATAAGATCGCCAAAATCCATCACATTCTCTGTGAGCAATAATTGCTGATATGAGTGATAGATATGTGCTATTTCTTGAACGCGATCTGACTTGCTCTCATCTCCGGCTTCGGCACGATCTTTGTTTAATCTTATACTATCAGCATATTCCAAATACCGTTCAGGTGTAATCAGCTCATCTTTTGCGCGGCTGAAATGTTTTAACAAATCACGCAAAAATTTTGTCGGATTGCCTTTGGGCTTATAATATGAAAGTGGCAGATCATCAAGATGATTGCGTAACAACAGCCACTGATCTGTTTCATTTAACAACTTTGCGTCAGCTGGTAAACCGATCTCAATACCAAACCTGCGTATAATTTTTTCGCAAAATGAATGAAAAGTTGAAATTTCTAAATCATAATATCCCTGCGTCAAAAGCCCGGCAACGCGATCTTCCATTTCGGCAGACGCTTTGTCAGTAAAGGTAAGCGCGAGAATGCGATCGCTTGAAATTTTTTTTTCTTCAATCAGCCATGCGATACGACGGGTAATAACTGTTGTTTTTCCGGTTCCTGCGCCAGCGATAATCAGCACAGGGCCATCTTGCGCAGTGACTGCCTGAAGTTGCTCATTGTTTAATCCTTCTAAATGATTCATATGTAAACATCATGTAAAGTGTATACGACCCTCTCATCTCAATGAATACCTTGGAAGTAAACCTCTCCCTCCCCCCTCCTTGGTAAGGAGGAGGAATAACGCACGGCCTCTCTCCTTTACAAAGGAAAAAGATAACGACGACCTCTCTCCTTGACAAGGAGTGGGTAGGTGAGGTAAAAAGTTGACTCTTTTTGCTAAAAGATTTATATATACAGTAATATATGATCCAACAATGGATAGCAACTTTTTTACTTGCCATGACGCCGATTGGAGAACTCCGAGCCGCTATTCCGGTAGCGCTTGCGGTGTATAAACTCAGCCCATGGCCTGTGCTGTTCGTCGCCATCGCAGGGAATATCATTCCTGTTTTTTTTATCTATCAGGCATTGGTGTGGATTGAACACACAATACAATCATCATTAGAGAAAACACTCTCGCTGTTGCATCACGGCAATCGGGAAGAATTTATAAAAATAGTACTTGAAGATCCACAAAAAATAAAACCCCATCTGTCAAACACTCTCTTGTTGTGGGGATTCGCTTTGTATACTTTTTTACTCCGCAGGACTGCAAAAAAGTATGTCAACGCTCATAAACAACTTACCTTTTTTTCTCTTGCCGCGTTTGTCGCAATACCATTGCCAATGACCGGCGCCTGGACCGGCACGATACTGGCCTATCTCTTGGGAATCCCGCTCGGCAGAGCATTCCCATCCATATTGCTCGGCATTGGAATAGCAGGACTTATCACCACAGTGCTCTCATTAGGAGGCATCGCGCTTTCAAGTTAGCTATTTTGAACTCATCTCCCACACCCCATTCCATCCGCTTGCAGGCGGCTGTTTTTTATACTGCTCACATCGTTCCATAAACATATCTGCCAACTGTTCGCTTTTGTATGATTTTACGCGATCCCATGCCTCAAGAGCTTCATCCCATCTCTGCGCAGTATAGAGCGATAACGCTACCTCTGTCGCTTGAATCAAAGGTTCATACTCGACTTTGCGCTCATTGACATCCAACACTTCATATATCTCAACTGGTTCTTTTTTCCCTTTTACTGCGACCATATCCAATTTTCGCGTTACAAAAAAATCTTTTACCCCAAGATACGTTCCCTGGCTTATGATAATCATTGCGCCGTAATATTTTGTCAGCCCTTCAAGCCGAGATGCAAGATTCACGGCATCGCCCATAACTGTATAATTAAACCGCGTATTTGATCCCATATTACCAACGACCATGCGCCCTGTGTTGATTCCTATCCCTATTTTTATATCCGGCCATCCGTGTGTATGACATGTCTGATTCACAAAACCAAGGGCTTGCTTCATATCCAATGCCGCCTGCACCGCATGCCACGCATGATCACTATCATCAAGAGGAGCTCCCCAAAACGCCATCACCGCATCTCCGATATATTTATCCACTACGCCTTTGTGGCGCAGGACAATATCTGTCATTGGCGTTAAATATTCATTCAATACAGCAACCAGCTGTTGAGGAGTCAATTGTTCAGAAAAAGATGAAAACGAACGAATATCGGAAAAAAATACTGTCATTTCGCGCTCTTCGCCTCCAAGTTTCAATTGCTCAGGATGCTCTGAAAGCTCTTTCACATACTGCGGAGCAAGGTAGAGTTCAAAACTCTTTTTAATATAATTTTTCTCTTTATCCAGCAATAAAACATTATACGCAATATTTATACCGTATACGACCATGCCAAATAGAAACGGCATGGCAATATCTAATCCTCCGATTCCCTTTGCTATTCCCATATACACCGCCAGCATGCCGAACGGCACTGGCAAGGAATATTTCGGAGGAACATTGTTGATGAATAGTACCAACATAACGCCTTCAAACAACAAATTGCGCATGAGCAATATCATGCTTTCTACTATATAAGGTGTGCCGTAAAACCATGAACCAATTCCTACGCGGAATGATTCCGCCATTCCGGCAAACGCGCCGAACGCAATCCAAATACACCCTGCCGCAATAAGATTGCGCTGAATTTTTTTATTCCAATACTGGAATGTCACGCGCATACATTACATTCTAATCATCTGTCTGCGGTTTATCCAACATGAGAGCTTCTATCTCACCGCCTGTTTCTTTATCTGTAATCTTCATAACATCCTTATCTATTTTTTGAAGTTCTTTATACGCCGTATTGTAGGCATTAACGGTTGTGCCAAGATTCCCTCCCAATTTTTTCATATACTCGTCATACGCTGTCATGTGCCGACCTAACTGCCCGATTCTTCCAATAATATCTTTTATTGACTCTTGTACTTTCATGGCGCGCAACCCATGCAACACTGTTTGCAAATACGCGAAAAAAGAGGTAGGAGAAACAATTAAAACATTTTTCCGAAACGCATATTCCATCAAACTCTGCGCGTTCACATCTAATGTCCCGGTTTTAAACACTAATAAATCATAATAAATACCTTCAGCAGGCAAAAACATAAACGAAAAATCAAGAGTGCGCTTTTGCGGCTGGATATATTTTGCTGTTTCGTCTATGCGCATTTTCACGTCCGCTTTAAACGATTTTTCAAGTTCCGCGCGTCGAGCAGGATCATTTTCTTCTTGGATCATATTGTATTTTTCCAAAGAAAACTTTGCATCAATCGGAATAATTTTATCCTGCACAAAAATTGCGGCATCCACAATCAATTCCTGATTTGTTTTATCATCTATGCCCAACGAATACTGCATTTGATACTGCCCGGGTTGAAGACAATTGGAAAGAAGGGCTTCAAGCCAGTACTCGCTTAACACACCGCGGCGTTTGGGATTTTTTAAAATATTCTCCAATGACTGCATTTGCTCGGCAAACCCTTTCACCTGTTTGTTTGTCTCGTCGAGTTGGGTTAATTTTTGCGTTACTTCGGTAATAATTTTTGTTGTCTGGCCAAAATGCTGTTGCAATGTTTGCGTTGATTGATTTTGATGCGCCATGATTTGATTTGTTATTTTATCCAACTGGGATACCATCTCCTGCCTGCTCTTGCCACCTGATTCTTGAAATTCTTTGCGCAGATTATCAACCATATCTAACATCAACCTCTGCCAACTATCATCAGCCGGTTTTTGAAGTTTGCTAAATTTGGTGATCAAAAATATTACCGCACCAAGTACTATGAGTAATAAAACAATAAAAATAATTTCCATATAGAAAGAATCCTGTAGAGACGGGGTCGTCTCTACAATCCAAAAAATTCAATCGCATTCTGTGTCGTCTGTTCAAGCACCTCATCATACTCCTTGCCATGAATCTCGGCAACTTTAAGGGCAACCTCCTCAACATACAGCGGTTCATTCTGTTTTCCGCGATAACGAGCAGGGGCAAGATACGGAGAATCCGTCTCTACCATAAGCCGATCAAGAGATACTGCTTTTACTGTTGCCTCCAGCTCTTTGGCAAATGTAATCACACCGGTAAACGAAATCATGCATCCAGTAGATAAAATCTGTTGTGCTTGTTTAGCAGTACCAGTAAAACAGTGGAATACGGCGCGTACAGCCATCCCCCCTCTCAATACCCCCAAAACATCCTCAATCGCTGTTGGTAATGTTTCTGCAGTGCCACGTGAATGAATAATCAACGGTTTATCCAATGCGCGCGCAACGTGCACATGCCCTGTTAAAAATTCTTTTTGCAATTCATGCGACGCAATCTCTTCTGGCCGGTAAAGATCAATACCTGTTTCCCCTATCCCCACCACCTTATTGTCCTGTGCCAAGGAGGTCAACCAATCGCCATCAAACGGCTCATCACCCACATGACTTGGATGCTGTCCCACTGCCACGTATACTGGATCATTGGTATACTCATGCGCAATCATCACTGCTCGCTCGCTGGTATCTTTCGCCGCTCCGATAATAATCAAGCCCATGTCTTTGGCAAGGGCTCGCTCAATCGTTTCGCGATAGGTATCTCGAAACACCTTAAAATTAAGATGACAGTGCGTGTCAATTATCCTCATAATAAAGAGACGGCATTCAAAGCATCTCGAATTGATGGCGGTAAAATGGGAAGCAGTATTCCGGTCAAAGCGAATATAAGTTTCATAATCAAACTTCTTTCAATTTGGCCTAATAAAAACGGATTGGTCACCATGCGGATCACAACTGGAAATCCCATCCCAATACCCAAAATGTAAGCCGCAATGGCGAACACCGCACCCAATAGCTTATTGATAAATTTTGTCAAAGGAATGATTTGTATCATTCTCCAAAACCTATCAAGCAAGAGAATAAACAAAGCAACCAAGCGATTCGCCAACACGAAAATAAAAGCAAAGGCAAGCACTGTTTTAAATGTTCCGCCACCGATAAACGCGGCGGCAGGCTCATATAACCAAGTGGCAACCAAAAAACCTATGGCAACAGCAAAAAAAACGCCTATGCTTTTAATAAGACCTTTCCCCCATCCATACGCCCAAACAAAGAGAGCGCCGACAACAAGAATTGCGTCAAAATACGACATACGAAAATACATTACAAAAAACAAATAACAGGAGACAAAAACGATTATTACATACTACCAACAAACTATCATGCCTTTCGTGGAAAAAGCGCATCCCCTTTTGTAATATCGCGAGAAGAAAAACGAACCAATATCTCTTGACACACATGTGGCATAACCGGTTCAAGCGCAGATGCTATTGTTACAATGCTATTGCTCGCATCTTGTAAAATCTGCTTCACTTCAGTTCGATCACTCTCGATAGTTGGATCTTTTTTCCATGGCTCGGAAGTTGCAAGCGCAAGATCGCTCTCACGCGCTTTTTTCATAATCTCGGCAATGGATTCGGTAATTTGAAATCCCTTCATGTGCTCTCGAATAGATACCATAAACCCTTCATCAACACACGGTGTAATATCTGCTTGTAAATGAAAATTTTCAATTAACGTACTCACTCGCTGAACAAGGTTACCAATCCCGTTCGCAAGATCTGCGTTGTAATTTTCTTTAAATCGTGAAAATGCGATATCGCCATCCTGTCCAAATGGAAATTGCGTCAGTAATAAATACCGCGCGCTGTCTGCTCCATATTCAGAAACCAAATCATTCGGACTAATAACATTACCTATTGTCTTTGACATTTTTTGTCCGTCAACAGTAAAAAAACCATGAATAGTAACTCCTCGCGGAGGCATAAGATCAATTGCCATTAACAGCGCTGGCCAATATATCGCATGGAATTTTAAAATATCTTTTCCACACACATGAACATCAGCTGGCCATTTCGGAAGATTTTCTTGCGATTGATTATTCCCCCACCCAGTTGCGGAAAGATAATTAATCAACGCATCCACCCATACATAAATAGTTTGCGTCTCATCCCATGGGAGCGGTATCCCCCAGTCAACACCAGCTCTGGTGACTGAAAAATCCTGCAAATCCTGTTTCAACAACGCCAGCACTTCATTGCGAAAATGGTCAGGCGCAACAATAATACGATTTTCTTGAATCGCCCGCTCTACCTGGGGAAGATATGCGGTCAGCCGAAAAAACCAGTTATTCTCTTTCAAAAGTTCCGGCTCTTTATTATGATGCGGACATTTCCCATCAATCAAATCTTTTTCTTGAATAAAACTTTCACATCCTGTGCAATACAGGCCTTCATATTCCCCTTCATAGATAGCGTCTTTTGCTTTTAATTCTTTTAAAAATGCCTGCACGGTTTCAATATGATAGCTTTCCGTGGTTCGAATGAACCGATTGTGGGAAATACAAAGACCTGCCCAAGCAGATTGAAACAGTTCTGCTATTTCATCACAAAACTCCTGCGGTTGTTTGCCTACTTTTTCCGCTGACTGGGCTACTTTCGCCCCGTGCTCATCAGTGCCAGTTAAAAAATACGCGGACTCGCCGCAAGCCCGATGAGCCCGCGCCACAACATCAGCAACAAGTGTAGCATACGCATGCCCGATATGGGGCTTGTCATTGACATAATAGATCGGCGTTGTAATAAAAAATTCATTCTCTTTCATACTGGTTAGAATATCAAAAAAGAGAGCTCATGTACAGCTCAACGATGCGAAGACGCCCCATCGGGGCGTCTCTACAATATAGTGCAGTGGAGACGGGGCGTTGCCCCGTCTCCACTATATGAAAACAGGGCAAGAATGACGACAAACTCACCTTTTTCTACAATATTTGGCACAATTTCTTCAATCGTGCCGCGATACACGGTTTCAAACATTTTTGTCAACTCCCTGCATACAATAACATGACGATCACCAATCAACGGCTTAAGTTCGTTCAACGTTTTTTTGATTCTATGGCAGGATTCATAAAAGACGGCTGGATAAGATGATTCGGCAATGTTAGCAAGAAAGGTTTTGCGCCCTTTTTTATGAGGGATAAAACCCCAAAATACAAATCGATCTGTACCAATACCGGCAACTGAAAGAGCGGCAGAAAGAGCGCTTGGTCCGGGAACGGAAACAACCTCAATCCCAGCCATAATTGCATGATGAACAAAGATATTCCCAGGATCAGAAATACCTGGTGTCCCGGCGTCAGTAACCAATGCCGCATGCTCACCATTTTTCAAACGCTCTATAATCATTTCAATCTTTTGAGATGAACTGTGATGATGACAACTTACACACTCTTTTTTTATATCATACATTCCCAAAAGTTTATGCGTAACCCGCGTATCCTCGCATAATATAAAATCAACCTCGCGCAATATTCGCAAGGCCCTCAATGTAATATCTTCTCTGTTTCCAATGGGAGTGGCTACACTATACAGCATACTATGCATCTTCTTCTTTATCTTCCTTTTCAAACACATCTCTTAAAAACACTGACGCGGCAGTTACCAACGGGATCGCAATAATAGCGCCGGCAATACCTGCAATTTTCCCGCCAACCAATACAGCAACAATACTGACAATCGGATTCAATCCGACTGCTTTCTGCATGATCTTTGGCACAATAACATGATTTTCAAAAAACTGAATAATGTAATATAACCCTCCAACTAATATCACCTTCACAATGTCACCCTGCGCAAGCACAAAAAACATTGCAACCAAGGCGGAAAAAATCGGCCCTAAAAATGGAACTATCTCAAAAATCCCGGCAATCAAAGCAAGCAGTAAACTATACGGCACACCTAAAATAGTAAGCCCAAGCCAGGTGAAAGCAAAAATAATAAAAGATAAAATAATCTGACCCCGTAACCATAACCCCATTTTCGTCTGAATCCGAGAAAGTAGTTGTGTTAAATAGGGTTGAATTTTATCAGGAGTAACCGCGCGTAAGGCACGTTTCATGCCGCGATCTTCCACAACCAAATAAAATGTCAGCACCAATACCAAAACAAACATCGCAACCGAGCCGATCACACCGCTTGCCGCGGAAAAAAGATTGCTCGGGTTTGTCCATTTATTGATTTGGTCAGACACACCCTGCAATGACTGATGAAGCGTATCAGATGATTGCGTATTCTGCGGAGTTGACAGTTGAAAATTCCCAATGACAGTTTGAACGCTTTCGTAATATTTAGGAAAATAGGTAGTTACCTGATTCACCTGCTCGCGCAAGGCAGGGATCAGTTGAACAAAAATCAATATAATGATTGAAAAAAACGCAATATACATGACAAGCATTCCCAACCATCGAGGCATTTTCCGCCGCTCAAACCAGTCAACCCATGGATCAATGGCTGAAGCAAAAATCAGCGCCAAAAAAAGAACCAATACAATATCTCTCACAATATACAAAAAAACCAATGCCAAAAGCACGATCACTATTTTAACAATCGTGAGAGATGAAATCGTAACAGTATAATGTTTTTCAGGCATACCCTGTTTTATGCCAAATATGGTATTCGGCAACAACCCCTAATAGTATATCGCAGATAAGATTGAGCCACAATACTTTGTAAAAACGCGTAGAAACGGGGTTAACCCCGTCTCTACAACTGCAACAGCGGATGAAACTGCTGTGTGTCTTCAAACGGACCGATAATGGCAAGAGCGAGTTTATTCTTTTTCAACAATTGCATGCTGACTCGCTGAATATCAGCACGGGTTACTCTATCAATTTCTGCAAGAACTTCTTCCGGGGTCTTGATTTCATTGACTAATAATTTTCGCGTTCCAAAAAACTGGGCAATGCTTAACGAATCCTCAACCTGTAACATAGTACTGCCGCGCACGCCTTCTTTTGCTTCTTTTAATTCTTTAAGCGTTACCCCCTTGGTTTTCAAGCGGTTTAATTCTTTCAAAATCAAGCGTATCGCCTCATGGATTCTGCTTTTATCCAATCCAGCCCGAACATACCATGATCCGGCATCTGCGTACGAGTCAGCAGAAGATCGAATATAATAACACAACCCTTGCCGTTCGCGGATATTAATGAATAGCCGTGAACTCATTGATCCCCCTAAAATACGATTCGCAACAGCAAGCGCAAACCGATCTTTATGCGTATAGGATATGCCCGGCACGCCCATCACCAAGTGCACCTGTTCTGTGTCTTTGAATTTCACTGCGACCTGCGGTTTAGCAAGAGTGTTGATATATGAAGATCGCTTTAGTCGGCGTCCATTCGCCTGTTTTTTGTTAAACATTTTTTCAATATCTTTTTTTAAGTGTTCTTTTTCAGGAACCCTTCCAGAAACAACCAACAATACATGGTGCGACGCGTACCAACTTTTTCGATACGCAAGAATGGTGTTGCGCGTCATTCCTGCAATACTTCTTTTTGTACCGATGACAGACCGACCCAAACAGGTGGCATCGTCAAAAAGCGTTTGTTCGAACAAATCCTCGGAAGACATCATTGGGTTGTCTTCATACATGTTGATTTCTTCCAAAATCACTCCTCGCTCCCGCTCGATTTCTTCTGCCGCAAACAGCGGGTTGTATAGCATATCGGAAAGCACATCAAACGCAAGGCATAATTTTTCATGCTGAATTTTGATGTAATAGGCAGTATGATCTTTGCTCGTATACGCGTTAAACTCCGCGCCAACAGCGTCCAATGTACGGGAGAGTATTTCCGTATTAGGATATTTTTTTGTGCCCTTAAATAACAGATGTTCAATAAAATGAGACACTCCTGTGTTTTTTGCGTTTTCTTCCCGCGAGCCGACGTTTACCATCATCATGACACTTGCGGCCTGCGTTTCATGCTGGGGAATCACCAGCACTTCTATTCCGTTTGATAATTTTTCTAAATAGTACATATTCGATGCAATTGTAGAGACGGGGTTAACCCCGTCTCTACGACTTACAATGCGTCATACTCCATTGTGTATCAACTACTAAAATTTTGAAGCTTCTCTTGTATATATAATTTCAATTCATCAATTGCAACTCTCTCCTGCTCCATGGTATCGCGATGGCGGACAGTTACTTTGTTGTCTTCTACGCTTTCAAAATCAACAGTAATACACAACGGCGTGCCGATTTCATCCTGCCTGCGATACCGCCGTCCGATAGAACCGGATTCATCGTACTGTATAACCCACTGCTTGCGCAATGTCGCGCAGATATCATGCGCAATCTGCGTTAATGGCTCTTTTTTTGAAAGCGGAAAAATTGCCGCTTTTACCGGCGCGATACTCGGATGAAACTTCAAGACCACTTCTGCGTCTTTATTCGCTGAAGTTGTCATGCTTCTGCCTCCTTCAATCACTGTATATGCGTTCAAGAGCGCGGCAAGCATCAAACGAGATACGCCAACTGATGGCTCTATCACAAACGGAATATATTTTTCTCCTGTTGCGGGATCAAGATATTCCAATTTCTGACCAGAATATGTACTATGCTGGGTTAAATCATATGCTTGCCGATTAGCAATACCCCATAATTCCTTAACGCCAAACGGGTATTCGAATTCTATATCAGTGGTTGCCTTGGAATAAAAGCACAGCTCTGCTTTTTCATGATCGCGAAAATGGAGATGTTCTTTTTTCAATCCAATATCATTAATGAGAAAATCCATACAAAATGTCCGCCAATAGGCAAACCATTCGTCATCAGTCCCGGGCTTTACAAAAAACTCCAATTCCATTTGTTCAAACTCGCGCACACGAAAAATAAAATTGCGAAATGTAATTTCATTACGAAACGCCTTGCCGATTTGCGCAATGCCAAACGGAACTTTTGCACGCATCGCCTTTTGTACATTATCAAAGTTAACAAAAATACCTTGCGCTGTTTCCGGCCGCAAATACACACTATCCGAATCCTCTTGCGTAACTCCCACATGCGTTTGTAACATACCGTTAAACTGCCTTGGTTCTGTCAATTCACCGTTACATTCAGGACATTGAGTAACGCCCTCTTCTTGTAAATGATCCGCGCGAAATCGTTTATGGCAACTCTTGCATTCGGTCAATGGCTCTACAAACGATTTCACATGGCCGGATGCCTCCCAAATTTTTGATGCCATTAAAATCTGTGAGTCCAATCCATACACATCATCACGCTCCTGCACGATTTTTTGCCACCACTGTTTTTTTATGTTATTGGCAAGTTCAATCCCCAACGGTCCTAAATCATATACCCCTGCCATACCGCCATATAGTTCTGATGACTGAAAAATAAACCCCCGCTGTTTTGCAAGCGAAACAATAGTTTCCATACGATCTTGTTCTTGTGGCATATGCGTAGTGCCTAAAAATAACCTAAAACATTCTTACTATACCCAGTTAAGAACAAAAAAACAAGAGAGTCGCACTATACCGCGTACCCTCTTGTATATCGAGTTCACTGTGCATTGAACCCGAATAGAACATATCTGCCACATTGGTTGCATCGAAACCCTACCACCTTCCCTTTTTTGATTTCCAATTGCAGGGTATTACTTTTCCCGCAATGCTGACACTCGTTTGTGCCCGATGAATAACTGCTATTGGCTCTTTTCCCTTCGCGAGGCGGAAACAACACCCCCCATAACCATGCTATTTGCTGTCTCATAGCAACTCCTTCCTCTAAATCAACTGTACCACGACTGATAAAAAAGAAAAGCGTTCTCACTTAAAAAGCGAAAGATATGTCTCTATATTATTCAACGTTGCAAGGCGTAAAGCAAGTGGTTCTTGGGATATAAAAAGATGACGCAGATACGCTTTTGTATATGTCCGCAGTTCTTCTAATTGCGAATCAGAATGTATTGGAGAAAAATCGTTTTTATATTGTTCATTGGTAATGGAGGTGGGGGCGACAGAGGGAAGATACAACCTTCCATGCCGGGCCTCGCGAGTTGGGATCACGCAATCAAACATATCAATCCCCTTTTTATATGCTTCGATCACTTGTTCCGGCTTTCCCACACCCATTAAATACCGCGGTTTATCTTCCGGCAAAATCGGAATCACCCAATCAAGAACTTTACGCGCTTCTTCCCACGGCTCGCCAACCGATACCCCGCCAATCGCATACCCGTCAAACGGCATATCAACCAATGTTCGCGCGCATTGTTCACGCAAATCCTGATACATCCCACCCTGAACAATGGCAAACAGTAAATAATCGCCTTTATTTTTTTGTTTATACTTTAACGAACGCTCGGCCCATCGCAGAGTGCGTTCCATATCCTGCCCTGCTTTTTCATGTGTACATGGATATTCAGAACATACATCCAACACCATGCGGATATCAGAACCGATTGTGTCTTGAATTTCCAAAACTCGCTCCGGAGTAAAAAAATGCTTTGCTCCTGAAATATGATCGCGAAATTCCACACCGTTGTTAGTTATACGAACAAGAGATTTCTCTATCTGGAGAGACGGAGTTAACCCCGTCTCTCCATGACTGCTATGACGCTTTATCCTGCCTAACGAAAATACCTGATAGCCACCGCTATCAGTTAAAATCGGCTTATCCCATTTCATAAAGCCATGCAACCCGCCTGCCTCTTTTAAACACTCTTCCCCGGGGCGCAAGTACATATGATAGGTATTGGAAAGAATAATGGTTGCTCCTAATTGCTCAAGGTCGCGCGTTGTCAGTGACTTTACCGCCCCTTTTGTTGCAATAGGCATGAAGAAGGGGGTTCGCAATTCTCCATGTGGTGTTATGATTGCCAACTTTCTTATCATATCTATCAATGCATCGAAATAAAAAAGCAAAAATTAAAAATTAAAATGACAATGTAAATATTGTAAAACATTCTTTAGTATTTACATTAAATTGCTCGATCATCTCCTTGTTGCGGTTGAGGCGCGGTAATAACTGCCTCTTGCAATTCGCTGGTATACTTAAGCGGAGCTTGAATATCAGGCGATTGCGCCTCAAGTCGCGCTTGAGCTGTCACCTTAAATTCCGTAATCGTAGCATCAAGAGGAACATCTAAAATATTCACAGAAAAGCTCATAGCCGCGCCATCATTGGTGTTGAATGTCTCAAGTTGAGACAACTCCTCTTTTGTCCATGTCAAGGTGAGCGATCCTTGTGCTTTTTTCATACTCGGAGTTGAACGTGGGAATCTAAAACTATCACTGTCTATGATCCCTTCTTCATCCTCAATAACAACTCTTAAAATTCCGTCTTTCAACACAATATCACTGTGGTTCGTCAGTACCACGGTATAGGCAAGCTCGCCGCCAAATTGCAATACATCAGAGGTTGATGTTTGAGAAAGCTGAAGATCAACATCAGGAGTAACAAATGTGGCAATATGAGACACCTGTGCTTGAATAATAAATTGATCATTTTCAACAATCCCGACTTGAGCGACAAACTCAAGAGCTTGGTCGCGTTTGCCTGCAACTGTGCCTTTTATGGTAATAACCCCTTCCTGACTTGGAGTCAATACACCTTGCTCCCAATCATTTTCCCTCGATGGTTCAGGCGTTTTACTGATAATACCCAATCCTTGCGGAGGGACAAGCCGGACCACAATGCCCTGCATATCAGCCGAACTGGTATTGATATACTTCACGATATAACTCACTTCTTGGCCGTCAATAAATGATGACGGAGCATCCACAGTCATAACAATCACTGAATTTTTGATTTCTGTTTCAAATTGCGCCTTTTTGCTGAATCTTGAATGAAAATTAAGCGGAGTATACGAAAGCGTCGCTTGTAGTTCTTTTTTTTCACCAACCGAACCTATCACCTGTCCGATAATCTCAAGTTTCTTTGTTTCCCCTGGCTCCAAAGACCCAACTTTCCAAATCGTATTATACGAATTCACCGGCTGATCAGGCGCGCTTCTTAAAAAAATAAACTGATCAGAGTAGCGAAGCACTAATTCAAGGTCGCGCACAAGCACGTTCTCATTATTCGTATACACAACAGTAAAACGCGTTTCTTCGCCCGAGGCAACTTGCGCATTCCCCTCCAACGCAACCGATACGCCACTTTCAAATTTCCCATCAGGCAATAATTTTACTGAATTAAAATTCACTTGCGAATTTTTTATAACATACACCCATACAAACCACGAACCGACGCTCACAACTAATAACGCGATCACCCATACCGTTATCACATGCCATACTCCCGGCGCTTTCTCAAGTTTGGTAAAGTCCTCTTTTGTCCCACCCTGTTCTTGATAGATTTCTTTGAGCGCTGTGTTTTCTAATTTTTCTTGTTCAGGCGAAACGAGATTCTCCTGAACGAGTATTTCATTGCTGGTTGATTCTTGTTTCTGTTTCTTGTTTTGAGACATAGAATATAAAAATACAAAATTCAAAGCACGAAATTCGAAACTTATAAAATCCTAATGAACTACAGGAGAAAAAACCGCGCGATGAAAAAGAATACTGCGAGGAATGACTGCGTCTCCAAGGCAGTATTGATAATAATGTAAAATAAGGCGTGCAATGCCTCTGTCTTCAGGTGATAGTGTATCACGCTTGCGCCAAATCGCCAACGGCGCAGTCATTAAAAAATGGAGCGTTTCAAGGCCTTCTCTGCTTGTTGGCCACATAACAGCAGAAACACCCTCTTTCATGCATTCATTACACACAAATCCTGCTTCGATAAAATGAAAAAAAGACGCTTGTGCTTGAGCTCCTGACAACTCTGTTTTACACCGCACGCATGCAGTCACGTGAGGAGCAAATCCCAGCAGAGCCATCAATTTCCAAATAACATGGTAAATCAACATGGGAGGGTGATCAGAATCGTTATTCAACGCATCAAATGCTTGGTGAATATGAGTATACACGGCATAATCCTCAAATCCTGATTTTGTAAGAAGATCAACTGCTTCAGCAATAACACCAGCGCACGCAAGTCCGGAAAGCGTTGTTTTAAGCGTTGAAAACGCATCTAATGTAATGCTTTGTGTCAAAACATCCCACCGCCTGCCATCGGCAACCATCAACTTACTGACTGTGTATGGCTCAAGGTGGCCGGCAAGCTTGGAAAGTAATTTTCCAGTCCCCTTGCCTATCACATCAATTTTGCCATGCTCTTTGGTATAAATCGTAAAAATCCTATCAAAATCACGATAGGGATAATATTTTAACACAATCCCTTCAGTGATGTAGGTGGACATATAATGACATGTAACACGTAACAAGTTGTTATGTGTTTTTTGTTATGTGTTTTTTGTTTTTTATCGTCAACCGTACACTCATGTTTTCCCCATCTATGTCCAACTCTTCATCACCAGTGCCTGCGACTATATCACTCGCAATCACCGCCCACTTGATATCCTTGGCATATAATGCCAGCACTCCGCGAAGCGCATCAGAATCAGTCGAATATTCAAGCACAATAGAATCATTGATTGTTAATTTCTTTTTTTTGCGAAGCGCGTTAATTTGGCGAGTCAACTCACGCACATATCCTTCTTGTCGCAATGATACGTCTATCACAGTCGAAAGCGCGATGACATGGTTCTGCCCGATCCATCCTTCTCCCTGCGGCCACGCATCCTCACTCTTTAGGGTCACTTTTTTTACATTAACGCGGTCGGCAATAATATCACGCAAATCATCAGAAATATCATCCGCTATCACCAATTCCGATAATGGTTGACGGACCTTAATTTTTGCTTCAGCTCGCAACGCAAGCGCATGATCAATAATCTCCCACACGCGGGACATATCAACCAAAACCCCATCCCGATCACTTGAAAAACTCGGCCAGTCAACGCCATGCACCGAATCTGCGCCAACAATATCACGGTATACATATTCCGCGATAAACGGAGCAAATGGCGCAATCAATTTTGCGAATTCCATTAACACATATCGCAAGACCTCTTTTGACTCCTCATTCCCTTCACGAAACCGATCACGGCTCAACTGAATATAGCCAGTTGAAAGATCGGTCATATATTTCTCAATTTCACGCGCGGCAGTCACTACCTGATATGATTCCAAATGAGAAGTGACCATATCTATTGTTTCATTCAAACGAGCTATAATCCACTTATCTAAAATATGATGAGGATCTAACCTCGACACCTGACCTCCAGCACCCGAAACCTGGTAGAGTTGATAAAATGCCAAACAGTTGACCAAGGGGATAAACATTCTTCTTTGCACTTTTTTCAATTCTTCTGCATCAAACCGAATCGGCGTACCTGGCTGGCTGACGGTATAAAAATACCATCTGATAGTATCAAAACCGAACTCATCGCCTAATGCGATCGGATCCACCACATTGCCTTTTGATTTTGACATCTTTTTCCCGTGCTTATCCAATACATGGGCAAAGGTAATGACATTTTTATACGGCGATTCCAATCCCAAAGCAGTTGCAATGGCTTGCAAGGTATAAAACCACCCACGCGTTTGGTCAATCGCCTCGCTGATGTAATCCGCCGGATATGGGATACGACCAGCAATATTCGTATCATTCGCGTACATTCGTGTATTGGCGTCGTATTTCTGAAACGGATAATGATATTGCGCAAATGGCATTGCGCCAGAATCAAACCATACATCAACCACCTCTGGCACACGCTTCATCTGCTCGCCGGTATCAGGATGAGATAATTCCACTTCATCAAGATACGGCCGGTGATAATCCTTTTCAGCTATCTTGCCACGGAAATGTTCAATCGCTTCCCGTATCGCATCTTTTTTCTCTGCTTGGTTTCGCGTCAATCCCAAAAATGTTTCCTCACCGTTCTTAGTAACCCAAATCGGCAATGGCGTACCCCAATATCGATCGCGCGATAATGCCCAATCCTTCACATTCTCAAGCCACTCTCCCATTCTGCCGTCACGGATATATTCAGGAACCCAGTGAACACTTTTATTGTTCGCTATCAGCTGATCTTTCACCTTTGTCATTGCAATAAAATACGATGGCTTTGCATAGTACAGTAATGGCGTTTCGCACCGCCAGCAAAACGGATAATCATGTTCATAATCCTCGATGCGCAATAATCTACTTCGTTCTTGAATATCTTGAGTGATCACGCTATCCGCATCTTTTGCAAATAGTCCTTTCCCAGGCACATCTGCGCTGATAGCGCCTGCAAGATCTACGGTCTGAAAAACAGGCAAGTTCTCCTTGATCCCTACTTCGTAATCATCTTCGCCAAAAGCCGGAGCAATATGAACGATACCTGACCCATCCGTTGTGCTGACAAATTCCGCTCCAATAACGTGATACGCAAAAGTCGTATCCTGTGCCAAAGCGCTCATATCATAGAGTGGCTCGTAGACAATCCCTATCAATTCCTTTCCTAAAAACGTTTTTTCAACTTTATACGGCTCTTTCCCAAATACACCAGCAACCCTGCTCAATGCTAACACATAATACTGATCTATTGATGTTACAAGCGCATATTCAATGGTTGAATTCACTGCTAACGCGACATTGCCCGGCAATGTCCATGGAGTCGTGGTCCATGCAATACACTCCACCTGATCAATCCCCCAATCAACAGGAATATTTTTGATTGGAAATGTTACATATACCGACGGCTCTTTAATTTTTTTATACCCTAATGCAAGTTCGTGCGATGACAATGCTGTGCCACACCGCGCGCAATACGGCATCACTTTGTGTCCGCGATACAAAAATCCTTTTTTCCATAATTCTCCCAGCACCCACCACACGCTTTCGATATATTCATTTGTATATGTGATATAAGGAGTATTCATGTCTAACCAATATGCCATGCGCTCTGTTAAAACCTCAAAATCATGCTGATACTCCCACACGCTTTCTTTACACTGCTTATTAAACTCGATGATACTCTGCCGCGAGTCATGTGGTACAATATTTTCTATCTGTTGTTTGCCTGATATGTTTAATTTTTTTTCCACCTGCAATTCAACAGGAAGTCCGTGCGTATCCCAACCGGCTTTACGCTCTACATGATACCCTTGCATGGTTTTAAACCGCGGATATACATCTTTAAACGCGCGCGCCAGCACATGATGAATTCCGGGCTTGCCATTTGCAGTAGGCGGACCTTCATAAAATACAAAGTCGCCAGACGGAGCGTCTTTGTGAACTGTTTTTGAAAAAATATCGTGCTTTTTCCAGTATTCCAAAATATCTTTTTCAATGTGAGGAAAATTTGGGATAGACATAGACGTCATTGTTACATTGTTGGATTATTGAATACCAGCTAACAATAAAGCAACTATACCACTATACCATGCTTTTTCAATAAAAAAGACATGGAGAGGATACCATGACTGTTTACCATAAACATATAATTTTTTCAATAAAACTATCGCTCCCTCTCCTTGATAAGAAGAGGGTTGGGGTGAGGGTATACACTCCCTATTATTCATCCAACCGTACCGCGTTGATCATTTTCTCAACAGCCGCATTCATACCTGAAGAAAGCGCATGTGTCCATGACCCGCTTTCATTGGCACCTGTCTCATAAATCTTAATTCCAGCAACATGTGATTGTTCCTGTTGTTGAATCAGCTCGCGCGCGACGATACGCTCCTGCGCGCGATTCCACTCATCACCCACTTCTCCGACTTTTTGCCATATGACTTCAGTTCCGGCTATAATCCGGGCAACAAAACCCTGCGATGGAGGTTGAACTCCTTGAAAAAATCCAATACTGCCTAAAAACGCGGTTACTGCAAGAATACCAATCAATGAACTTATCAACACTCGCTCTAAAACCGTTTGATTCAACACCAACCTCGTAAACAGCATGCATACCGCGCCGATACGCACCCAAAAAGAAAAAGAATGCTTTGGCGGTTGCGGCACACACATACCCACTGTCTTCTGTGATATATTTTGTACTATTAGTTCTGCCTCAGAGTGTACTTGTTTCTTGTTTTGTGTGTATTGTACTGGTGATGTGTATTCTTGTTTTTTCCCGCCAGGAACGGATCCGCCTTTGGCGAAATTATTTGTTTTTTGTCCACTTGCATTGTACGCTTCTTTTTTTTGTTCCCATGACGATTGATCAATATAATCATCAACCCATGCGCGGGTTGTTACCCACGAGCGGCCCTGTTTCACTGCTTTTAATTTCCCCTGACGAGCGCGCAGAGAAAGATATTCTTGGGAATATGGCGTACCCTGCGCCGCTTGAGTTAAAGAAATATATTCTGTTGATTGTTTTTTTTGTGGCATAAAAAGTATCGGGTAAATTTTCTTTTTTATAGTATATCACCTCTTTACACATACCAACATATCATTTGTCCACACTGCATGACTCATTATTGCTATATTGTTACATTGTTGTATTGTTATTATTGATAAATGAATGTAAGACCTCCCCTCTCCTTGGTAAGGAGGGGAGACGCGTCGGTTCCCTCTCTTTTAAGAAGGAGAGGGTTAGGGTGAGGTATCCCCTCCTTTTTAAGGAGGGGGGAGAAGTGGCGGTATTCTCAATATGCCAACTATTGCAACAAACAAAGAAGCTCTGCAGAATTACGAAGTTATGGAAACATCTGAAGCAGGGATTGTGCTCACCGGGCCGGAAGTGCGGAGTGTTAAGCGCGGGTCAATCCAATTAAAAGGGAGCTATTGCTCCTTGGACGGCAAAGGAGAATTATTTTTAAAAAACGCCCACATCTCCGCGTATAAGCCAGCGGCATCGGTTCAGCGTGATTACACACCAACGCACCGCAGAAAACTTTTACTTTCAAAACAGGAACTGCGATCGCTGATTGGAAAACTTCAAGCAAAAGGAATCACACTGATCCCCTTGCGCGTCTACACCACGCGCGGGCTTATTAAAGTGGAGCTTGGGTTGTGCAGAGGCAGAAAGACATACGACAAACGCGAACAAAAAAAGAAAAAAGATATCGAACGCGATGTCAAAAGAGAGTTGCGGAAAAAATAATGTAGAAATAAAAAAACACCCCATAATGGGGTGTTTTTTATCAATTACTCAATGCTCTTTACAATCTTTGTAAATACTTCGGGATGATTTTTTGCAATATTGGAAAGTACCTTTCTATCCAATTCAACATTCTTTATTTTCAGCGCGTGGATAAACTTTGAATACGATAGCCCCAATGGTCGCAGTGCCGCGTTCAGGCGGATTTGCCACAGCCGACGGAATGTGCGCTTTTTCTTTCTGCGATCATTATATGCGTGCTGACCAGCTTTCATGACTGCGGTTTTCGCAAGTTTTATCTTATTTTTTCTCCCCCAACTAAAACCTTTCGCGCGCTTCATAATGCCAGCGCGGCGTTTTGTGTGCATTGTTCCTCGTTTAACTCTTGGCATACTCATTAAAGGCGACACCAATACGCGAATGTCACACGAATGACACAAATCTTCGCGTCATTCGCGTGTATTCGTGTATTGATGTCTCATTATATTACTAACTGTACGGCAATAACTTTTTAAGATTACCTGCTATCGTATCGCTCACAAGTCCATCACGGCGTTTATTTCGTCTTGCCTTACCGGTCTCTCGTGAATTAAAATGGTCCTGACCTGCGGTTCTGTGAACCATCTTGCCACTCTTTTTAACTTTCACCCGCTTTACAGCGGCTTTATGTGTTTTGAGTTTCATTTTCGGCATATACTACGCATTAAATGCGACACCGATACACAAATGACACAAATATTCGCGTCATTCGCGTGTATTCGTGTATTGGTATCGCATTAGTCACTTTTTGCTTGTAAAATCATAAACAATTTCGGGCCTTGTGATTGAAGTGGCGTATCAATAGTTGCGTCCTGTGAAAGCATATCGCTAAAGATATGAAACACCTCCTCTGCTCGGTCCCGATGCGCCTTCTCTCGACCGCGCATCACAATTTCAGCTTTCACCTTATGTCCTTTTTCAAAAAATTTCAAGGCCTGCTTCTTGCGAACCTCTAAATCATGCTCTTTCATCCCCACAGAAAGCCGCACTCCCTTTACTTCAACTGCCTTTACTTTTGCCTTTTGCTTTTGCCGTTTTTTCTGCTCTTGATAGTTAAAACTGCCCCAATTCTCAAATTTGCATACCGGTGGCACTGCAACAGGCGATACTTCTATCAAATCATATCCCCGCTCTTCTGCCAATGACAAGGCATCTCGGGTTTTCATAACCCCAAGATTATTTCCCGCTTCATCAACAACCCGTACTTCTGGAACGCGAATACGATCATTCACTCGAAATAATGGCTGTTGTATCTGGCGTCTTTTATAATGACTAACTCGACGTATTCTCATCTCGATTCTTGATCATTTGAAGTAGGAATATCCTCCCACCCTATTGATCGTAAAAAATGGTGTAATTGATGTTTTAATTGCCGTCTCCCTTTACTAGTTTTAAGAAATTGCTCCCGAACAACCGCATCAATTTTCAATATATACACTTCGTAGTATACCAATTTCAATGGTCTTCGCCCCTTCGTTGATATAACCATGCCTTGGTTGTGAACATGGACACGATTTTTGAGATCTGATGAACTCCCAATATAGAAACCATTATCCTTTGTGCTATGAAGAATATACACATAATACATAGCATTCTATCTATTGGCACGGGGACCTGGCACTCCGCTTCGCTTCGGCCTGGGCATGGCACTTCTCCCTTCTTCAGGTGCTCACACTATAATAACCTACTTGTGGCTTGCCGCGGTCTTGGCCCCGTCACTTCGTTCGCTCATGCTCACTTCGGACAGGGCACGACACTCGCATATATTATTCAAACTTCAACGCTCTATCAAATGCTTCTGGCTTGCCACGACCGAGCCATCGAAAATGGCGAGTGTCGTGGAGATGGCGGGAATTTCACCCGCGTCTAAACAGTGTTTCATTTTTGGTGTGCCATCAGAGAGCATCTTTAAAATTTTGCGGAAAATGGTTAAAGATGTTCAAAAAAACATTTCCGCTATCACCGATCAAGGGGTCAAAAGCGCCACGATGACAAGCACTTTCCAATCACCATGGTTGGCGCCAGTGATTCGCTATGGTGACTCGCGAAGCTGACGGCATGTCACTGTTTAGGCGACAGCTGGTGCGAATGAAAAACCAGCAAAAGCTGATTTCACGCGCGCGACAAGATTCTTGGCATTTGTCGGCTTGGTTAAGAGATTAACGAGCGATCAACCACGCTCGAATGGCCAAAATATGAAACAATCTGCTTATCGAATAATACCATCCCCATGTTTGTGGGCTATTCGTAAAGATTCGTGATGTATTCGTGGCGAAGTATAATAAAAAACAACCCTGCCGTCAAGCCCATCGAGCAAAAAATAGGTTATTCCAAACTAAACTCAACTAACTCTTTTTTTATCTTTTTCTCACTCACCTCAACCCCGGGCATAAAAACCACCTTTTCATCATATTTGACATCATCAAAATACGCTAATTGTATTCTAAACAATTTACTGTTAAATTGTGTGCCAAATATGGATTCAGCTTGTTGTACAATCTCCTGCAACGAATGATAACCTTTCATAATAAAACGCAAATCAACATAATCCTTCCACTTTGCCCGCCGACCTAAAGCGTATGCTTTCATCGCGGCCAACGTGACTAAATTTGGCATTTTGATTATACCCTCAAAATCTTCCGTGTATGCTATATCAAATGGATAATGATAAAACGTAACTTTTACATCCCCCACTAAAAAGGTTAATTCTCCTGATTTATCAACAATAACGTGGCTTATTTTTACAACTCGTTCAATTTTTTTCTTAAGAGCGGATGTCCTAAACTCCTTGTTTGAAAATAAATCAAAATCAATTGATTCTCTATGACCAATGTGTAAAGCGATAGCAGTACCTCCAACCAACCCATATTCTTTCCTCATGTACTTTAACAACGGCAATAATGCTACCTGTTCGTCTGTGAGTATTTCCTTATGCATATTTATTAAAATACAAGGCAAAGTAATGCTTTACTTCCGCCCGATAATTTTGCCGACCCATTTTTGAGGGTTTGGATTTTTCACGAAAAATTTTAGCAACTTTTTTGATGCCTAAAATCTTAATTAATGTCTGCACGTCATCCCAATCCCCATAATTCAGAGTTGCCTCCACAATGGACTCTGCCTTTAGTTTATCGTAATCCTTTACCCACCAAATAAGATGTTTTCTTTCTTTAATAAAATCATGAATGGTCATAGTCAAATACATCCTTTTCTAATTTTTCTGCTTCTTTCAAAAAAAATTTCTTCCAATGATTATGATTAAACGGTTGTACCATGCGCGGATAATCTTTCAATTTTTGCGCCTGAATAAACTGTGTCCCCAATTGAAGCGGGTCAATATGCCAGTCGAATTTTATCTTTGCTTTCTTCGTAATATCTGAAAGTGAAAATGGATACGTCTGCAAAATAAAAAAAAGATCAATAAAATCCCTGGCCGTTAAGCGCTGGTATATGGTAAAAAGTTTATTCACCGCTAAATCTATAATACTCTCAACCCGTATCCCCTCCTGCTGGAGAGGATTTTCAATCGGAGAAAACGGGAAATAGGTGAATTCCATTTTGAGTATTTCACTGTTTTTAAGCGTCAAAAAATAGATATGACGGTTAAAGGTATGCTGAAAATCAATGTCAGTGATTGCAAGTTCTTTTCGTAAAGATGTCAAAAAAACATGGATCATCTCAGGGTCAACTTCTTCTTGTGAGAACAAATCAAGATCTTCGGAAAACCGATGATGCAAATAAAACCCTGCCAAAGCGGTACCGCCGGTTAAAACAAACTGGTCATTTATATCTTTAGCTTGAGATATTTTTTTAATGACTTTTCTTTGGGATGCGGTAAGAATTTTCTTTGTCATGGATAAAAAGGTTAAGAAACTCCCGCCGGTGAGGATCAATGTTCAGTGTATCCCAGTACTTGCGAAGTTCTTGCATAGAGAGCTTTTCTTTGCCAATGCCAAAATTAATTAGCTGTTCAAGTCGCCATTTAGCATACTGTTT
This sequence comes from Parcubacteria group bacterium GW2011_GWA2_43_13, assembly GCA_000999025.1. GTDB lineage: Bacteria > Patescibacteriota > Patescibacteriia > UBA9629 > GWA2-43-13 > GWA2-43-13. Next base: position 55,559 of record LCFM01000001.1, read on the forward strand.
TTTACCTTTTTTCAGCGCTGTTGTATCTGTAGACCAATTGTACATAAAATGTATTCTAAACCACCCCTATCCCCTCCTTTTAGAGGAAGGATATTTACCTGTATTATAGCATAGAATTGAAATTTTAGACAATAACGTATTATCAAAAATAGGGCTTATTTTAGCTAATCTCTGGTTGTTGACAATAATTACAAGATATGGTACTATGGCATGTTTTCTGAAAACTGAAGTTGAGAGTTGATCAAACGTGCGGTGTAAGGCCTTGTGTCGTACATCGCGCGCTCTGATGAGCTCTTAATACATGTAAGAATAGTACAAATCACGAAAAAACTGATACATCCAAGATATTAAGCGATTGTGAGTTGCGTGACTTGTACTTATTTTCATTCAATTGGTGGGCGACCTCACCCTAACCCTCTCCTTATAAAGGAGAGGGAAACGAATCCCCCCTTAAGAGGGGAACGACGCGCCTCCTTCCTTGAGGAAGGTGGCACCCGCAGGGTGACGGAAGGTGTTACCACTAATTGACTTGCCCAGTCCTCGTGACTGGGGCTCACTTCATATCTGATAATACACAACCGATATTCGTATCATTTGCATGAATTTGTATATTTGCGTCGCATTTGTCAGATAAAAAGTGGGACTTTCGTGAGCGTGGGTATGTTGCCTGCGCTTAATGCGTCGTTCATCGACAACGAGTTGAGGTTACGTTGTCCCCTACCTCAACTACACTTCACAACGCATCACGCAAGTGATGCGCTCTCGTAAGGAGCTTCAAAATGCGTCAAAAACTGAGTTTTCAACTCTACCTCATCAAGACCGGTGACGAGAGGAAAGACAAAGGAAACGGAACTGCGGAAGCGTTGCTCGTCGAAATCACGGACCTTGACCAAACGGGTCCGTATGAGTTGTACTGCGAGAATGGGATCATGGCCGAAGGCGACCGCGCAGCGATCCAGAAATTTCTCGAGGCGGAGGTTGCCAAGCAACCGACGGCCGAAGAAGAGCTTCTTGCCGAGACGCAAGACGAGCTCGCCACAAGGACGAGCGAGCTACGTGCTGTCCAGGGGACGGCACGGCAGATCGCCGGCGAGCGCGACGTGGCGGTTGCCCAGCGGGATGAATCCCGCCTCGGGCACGATCTGATCGTGAACAAGCTCGCCGAAGTCGCGAAAGCGAATGGCGAGCTCCAGGAGACGTTCGAGCAAACGTACGAGAAGCTCACCGACGCTCAGGCCGACGTGTTGTCGGCGAAAAGCGAGCTCAGGACCGCGAACGATGCCTTGGCTTGGATGCGTGCGCGGATGACAAACTTTCTTGGCATGATCGGCCTCACGGCCAATCTCATCAACGACTCCAACGCAGATCATAACGTAACAGCAAGGATCTACGAAATCAAACAACATACGGCCTGGTACTGCGGTGTCACTGGTCTCGTCGTCGGCGGGATCATCGTCGGCGCCATCTGGCTCTTCACGACGGCGTTCGACGGCTGTGCGGGGAAACCCAACAACCAGCCGCCGACACTGTCGGTTACGCCGACAGCGACGACGGTCGAGATCGGGAAGGTCGCGACGGTGTCCTACGATGTCACCGACCCTGACGACAAGAAGCATGACGTCGAGGTTGTGACCAGTCCCAAAATCGGGAAGGTCACAGTCGACCAGGAATCGAAGACTCTGACGTACACCTCCGATGGCATCAGCCTCGGGGATGATACGTTCCAGGTCGTCGCAAAAGACAAAGAGTCCACCTCACCCGCTATTGACGTCAACGTTACCGTCAACGCCGCTCCGGCGCCCACCCCACCCGCCACGACTGGCGGCGGTGGGACGACACCGCTGGCCGACGACTGGGATAAGGTAACGATCCCCGACGTGTCGGGGATCAAAGGACGCTAACAACCAAGGCAATGGCGTGGGGGAGGAGAAATACAACCCCACGCACTCTCTTAAGGAGTTCGACGAATGAAACGAATTTTCGTTCCGCTCTTCGTGTTTGGAATCGTGAGTGCCTCCTATGGTCAAGTGGACCCGGAGGCACGGTCGCGCACGGTGGTGTTGAAACAAGAGCTCGCAAAGCAAGGTGGCGCTCTGAACAACCTCGATACGCGGCTCACCGCCGTCGAGGGAAAACCGGCGCCGAAGACGCCAAGTTCAGGGCACGACGTTACAGCGCGACAAATGGCGTTGTGGCTCGCAGAACGAGCGTTTGTGCGGGATGGCTATACACCCGAAGCCGCACAGGCCGAAGCCGCCCGTGTGATCACGGGGGGACTCGGGAAAAACGCTCGTCTCCGCGAGTTGCGCGCGTATGCCACGGCATACGCACTCCGCGACCCATCGAAACTCATCGGCGACGTGGAGCGCAACGTAAACACAAAAATCGTCGGGTTGAAAACCGACGTCGACGCGCTTGCCGGACGCGTCGGAAAGAACGAAACGACCCTGACGGAACAGGGCACCAGCCTCGGCGTCGTCGAGACAGACTTGAAAGCCCTGAAATACGGGCTCAAGGCCACGATCAACGATGCGATCACGGCGAAGTGCGTCGGCTATTACACGAAAGCCGACGCCGACGCCGCGGTCACGAAGGCCATCTTCGAAGCAGTTACAAAGCTACAGACAGATGGTCTCATGACCAGTGCCAAGGAGGTTCGTGAGTTCGTCGGCGACGCTCTCGCGCCATACGCGAAGGGCGCCGAGCTCGCGGTAGTGCTCAAGCAAACCCTCGCGCTCACGAGCGAACTGATCGGATTCGTCCCCCACGTCAAGGTAGACGTAAGGGGATCCGACGATCACTACCGCGACGCGCGAATCGGCGAGCTGACCGCCATCGAAAACGCCCTCAAGGCGGCGATGGCACCGGACAAGCCGGCGGAGGCGACGACGCCTTCCGCCGCGGACGATCACGAACACGAAGCCAACCTCGAATTCGACTTCATCACCCAGTAGAGACCTGGGTGTATGCTACACATCGGATTGGAATGGAATCATACACAACGCTGTATTGAGACCACCAATCCGATTTTTTTATTTACGAAAAACATCCCCCTACCCTCTCCTTGGCAAGGAGAGAAAAATTCTAAAATGTCTCTCCTTATTTCCTATAAACATCTTTGCGATGACCAATAGTGACAAACAATGCAACGCCACTCTCTATAAAAACAAAAATTACTCGATACTCTCGAGTAATACGAAAAGAAAAGGCCATGTGCTAATCTACTAATTTTTTAACATGCAACCGCGAATCACGCCAATCGGCACAAAAAATATCTTCTTGTTTGTGGTACAATCCCTGAATATGCGCAGGAAGTTTATGAAATCTCTTACGAAATTCATCGGCATACAGAACTTTCATAACCTCGAAGATACTTTACCATTGTGCCAATCTTGTATACCTCGCTTAAACGATGACTTTAACGCCTGTGGTTGATCGTAATTGGCAAAAGCATCTTTAGGAAATTCTGAAGCGATCCCTTCTAACACGCGCACACTAAAATCATGCAAAGAAAGACCATATGATAAAGCTAACCCCTGCAATCGCCGAGCAGATTTAGGAGGTAATTTTATTGTTACTGTTTCCATACATCTTTTACTATACTACACAAATACTCCCTATGACAATAGTCGCAAGCATTACACAAAAGACGCTCCACCGGAGCGTCTCTACAATATCATCATGTTACGCGGCTTTGGAAAGATGTTTTGCAAGTTCTTGTTCAACAGTATCGAACACTAATTTGCTTTTTGGATCCAGATGCTCCACTATACCGGCAAGAACGCGCCAGCTATGCCATGACTGCTGATTTAATATATTCTTATTAAGCATATCTTGGGCAGAAAGCCCTAAAATATTTCTCACCCCGATTGCCGCATTTTTCCGCAATTTCGTGTCATCAGACAGTAAATTATTTATTAAACTTTGCGCGTTACCTTTATATTTTCCCAACGCATCAACTGAATCGATTGACGTATTCATATACTCAACCAACTCGGACTGTTTCACCGCTCCAACAACCTCTTGAAATGAGGCATCATCATGAATAATAGTATGAGCAGAATCAAGCCACTCCGGGGTAATAATTTTTTTAGCATCGTAGGTGAAAAGTTCTGCAATGGCTTTACCGTCATCATCGGAGACGGGGCGACGCCCCGTCTCTACAACACCAGCAATGGCACTGCTGGTTTCGTGATGCGCATTTGGGATGACATCAACAGTGCCGATGTCTTTATCAGTTCCTTTGATAGGATGATCTTTGAGCCATTCGGTATAATCGTGCAGTTCGTGACCACGCGCGCCGTTGGGCAGAACGTGACGGATTGAAATAATTTTTTCATTGCCCTTGGGGAGTTGCTCTAATACTACATCAGGTGTTTGCGGGTTGCTTGCGCCAAATTTGACGGCAATAATCTCTGGTGGTTGAGACCCCACCCCACCCTCCCCTTGTAAAGGGGAGGGAGACGACAATTCACCATGTGAAAAACGGGCGATGTCGTGCGGATCAGTAACAGGTCGCACCCATGCGTGATGATCATGCATTGTAATATGGTTCCATGGTCCGCCTTCATCTTTAGAAAGATGCTCAAGTGTTTTTGAAATAGTTCCAACATCAGCATCTTGATGAATTGCATGGAATGAAGTTAAAATATTTGCTTCTTCTGCGCCGATACTTCCTGATACCGGACCTGGGATATCGCCAGTTGCGCCAATGCTTTCGCGCAGGGCTTCTAATGCTTCAGACCTCACCCCGCCCTCTCCTTGGAAAGGAGAGGTGGACGATAACTCCCCTTCACCCTCTCTGACCTCAAGAAGGAGGACATGCGCGTCGGTGTTGGGTAATTGCAATTCATGGGTATGGCCATCAACAATCATGCCTTGCGGAGAAGGGACCGCAAGCGGTTCAAACCTCACCCTCCCCTCTCCTTTTAAAGGGGAGGGTAACGACGACGACACACCCTCTGTCCTCCTCTCAAGAGGGGGGATCGTCGCCCCCCTTCCTTGAGGAAGGGTTGGGGAAGGTGTTGCGTCATGCGATTTCGAAAAATCATATTCATGGGAAATATCAGACGGACGCTCAAACACAGCGCCTGCAGTATGGGTTTCAAACGGAGCATACGCGCCACGCGTTGGGTCATATGTATATTCACCAACCGCCCATGTTCCTTGCGGTGTTTTATGCAACCAATACGCAGGATTCTCGCCAGCTCCGGCAACGCCGGTATCCAGTACACGCACCTCATGACCTGCATTATCAACATACCCATAATCGCGCGCAATCAAATGCGCCAGATTGCCACGATCTCCTGTTCCATAACGCTGTGAAAAATATGAAAACGCATCATGGTTTTGCCCGAGTTGACGATGTAACACATGCTCAACACCCTCCCCCCTGCCAACCACAGCGCTCATTGGAAGATGCCCTGCATCAGGCAAAGGAACAGGGCCATGAGGCGTGGCTCCACCACCATCTGCCGCATGCGCGACTTCGCGCAAATGAGCAACCTCACCCAACAAAAACGCTCCTATAATCGCTCCGCCAACTTTATACACTAACCTACGATTTCTATTTCTAATATCTAACACATTATTACCTTGAGCATCATACATTCCGCTTCGCGTCCGTTCTGCTTGCCGAAACTCGGTATATTCAGCGTGAAGTGATCCGCCTGTCTGTTGAATAGTTTCAAATTTTTGAGGAATGCTTTTTTCACCTGTTCTCAATCCATCCGGCCTCACGCGCGGAGGTTGGGCATTCGTGCTCCACAATGGTCGCTCCCATTCTACCAAAAGTTTTAAATGCATTACTTTAGTATACATTTTTTTAAACCGTTCATATTGATGGCTAAATTCATGATGATTTTTTAAATTTTCAATATATGGCTGGGTTTCTGCAAGTACTTTCAGCATTGGCTGCAATTGGGCATCAATATTCGCAACGTCGGAAATGGTTAATTCGTTCTCTATTTTTTGCAATGTCTTTTCGTATTCCCCCAACTTACCCGATTCAAGCGCTTTGAGCGATTGCTCAACACCTGTCTCTGGCGCATTCCTGCCTGTGCGCAATGCAAACCCCCACCTGCCATGAGGCCCGCCCCATGGCCGACCAATACCACCTGAATCAGCTAATGCTCCTCCCATTTTCCATCCGCTGTACGCGCCTACTGCCGCCGCCCCCGCTACCCCAAAAGTGCGCAAAAACGATAATCCCAACCCAACGCCTAATGCTGTAGCGCCTGCAAACGCTTTATCACGTGGCGAAGTGTTATGCCATAAAATTCCGCGGTTGCGATCTTGCTTTGTAAATCCAAGCGGCCGAGTAGTGCGCATGCCATCCGCAACTGTGCCAAAAAATTCATGATACCCATGTTGCGCGCCCTGACTGCGCTGATCCATTGCCTCTTGATACCGTGTTTTTGCCTCATCATCCATTGAATAATACAATGCAAATCGCATGGCGCGGGATTGAATATCTTCTGCAGATAATCGTTGCGCCTCTTCTAATGCGTTATTTTCAGCAGTCAGCGCGCCTAAAAACCGATTATAATATTCATCAACTCCTAACGGGTCTTGAATCCCCTGCTCTGCTCTGATACGATTGCGGTTTGTGTTTTCAACATAATTGGCAATAGAAAATGAAAACGAGTGCAACAGTTGCCCGCGCGCGGCGTCGTAATTTTCTTCTTTCCACTTATTCACGTTTCTGCGCTGTTTGTTATGATGATACAAACCATCAATGACTCGCGCGCCAGTAAGAACGCCGACAGCAAGAACAGGATTCCATGATAACGCAAGCGCGCTTAACCCCCACCAGCCCACGGCTCTACCAAGTATACCGCCAACTTTTGACCGAGAACGCTCCCTGCGCGTTGACGCTTCGGCATATCCTTTACCTGTTTGCGCATCCTGATATGGCTGTCCTAATTTTTTGCCCAGCATGGCATTTTCTAAAACCTGCCGTTTTGCAGAATAAAACAAATCATGGCAAAAATCTTCTGTCAGCCGCGCTTCTTGCGGAATGTTTTGCGCATTCGGGCCAAGTTGTTCAATCATTTTTTGAATCACTTCCTGTTCCCGCGTTCCTAAATGCCGCTCCCCTGCCTCATGACCTGCTTGAGGGCCGGTGTTTTGCAAGCTTCCAAACCATGTTTCTTTTGCCAATACCACATCTGACACTTCTTGAATCAATTGCGCGTAGTTCTGCTGAACCTCTTTGTGATCAAGCATTTTAATGATTTCCGGATTATCAATGCCCAATGCAAGCGCCTTTCTTCTGCCTTCTTGCACTTCATCCGCGCTCACATTGATCTTATCAATTTTATCCTTCATTGCTTTTTCAATCTTTTCTTTTTCTTCCCTTGCTTTTTTTTGTTCTGGTGTTTCCTTTGGTTGTTTATCTGGTTGATTTGGTTGCGGTTGTTCTGGAGTAGTGGGTTGCTGTTCTTGCGGTGCCACAACAACGGCAGAAAGTAAATCAAGCCGAGCGCGAACAAAACGTCTATTATTGCTACCGGTTGTAAATTCAAAATCACCAAGCCGATAGCCCAATCCATGCGCAATTACCCGAAACGCGGAAAATCTATCTTGATCTTGCCGGTTAAATGTCTGACGTTGAAAACGCCACGCTAATTGAAAATGGCTTCGATTTTGTCTAATTGCGCCTTGAATTTGCGCAATCATACCTGCGCGGGCCTCCTCTCTCCGTCGTTCATTGCGGATACTGTTGAAAAAATTTTGTGCCGATGATTGCTGATCGCGCCAGTAGCGCTCTTCTTCTGTTAATTCGCGTTCTTCCTCTTCAATCGGTTCAAGTACTTCTGGTTCTTGTTCTGGAGGTTGAGATTCTTGTGGTTGCGTCTCTTGCGATGGTGTCTGTTCTGGCTCTTCTGCAACACCCAAAACAAGCGGTTCTAAAAACGCAACTGCTACCCTGCGATTAGTGGAATCTATGTGAAACGCGCTTAACTGAAAACCAAGCTCTTGCGCAATCATGCGATGCGCGGCAAACCGCTCTTGATCCCGATCTGTCAATGTTTGCCTTTCTCTGCCCAATGTGAGATGAAATTCAGTGCCACCTGCGTCAATTACTCTCTGTAATTGATCGCGCATTTTATTTTTAATGGTTTCCCTTTTTTCTTTTGCCTGCCTGTCCCAAAATCCTTGAGCCAATACTTCTTGATCCTGCCCATCTATCTCGCCACTTTCATCCGATTCTGTTGTCGGCGTTTCAGTTGGAGTTGATGATGTAGTCGGCACAGATTCTGTTGTGTCTGTATCGCCAGATTGATCTTCAACAGGAGGTTCTTGTGTTAAACTCGTGGGCTGTCCTTTTGGATTTTCCACGTTTCCTGGAGATCCTTCTTTAGGAAGAGTTGAATATACCTCATCCATCTCTGCCGCCCGTGCAATCCCCGAAATGTCTACCCCTTTTTCAAGCGCTCGCATAATACGAAAATAGGCGCGCAGTATCTCTTTGCTTTTATTAATAAATTGTGTGCCATCTGAAGGAATAGACAAATCCTGTAATAATTCACAAGCCCTGCCCACTCGCTCATACGCATGATCAATCCACTGCATAAGCAATGTATAACGAACAGATGGCTCATTTTCTTTATTTATGCGTTCAATAATTGGACGATAACGTCCAGTAAGGATATAAACCTCTGGTAATGTGGTCAGGTCAACATTCCTCTGATCTTTAGGAATTGGCTTTTTTTCAGCATCCAATGATAGTATATCTTCTAACTCAACTAATTCCTTTTTCCATATTTCAAAATATGAAGAAAGATTATTCCTGTCTTTCCCTATAATATCATCTTTGAATTTCACGATATCAGTACGCGTTGGTGGCTTTTCCTGATCAATCAGCCGCCGCGCCCTATCAATAAAATCCTGATGATACGCTGGATCAATAGGAGGGAGACGATACTCTTTGAACAGTTCTCTTTTTGTATCCGGTATCTGTATATCAGGATGTTCTTGCGCAAAAATATTTTTAAATATTTTCCTAAAATCAATAGAGCCGCCATTTCGAAATTCGCCAACATGTGCTGGCACTTGCTCAAGTAATGTATTGATCTGTTCAGGGTGTTGTTCCATCTCATCCCAAAGATATCGCAGTTCATTCACAGACATTGGGTTCACCCGTAACTTGCGATTATTTTTGTCATCAGATGCCACATACGTGGCAATCCCGCCAAATCCTATCAATGTTACCCATAACTGTTGAGAGGTTTGTACTTTTTTTAATTCTCTATCAAAATCTTCTGCGAGATTGTATCTCCGGTCAGAAAAATTAAATGTAATACTATGCAACTCATTCATCTTGTTTTCAACAACAGTGCGAATTGATAGCGGCAATTCCTCCAAATAACCACGACCGCCCCAAATCACTTCTGTCATGATTTTTACAAAATCTTCTCGCGTGTATTCAATGTCGCCATCTCGTGATGAAACCTTCACAACTCCTTCAAATACATCAAGCGCCGCAATAATCTCTGCCATTGACTTGGCTCGCGCAAGGCGTTGTTCCCAGATCAAAGGTTGCGGGGGGAGTTGTTTTCCTATTTCTTCTACGCTCGGCGGAATGGGTGGGGTTATTTCTTTACCTTCATCCGATGCTTCTGGCACACTACTATCTTCAGGGATTTCGTCATTGTGCAAACTTTCTGCAAGATACTGCCGTAACTTTCCAGCAATGTCAAATGCTTCTGAAATACCGCTTTCGCGCATAAAACGATGTAATTCTTTTTGTCTGATATCCCCCTTTTTAGTATGTAATGCCTGCCATTTTGTTTCATCGTTCCGCTCATCTCGAATCTGATGGAGTACCGCGTTCCACTGCTCAACAAGTGCAGTAAGTGTTCTATATACTCCATCTCTTTGAATGAGCATTCCTCCCACGCTTTCAATCGCTTCAAAAATATCTTCTTGCGACTGCGACTGCTTCACTGCTTCTGTAATATTTTTGCAATACCGCGTATACTCTGCTCCGTTTGGATCAAATATAAAAGAACCGTTATCCGCGGTTTGTCCTTCCTGCTCCATAAGAGAACTCACCCATGCAATAGTGTCTAAATAATCATGAGCATCCTCGTGATCAGGAATAGATTGATGTTCAGTATCGCGTGGTTGTCGTTTATCGCGCAATGGATCTGTCATAACGAAAAATCAGATAACTCTCCTCGCTTGTGCAAGGAGGGAGCACCACCCCGTCATCCGCCTCCACCGGTGGGCGGATGGCGAAGCGACCCTCCTCCGAGAGGAGGGATACCCCCTCTCCTTACCAAGGAGAGGGCAGGGGTGAGGTATATGAAAATATTATTACCCTGCATGGGCTTTGAGTTGTTTGAGCTGATACGCTTTTTGAAGAAAGTCGCGTTTAATTTCTTCCAACATTCCGGATATCTTCTGCTGGAAATCCGGCACAACATCATTAAAAAACGCAAAAATCTCCTGCGGCTTTGGCTGGCTCTGCATCAGCACTTGAAACTCTTGCGACCGATCATCAGGCACCATGCCGATTGCCTCCTGACCCATGCGATTGGCAATCACAATCATCAACCGCTGGCGGTAGGCAATTTCAAACGCCACATCTACCTCTCCCAAATCCGCTTCTTTAAGAATTTGGGAAACATACTGCTCTAATATGTCAAATTCTTGAGACATAGTTTGTTATAGTATATCATACCTTTTATTATTTTGATCGCAACGGCTGGGTAATTCCCTTCATTAACGTACCGTCCACAATTGACTCCGGATTCACACTGATATATTTTTGCACCTCCTTATCGGTTTGATACACCGCATCGCCAAATGTTCTATACCCGCCATCAGGAAGTTTTTCGTTTAAATGCTTCATCAACAGCATATTGTAGTAACTTGAGTACGGTTCAGGAGTTGCGGTACCATCCTGTATTCTTCCTTCTTGATTTATCTCAGACGGCTTTGCTTGCAAAAATACATCAATGCGATCGTGGACATCAGGAGTATTCAATAGTGGCATCAACTGCTCGCGAATACCGCCACCATCACATGCCACAGTTGAAATATAAAACCGCGAATCAGGATACTGCTGCACTAATCGCAATAAATTTTCCGTATCAACATGCGGTGCAGAATCACTTGCGCCAAAATAGATACCGGTCTTATCGCCATGCCCAACAAGATCAAGATAAAAATCACGGGTTCCTGTGGCGTGTAATGCTTCAACACTATTGCTGATGGTTGCAACAGCATTGGCGCCTGAATCAATCAATCCATTCTCCTGCCCTTGAGGTATTTTGATGTCATATCCGCGCTGTTTCAACAGCAACGGCATGTGTTTGGACTGCTCTACGACACCGCTCGTTATCAGATCGCTTTTGAGTTCACTCTCACTGGGAATGATTGATAAAAATCCGATCGGTTTATCTTTTGGCAAATCAAATTTTTGCAATGTTGGTGCTGTTTGTTCCTGCTCAACGAAATTTTGATGCGCTTGCCGTGCCATCTCTACAATAAGTTTTTCAACACGGCCACTAAGTGGCTCTCTTTCCGCTTGAGCATTTTGCATTTCTTGAACAATTTTATTATATGGCACGGAAAAAAACTCAGTATCCTCTGCTCCTTTTTTCATAAAGATAAGATCGTTTGTCTCGGGTTTCTTCCCTTGAGGATACTGATCATGATACCATGGGGATTCAACAACTTGGTATTGCGCGCCGTTTTTGGTTGAAAAAATATAATCATTCCCATTCTTCACAAGTGGCAACCATTTTTTTTCAACAATAACATCAAGCTCTTTGGCCATCGCACTGCCCATAAACTCTTTATTATTCACCAACTTACTAATCCTCTCATCTAATCCATTCATAAAACTACTAAGTTTCTGGCTCTCTTGCTGGGTAAGCTTTATTTCAGGAACAAAATCTTCTGTTCCGGTGTCGCTTGTTTCTGTGTCAACAGGAGGCGACCCTATTTCCACAGGAGGTGATGTGGCTGCAGATGGCTTAATTGGCACTTCCATTTCTGAAAGAAATTTATCTATATTGATAATTGTTTTTCCATCTTTGTTATATGATCTCGCGTTGAATGTCAGGGCATCAATAAATGCTTGTTTGTGCGCATCATCAACAACGCCGCCATGTTGGGCACTATACTGGCGATACCCTTCTGTGTACGATTTCATCACCCGAAGAGTATGCTGAAGTTCAGTTATTTTAGACAGATCAATTCCGTTGATATCTTTCCCATAATAATCAGGCGGCCGAAACCCTACAAGCTTTATTTCAACACTCACACTCAATTCTCCTTCATTTCTCCCTTGCGTAAACTGAACATGTCCTTCATGAAAAGTAATACGTTCTATCTTCCCCTGCCCTTCTATTGAATCAGGATTACTTGGCAGATCAGACAGCTCGGGCTCTTCTGGAGGTGCGGAACCGCCTAAAGATGGAGGGGCTGATGATGCTGATGCTTCATTCGTATCAAGGTCTGCAAATGCATCTGTCATGCTCTCTTGTCGTGTAGTAAGTTTTACTTGCTTTGCTAATGCCTCCAGCGTCATGCGTGCAGTATCCTGCCCCACTTTTTCTGGGTTCCCGGTAATTCTCGCAAACCCTCCTGGGGTAATTTTATCCGCCTCTCCTGCAACTGCGTGATCAATTAAATCGCTCAACCGCGATTGAGCATGTTCAATATATTTTTTATTGGAAACAACCTCTTGTTCAAACGCTGACCAGTTCTGACGCTTCCCGTATTCTTTTTTATACCGCGCCATTTCAGAAATAAGATTATCAATATACGCCCGTTCAAATTTCACTTCTCGCTCAACTTGTTGCTTTAATGCCTCCTCAAGATTAAATTCCGCAATGACTTTCTCAACATCAACGCTCCAATAATTATTTTTATCAATATCATTCAATACACTTATAACTTCGGAAGGAGTGTGAGATGGTAATTCAGGTGCTACCGAGGATGAGAGCGTTGTTGGTTCTATCGGCATCTCAATCACGGCAGGTGTTGTTGTGTTGCCGTCTATAAGCACTGCGCCATCTTTGAACTGCACAGCATGTTGCGTCCACACATCTCCTTTTATTTGTTCTCCAACTAATATGTATAACTTGTTCTCTCCGTCATACGCTAAAAATGCTGTGTATCCATCTTTTGCTATTTTGTGACTTCCTGTTGCCCCGTCTGACTTAAACCAGCCCAACCGGCCCCCCAATTTTTCAAGTTCCCGCTGCTCGCCAGTACCTGAAAGAGCAACCAACTTATCTTCGACGGTATAATACCCGTGCGCAGAATCGTATGTTCCGGTTGCACCATTATATTCTATATTTGCAGGTACTTTAGATAATGGTGAAGGTTGCTCAACATCCTGTTGCGTTGGAGTAGCTGGATGATCGCCATTTGTTCCACCCTGCGTCTCTGTTACTGCTGGAGGCGCGCCAAAATCTGGTTTCAAATCTGATGTTTGTTCAGGAGATGCGGTTGATGGCAATTGAGCAGTACTCTCTCCTTCTTCATATTCCTGTTTGATGCCTGCCCATGTTGTGGTTACATTCGGCTCTGAATGAACATCTGTGCTTTCAGTCGCCACTACTTTCAAGGGTATAACCGCAGGAGATTCATCCACCGGAACTTCACCCACCCCAACATCATCATCTTGCACTGCTTGATCAAATCGAGTTGTTTCATGAACATGGTCAAGTTGACTATTAGTAATCGGTTTATCAGATACAGGCCCTTCTCTCAAAGTCGCAGGAGGGGTTTGAGGATGAATATTTTTACCTCCTTCAATAGACGGCACTGCAATGGCCGCGCCTCCTGCCGCGTGCGCTGAACCGCTGTGCTCGACAATAAACCGCGCCGCGTCAGTAATTTTTTCACGCGCAAATTGACGGATAGCAGGAGTAAGATACCATGTCGCCGCGCTCACTGCGGCACCGATAGCAAGTTGCGTCGCAACGCGTGTCGCCTGCTCTTTGGTCGCGCGCTTTTGTTCAGCATGTTTTGCCGCGCGCGTACCTGACGTGATTTCTTCAATCTTATTTCTTACTGCCGCAATCTGCACACCGCTTTCAACATGCCTCCCCAAAGAATCATTCTTCTCTTGCACTGCGGAAAGCATTGCCTGAAACTGGCGAATGGTTTCTTTTTCAACGCGTATTTTTAATTCCGCATATCGCGTGGGGTCTGATTTTTCAAGCGCCTCCCGCTTTCGCGCATCTGCAAATAATGCACGCGCTTCAAGATATATTTGTTGCTTTTGTTCGGGCGTTGCGTCGCTGGTCATCACCTCATCAAACCGTTGCGCTGTTAGTTCAGGTCGTGCCATTTTCCTCTGCGCGACGCGAAACGCGAATTCTCCAAGAGAACGGCCACCAAGCCCGGCAAACGCGGCTCCAACCAACCGGCTTCCAAGATCGCGATCTCCGAATAACGTTACCCCAATACCAATACCGACGCGCGCAAGCCCCATGCGCATCAAATGCTTATCAGATTTATTTTTAACATCAAAATCAGCTACCTGTTCCAATTTTTTCCCAATACGCGCCCAAAGAGGATCAAGCTCTTTTTCAATTTCCCGAGACCGCGAATCAAGTATTTGCAATCCCAGGGCGTTATGAGCAATAATCTCAGCTTTTTTTGACTCCATTCCCTGTCCCTCTTCCAGATATGTTACGATTTTATTATGCAGTGTTTCTTTCTTTTTTTGATAGAGTTCTTTTCTACGCTCATCAATCTCACTCGCTGATGCGGCGCGCGGATCATGCGGATCATTTCGCGTACCGACATGGATCTCTGTTTCAATAATCTCCTCAAGCGCCTGATCTATCTGTTCTTGATTTTTTGAAACAATCAATGAATTCAACTGTCGCATGACATCTGGCGTTGATTGAAACGCCGCGGTTAATTCCTTGTGTTTCTGCTCGACTTTCGCTTGCGCCTCTTGCGATTTTTTTCTGGATTTCATGATGCGCAATGCCAAAAAACCACCGCCTACTATCATACTTGCCGGCAATGCGCCCAATGCGCCAAGCCCAACAAGCGCAACGCCTTTTGTAATCGCAAGAGATGCTGTTATGGTCCCTGCGCTATATGCGCCGGTTATGCCAATACCTTTTAGTACTTTTTTTGAAATATCGCCAACCTTGCCCCAAAAAGTATCAGACACCGGGCCTCTTGCTTGTATTTCTTCGGCAACAACCACCTTTTCCGCCTGGTGTAATAGTTCTTGAGATATGGATTGAAGCTGGGATTTAAAATCCTCAACTCTCATGCCAATCTCCTGCGCAAGTCCTGCGATATCTGCGTCCGGAATTGCCTGTGGGTTACCTGATTTGATAGATGCCTCAAGTACCATTGCTATTGTTGCTTGAAGCTCCGTATTGTTTGTAAGCCGCTCCATCCCATGACCTTGCGCATACCTGCCGGCATGTTCAAGCAGTTGTTTTCTTTGCTCATCAAAAATATCAGATGTCTTAATCTGATCCATCTTTGCGCCATTGAGCAACTCGCGCTGATTAAGTTCTTGTTCTCGTGAAGATGATACACTCGCTTCCGCAGTATCAGCAACCGAAAGAACAGCATGATCACCCACCGCCACTACATTCTGCTCTTGCGCTGTTTGAACTGCCAATTCTTGCTTATACGCGTCTTCTGCTCGGGCATCTGCCGCCGCAGATGCGGCAGCGCCTATAACATCATGTTCATCCATATCGTTTAAACAGAAACACCTGCCATGAATTCGCGATACAAACTGGCAAGCGTATCAGACATAATTTTTTCAAAATCCAAAATATGATTATGTAAAAATGTCGCAACATCTTGAGCCGATGGTTGCGTATCTGATGTCGTCATCTTTACAAACTCGCGCGCGTCTTCTTCTGAAAGATATGAAAGCGCAACCAACCCCAACCGACGCTGGACTTCAAGTTCCAGATTCGCGATCAACGGAGCTTTTTCTTCTTCGGCAAGTTGAGACAACCCTGTGTCCTCTGTAATTTTTTGAATAAATTCATCAAGCCCTGATTGGATTGATGGCTGTAAAGATTGATCTTCCATAGATAATATCAGATAAAAACAAATTTTATATAGTATATCACAACGCTATACCACCTTGCCAATGCGGTATTCCTGTGATAATATTTCTCCTGTATTTTGATGAGAGAGATGCTGAAGATTTTATTCCACAACGGGCTCGTGTGTAGCTGGCCTAACCCCGCACTACGTTGAGTGCAGGGCTTCGCATGCCTCCCTGTCACGGAGGAGATCGCGGGTTCTCACCCCATTCGGGGTGACCACCCTGTATAGGGTGGGAATCCTCTTGCTATTGGTATAATCTTAAAAATACAACTACTATATAACTTAATAATAAAGAATAAAATAATCGGGCTCGTGGTGTAGCTGGCCTAACATGCCTCCCTGTCACGGAGGAGATCGCGGGTTCGAATCCCGTCGAGCCCGATTATTTTACTCTTACCTACACAATACAAAAAAACACCTCTTTACGAGGAGTTTTTTAATTGTTTGTATTACTTCTTCTGCTCAGCTCCTGCTTTTTTGCGATTGACTTCCATTTGAATCAACCCCGGCAACGCAGACCAATCATCAATCTTTTGCCCATCCAAAAAAAATGTCGGCGTTGAATTCACTCCAAACGCATTGCCTTGATTAATATCATCATTCACCCGATCGCGATGAGCGCGGGAATCCAAACACGCATCAAAGTTCACCTGATCAAGCCCAATCTGACCAGCGTATAATGTTAAGTCGCTTGGTAATAAATTTTGCTGATTGTCAAAAAGAGTATCACCCATTTCCCAAAACTTTCCTTGATCATTCGCGCATTCTGCGGCTAATGCCGCGCCAAACGCATACGGATGAATTGAAATCAACGGGAAGTGATACAATTCAAACCGTATATTATTTTTAAACTCGGAAAGGATATTTTTCACCATCGGATGCGCCGCTCCGCATGCCGGGCACTGAAAATCAGAGAATTCTTTTACCACAATCGAGGCAGTCGGATTCGCTCCAACAGGTCGTGGGACATTGGGCTTTTCGTATTGCACGCTTGGTTTCCGTTCAAAATAAACATACAAACCAACGCCAACTGCAATCAACACGATGATAATAACAAAACGTTTCATAAAAATTTCGATTTACCTCACCCTACCCTCTCCTTTGCAAGGAGAGGGAGACGATTGTTTACCTCACCCTACCCTCTCCTTTGCAAGGAGAGGGAGACGTCGCTCCCATCCTCCTTACCAAGGAGGAGTTTGGGTGGAGGTTTTAGACGCATTAAAATTTATTGTATCCCTAACAATTGTTCAATAATGGGCTTGACCACTTCAAATGGCTGTGCTCCTGGAATATCAGAAACAGTGCCATCAGGAGCGATTAAAAAATTTCCTGGCGTACCCTGAACATTATCTGAAATTCCTTTTTGATAATCATTATCAACAATGTCTTCTGTTTCCTTGTCATCTGTGCATTTTTTAAATTTCGATGCGCTGATCCCCTGCTTTTGAGCAAGATCTGCGTAAAAATCACCGCCTAATTGCGATTGATCAACAAAAAGTGCGTCGCTAAATTTCCAAAACGCGTCATTCCCTCCAATCTTTGCCACGCATTCAGCGGCAATAGCCGCAGACCGCGCTTCTGGATGGATAGATGTCAAAGGAAAATGCCGAAATACCCATCGAAACTTCCCTGGAAATGTTTCAACTAATTGTTTTGCTGTCTCATGAAAGCTCTGACAAAACGGACACTGATAATCTGAATATTCAACTAAGGTTACAGGAGCATTTTTTTCTCCGCGAATATGATCATCGTTTGTAACCGGTGAAACAGTTACAGGCCCGGTAACTGTGCTGGCAACAGCCACACCAAGTAATAATCCTAAAAAAAACGCAATATTCGGCGGAGTGTGTTCAAGAAATTTTGGCATACGATAAAGAATGTGATTACGCATTGGCGTAGGTTCCATCCACCAGCTGACGGACGAAATGACACCACATACGAAAATCCTGATTTATTGTGATAAAAGCTGTTCAATAACTTGAATGAGTCGATCTTTGGGTATAACGCCTGCAATGCGAACACCATTGATAAATATGGTCGGCGTGCCACCCACTCCGGCGGAAATAGCATCCTGATAATCTTTCAAAACCTCATCTTTCATCTGTCCACTTTCAGTGCAGTTTTTCCATGATACCATATCAACGCCAACTGCGCGAGCGAATGATTCAAATGCCTGTGGATTAAGCTGATCTTGAT
The DNA here is from genome assembly GCA_000999025.1 of Parcubacteria group bacterium GW2011_GWA2_43_13. Taxonomy (GTDB): domain Bacteria; phylum Patescibacteriota; class Patescibacteriia; order UBA9629; family GWA2-43-13; genus GWA2-43-13. Next base: position 73,826 of record LCFM01000001.1, read on the forward strand.
TCTGATACAATAAATCATGATACTGCCAATACAGAACAGGATTTTGGTTATTCACACACTCTGCCGCCTCTGCCGCTGATTGGGCCTGATCATGAATATCGCTGATTGGAAAGTCGCGATACTGAAACAATACACGATCGCCATATTGTTTCATAACATCACGAAAAATGGGAGCAAGCGCCTTAGAAAACGGGCATTCATAGTCGCCAAATTCAACAATAGTAACCTTGCTTTGTACCGGGCCCACCTGTGGATCATCTTGAGTTACCACTTTGTACGTATCGCGTTGTGGCTTTTGAGAATCAGGGACCGCACCCGGGACCAATGACTGTTGATTATTTGACAGTGAAGCACCATCAAACGTACCATTCTTGATTTGACGAACATACAACAGAACCGTTGTCCCGAACCACGCAAGCAACCCCACAATAATAAAAAGGATTATCCAGAACACTACCCATTTTGGCCGAAAATATTTTGGAAGCATAAAGTGATAATGACACATTTCAAATCAATGATTAAGAAGTCATCAGAGAAGGTTTCTGTAAATGCCATGGAGTTGCCATTTGATACTGATGCGCGACTCGCAAAATCCGTGCTTCTTCAAATTGCGGGCCAATAATCTGCAAACCAACCGGCAATTGCTTGCCATCTTTTTCTATAAACCCTGCTGGCACGGAAAGCGCCGGCAATCCTGCTAAACTGGGAGGAGACATATAAATATCTTCCAAATACATTGCAACAGGATCTGTTGCTTTTTCACCAATCTTAAAAGGGATATGCGGAGATACAGGTGTTACAACAGCAGAAACCTGCGAAAACGCATGCTGAAATTCCTGAACAATTTTTGTCCTCACCTTCTGCGCTTTCCTATAATACGCATCATAATACCCAGAAGATAATGCGTATGTACCCATCATAATTCTGCGCTTTGCTTCTGCTCCAAATCCCTCACCGCGCGTGCGCTTATATCCATCTAATAAATCTTTTGCCTGATCATGGCGCGATGTACCAAATCGAATGCCATCAAACCGCGCAAGGTTTGAGCTGATTTCAGAGGGAGTAATAACATAGTATACAGCCATTGCATACGGCACTGTGGGCAATGACAATGAAATAATTTCTGCTCCCATTTTTGATAACTGATCAATCGCTTGCTCAATAATATGTTTTACATCTTGTTCTATACCATCTGATAAAAATTCTTCCACAATACCAATTTTCATTCCTTTCATATCACGCGATAATTCCTTTTCATAATCCGGCACCTCACGATCAACCGTTGTTGCGTCACGATGATCACATCCCGCAATCCGTGAAAGCACAATTGCGCTGTCTTCAACTGTTTTTGCAATCGGCCCTGGCACATCAGTAGATGATGTCATGGCAATCAATCCTAATCGCGAACATCTGCCGTATGATGGCTTTACTCCGACCACAGAACAAAATCCCGCGGGAAACCGAATAGACCCGCCAGTATCAGTGCCAATACTAAACAAACACATATCAGCAGAAACCGATGCCGCAGACCCGCCGCTTGACCCTCCAGGCACGCGCGAAGTATCCCATGGATTTTTCGTCGGCCCAAACGCGGAATTTTCCGTTGACGCGCCATGCGCGAATTCATCTAAATTCACCTTTCCAAGCATAACCGCGCCATCGTCAATCAGTTTTTGATACACTGTCGCGCTATAGGGCGGGATATAATTTTCTAATATTTTTGACGCGGCAGTCGTGCGGATTCCTTTGGTTACCACAATGTCTTTAATACTCATGGGGATACCAGCGAGCGGTGCAATATCCTCGCCAGTGGCGATGCTCTCATCAACCTTTTGCGCCTGTTCCAATGCTTCGTGCGCCGTCACGGTTAAAAACACATTTAGCGTATCATTCAATTCCGCAATCCGATCCAAACACGCCTGCGCTAATTCCACAGCTGAAAATTCTTTCTTCCTCAACCCTTCCTGTGCTTGTTTTATCGTTAGTTCGTTCAATTTCATAAACTCACAATCTTAATGATCAAATTCATTGACAGCGTAGGCAATAAGGCGTATAATTACTCTATCACGATAAAGGGGCACGCCTAAGGTTCGTCCGAAGGTTACTCCCCTTTTTTATTTTCCCAATTTATGTTTCAAGTCATTCATATATACAAAATACGATCTAAATTTTCTTAATAGCGCAGAATATTTCTTGAGATTCGGAATAACTAAGTATAATAATTTACCTTGCGATACTAAATATTCTATCAAACAATGAAAATCCCCATCTCCTGAAATGATGATCGCTTTCTCATAATGAGGATATTCTATCATAGTATGAAGTACTAATTCAGCATCCACGTTTCCTTTAACAAAATAAACTCCTTCTTTTTTATACTCTAATGTCGGTTTAAAAATAACAATGTACCCCACTTTTTGTAATTCAGTATACAGCGCCTCATTGCCAGCGACATAACCAATAAACAAAAAAACTTTGTCAACCTTATACTTATCTCGTAAATATACATAAAATCGCCTAAAATCAAGGTCCCACCCACATGATTTGATGGCAAGGTTCAAATTTTGGCTATCTATAAAAGCGTAAATCATACGATCCTCTTGCAATATCATACTTCCTTTTTTACCCTACCGTACCATCTTTTCTCTGGTGCAAAATGATTTTATTACCATCCTTATCATCAACGACTGCTTTTACACATACTGCTCCATCCTCAACCTCTGATATAATCGTTATACCTTTTACTTTCAATTCTTCCACTACTGACTGTACATCATCTACTGCAAAAGCAATACGCGGCCCGGAAGATGACGGAGAAAAGCGGGTAGAAATCGCAAATGTTAGATTACCAGCATCAAATTCTGCCCAAAATCCGCCATATTCATGAGTCAGAGTCATTCCTAATACATCACGATAAAAAACAATCGCTTTATCGTAATCAGACACCCCATATACGATAAAATCAACACCGCTTATATTCATAGAAATGTATTTGCTAAAGGATAATGTATCCGAACGCAGTTGATGGATTCGACTCCGCTCACCACATGGCTTTGGGTGAGCAGAGCGAACCCCGACCGAAAGGAATTTGAAACAAGTGAGGATATATTATCCTTTATCAGAGAATATCACTCAAACACCTTCCTCACTATCACTCCCCCATCTTCAGAAACCGAAGAAGCACAGGATAACAGATCTGCGCGTTCGTCTGTGGATAATTCACGCACTTCATCGTCTCGATACCTGTTGACCAAACCCGTTACCTGACTCGTCTCTACGGCATCGTGCGTATCAACCTCGTTTAATGTTTCAATAAAATTCAAAATCGAAGAAAGCTGCTCCTGATATGTTGCGACTTCCTGCTCTGTCAGCTCCAACCGCGCAAGATCAGCAATATGCAAAACTTCTTCTTTTGAAATAGCCATAATAAATTAGCTTATCAAACCCTTGTCATTTTTACAAACTCACCTTCATCAACCACTTTTACTCCTAATTGTTCTGCCTTCGTCAGTTTTGAACCTGGACCATCCCCTACTACCACATAATCTGTATCTTTAGAAACAGATGACATCGCTTTCCCTCCAAGCGATCGCACTAACTCTTCTGCTTCTTCCCTGCTATATTCTGACAATTCACCGGTAAATACGAATATCAACCCTTGCAGTTTTTTTGATTGCGCCTTTCCTGTCTGCGATTCAATGGCAATTTTACTCAATAGGCGAGTAATGATCTGCTGATGCAATCTATCGCAAAACCACTCCCTGACATTCTTGGCAACAATCGGACCGATATCCTCGATAGCCATCAAAGCATCTTCTGTCGCGCTTTTAAGATTGTTCAAAGATTTAAGATCATTCGCCAACGCGCGCGCTGTTTGCGCTCCAACCTGCGGAATGCCTAATGCGTAGATAAAACGATCTAATGAAATATGCGTGCGCGACTGTATTGCGTCAACAATATTGCGCGCTTTTTTGTTTTTAAATCCTTTCAGTATTTTGAGCGCGTCAACTGTAAGATCAAATAAATCAGCTGGCTCGCTTATAAGCCCCTGCTGAACAAACAATTCAATGAGTTTATCTTTCAACCCCCGCATATCAAACGCTGAGCGCGACACAAAATGGATCAAGGCATTCACTTGTTGAGCAAAACACTGCTTGTTTGTGCAATACAAGCCCACCCCTTGCTCGCCTTTACCTATTTTTTTTGATTCAATGCGCGAGTGACAGATAGGACACGCCGACGGGATCCGAAACGGCCGCGCGGAACGAGGTCGAAGTTTGGGTAATACCTGTACAACCTCTGGGATAATATCCCCTGCTTTACGAATAATAACTGTATCGCCAATCCGAACACCAAGCCGATCAATCTCTGCTTGGTTATGAAGTGTTGCGCGTGATACAGTTGTGCCTGCAACCCGCACCGGCTCGAACAGAGCAACCGGCGTCAAGACCCCGGTCCTGCCGACCTGCACCTGAATATCCTTTACCACAGTTGTTACTTCTTCTGCTGGGAATTTCCATGCGACAGCGGCTCGCGGTGCTTTCCCAACAATACCTGCTTTTTGCGCGACATCAATTTCATTAACCTTCACCACAATACCATCTATCCAATACGGTAACTTTTCGCGTATACGCTCAATTTTGTGATATATTTTTTCCACTTCATCTAATGTATGACATACTGCGTGATGTCCAGACGTAGGAATACCGAATGATTTCAAAAACTCATACTGATCGGATCGTGAGACGTGGCGTTGCCACGTCTCATCAGAGACGCCCCAGGGGGACGTCTCTACATCCCAGCCGAAAAAGCGAAGCTTACGAGAAGCTGTGATTTTAGGATCAAGCTGACGAATGGACCCTGCGCTAAGATTTCTCGGGTTTGCGTATATTTCTTTGTTATCTTTTTTCAACTGCTTATTGACTCGTTCAAATTCATCTTTCATCATCATAACCTCACCCCTCACTTCTACTCTGCGAGGAATACTCTTACCTTCAAGTTTCAACGGGATTGACTCGATTGTACGCACATTCTGGGTAACATCTTCTCCTATTATTCCATCTCCTCGCGTTGCCGCGCGCGCAAACACTCCGTTTTCATACATAATACTCATGGCAAGCCCGTCAAATTTCACATCAACAAAATACGACCACTGCTTGGTGCCTAACAAACGAATCAATCGCCCTTCCCATTCCTTCACTTCATCAAAAGAAAACGCGTCATTTAAAGAAAGCATTCGTTCTGTATGAGTCACTTTTTTGAATGCCGAAAGTGGCTCTCCGCCGATACGCTGTGATGGAGAATCATGGGTTATTAGATCAGGATACTCTTTTTCAAGTTGAACAAGCTCGTGTTTTAACGAATCCAACGCGCTGTCTGAAATCTCTTGCCGATCCTCAACAAAATACAGCCGGCGATGATAATGAATCTCCTGCTTTAATTTTTCTATGCGTTGTTTCGCCTGATCTTCTTTCATACATTTCAGAGTATCAAAATTTCGAGTTTCGTACTTCAGATGTATCATCGAGTATAGTTCTCCACAAAAAACACAAAATCCCACCATGGAGCGGCAATCTCCTGTTGAGGGACGGCAAGCCGAACCTTTTGCCTGTTTGTGCCGTCAACGCCTGTCGCATCAACTACAAAAAATCCTGGGAAATGCCCAACAGACGAATCACGATTCTTTGCTGTAATACGAACTGAATACATGTCTCCGAATAATGGCCGCACTCGAACTCTAAAATTATTGTAGCGTGAAAGATCAGGCGCTGAAGTATAAAATGAAGGGTTTAAAAGATCAATCTCTCCGCTGTACCCTCCGTCTATGACCGTTCCCCCCACCCCCGCGTTTCCATACTCATTATTGAGCCATGCGACCCATCGAATTTCAACATCAACAACATCTGTTGATTTCCATTCCAATGCAAGCCGGCTTACGCACCCTGAATACGGTGCTCCTCCCTTATATGAACCGTCTGCTTGATAACACGCGCCCCGAGATAGATCCAATGGATCATATAATTCAATAGGGATCACCCCGTTTGCAGGCACACGAGAAATAACAATATCCGGCAAGAGCGTATGCGCGTCTCGAAAAAATTTCACCCCGTTTTCAGTAAATGTTTTAGGCGTTCCGCTTGGGATATCATAACTATTTAACGTTTTATCAACCGTTGATGATACTTGATCGCGTTTGATAAAATACAATGCTTGCTCCGCACTCCCTTCTGCCGCATAAAATGACGAAAGCGCTCGATTAATATTTTTCCCTTGCTCAATTCTTGCAATAGTAATTGTAGCATATGCCGCAGAAGCCGCAGTTAACCCAGCAACAATTAACATGGCATAAATAACCAACACACCACGATGTGCCACCCTCTGTGGTATTTGGTATTTGGAACTTGGTATTTCACCCATATTATCTTCGTAAAATTCTACTGGTGAGCGTGGTTTGAAAATTGATGTTCCCATCCTCGCCCCGCAATGGCTGTTTCAACTTTGCTGTTGTTACAATGGTCACACGCGGCTGAATATTCACTCCGTATCCTCCTCCAACAATCGCAAAAGGGTTTTGAAATGGATACACATAAAATCGTATTTTCTCAACCATGACTTTATCAGACAATGTGCTATATGTTTCTTCTGCAGTGATGCCCTTTTTGCGATACACCACAACAGCATCCTCTTTCACTGAAAATTCAACCTGCTCCCCGCCTCTGCCAATAATATACAATGTATCGGCTCCAGTCCGATCAAGCGGAGCGCCTAATGAGCGATCATATCGTTCATAATCAATTTCTCCGGTTCGCAACTCTCGGGCTATCTCATCTGTCCATCGCCGTATTTCTTGTTCGACAACGCTCTTTGATTCGATCCTGCGATTAGAGGTCATTGCGGATGAAAAAATCTGCGTCACAGTTACCGTAACAATCAAAAAAATACTCACAGCCACAATGGTCTCAAGCAATGTTACACCCCTGTCTTTATTATGATTATAACGATCTCCAATCATAGAATTCTTTCACTAATACAACCTTCCGATTCGATCCTTTACTTTTCCAAGTGACTGTTATCACTGCTTTTTTGCCAACTAATACCTGTGTACCTGGGCACCCCACACTCCTTTCACTTAATGCCGTTATTGCACCACTTGCTGGAATACATAAATTCAAAAGAGTAATCATGCGATAAAATGGCGTGGCAGTAAGTACGCGATCAGACCGTGCGTGCATAATTCGCGATTGGCTTGAAATATACAATCGGCACTCATCAGCATACGATGACACGCAAGTCGCGCTTACCGACGCAGGAGACGTAATCCCTCCGTCAAAATCAAACGCGTCAACCCGATATGTTCCCACAGGCAAAGCCGTATCCAATGGCGTGCGGCTCAAAAATGCGCTGTCCCGATAATCCTGTACTAATTCCACCCCCTCACGCGCGTAATTATACGCTAAAAATGACTCGCGACTTGCAGTCAGCCCAGACACTGTTACAACCGAAAGCGAAAGCAAGGCGACAAGCGCAATAGAAATAATGCCAACAGCAACAATAAGCTCCAATAAGCTCTGTCCGTGTCTCCTTTGTATTGTACACTTTATATTTTGAATTTTCATAACACCGGCGCTCCTGTGTTTCGTTTTAATGTCAAAATCTTTTGCGCTTCATTACCTGAAGTGCTTAAGGTAATAAAAATATCAGAAGATGCTGGATTTTGATTTACGATAAAATCACCGTACGGAGGACGATACACAATAGTAAGCGGCTGGAATGTCAGCGTGGCAGGAGCGACTGCTTTAACATACACTTTTTCAGGAAGATACAGCACTGTCCCAAATCGTTCAGACGCCTGAAAAAGGCCGTCGTTATTTACATCAGCAAATAATGAATACGAATTATTCGATACGGCGCCGAATTCAAACGCAACTCCCCAGCCCCCTTGAGGAACGACTGATCCGAATAATTTTCCGGTCTGACTAAAATTCCGCATTTTTTCCAACTGGCTCACTAATTCAAGCCCTGCAAGATGCGGTTTTTTTTGCGTATTCCCAAACCGAACATTGGCTAATACAGCACCAAATAAAAGCACCATTATTGCCATTGTAACAATCAGTTCCATCAGAGTGAATCCAGAAGAATACTTTTGATTCAGCAACATACTGAATATTAAGACCTCACCCCAACCCTCTCCTTATAAAGGAGAGAGAGGCGGACGGGTTAGTAAAACAATCCCATATACCAGGCGAGCAAGGGCTTGCCGAATAAAAATGTAACAAGAGTCGCGCACGCCAAAAACGTGCCAAACGGAATTTCTGATTTCCACTGAACCTTTTTATACAGCAGTAAAAAAACGCTTATAATACTGCCCCCGATATAGGCGATAATAAGCGCAGTGATCACATGAGGAAGTCCAAGTGTTGCTCCCATCAATACACCTAAACGGATATCCCCGCCTCCAATCCATCTCCCTTTTGACACTATAAATTGCAGAGCAAAAAAACCGCCTCCTATCAGCATTGCGAATAGATATGCAAAAACAACAGATGCCCACACCACGGACGGCTCAAAGAGAATAATCCTGACACTTTGCACAATAACGATAATACCGAATGCCGGTACAACAACAGCATCCAATACCAAGGTATACAAAAAATCATGCACAAAAAGAACAAACCATACAGACCATGAAACCAAAAACATGACCCATAAAAAGAGCGCTTGATATGACATGCCATCACGCGTCAGCCAGAGAAAACTCCCGCACAATGCAATCGCTGTCAGCGCTTCACCTAACGGATACTGGCATGAAATCTTTTTTTTACACTGCCTGCATCTTCCTTGTTGAATAATAAAACTCACCAGAGGTATCAATTCCATGACTGCGAGTGTTTTTTTACACTGCGGACACAATGATCTGCCCTTTATCCATGATTTTTTATGGTACAAACGATACGCGAGCGCGTTTAACGCGCTCCCCCATGCAAGCCCGAATAGGAAAATAAGCAATAATGTCATATATCAATAGTATATCATAATTTCGATATTTAAATATTTACAGTAATGGGGCTGGTTTTAACTATATCAAAAAGGAGACCGCAGGCGATCTCCTTTTTGCACCTTCTTTTCTTATATCATCACAGATTACCACGGAGAGGCCACAAAAGCTCCAATTCCTGCTGGCGTTACTGAATGCTGGCCAGCAGTAATACCTTGCGTATCTTTACCAGTACAAAAATCAATTTGAAATGACTTACATTTACCAATATCACCGGTTGACGGAGTTGCATCATTACATTCTGCTGGTGTAGTATCGCTATTTTGCGCCTTATAGACATACTTGTTTGTTGTGACAGTACATGCCGTTGCTCCACTCCCATCAGCAGGAGTTGGCGCTATTGGGACAGTCGCGAGTAAAGAACTAAACACCGTACCAGTGCCACCATCATTTCCATCATCTGCTATGAGAATATTTCCAGCTGATGCTGAATCACTTAAAGGATAGCTCCCATTTTCAGAATAAAACAACTCTAACGCTGTTTGCATCTGCTTAACATCAGACAGCCGCTTTGCGTCGCGAGATCGCTGACGCGCATTATTTAATGAAACAACCGCGAGCGTGGACAAGAGTCCAATGATCGCGATCACAACCAAGAGTTCAATAAGCGTAAACCCTCGGCGTTTTCGTGCATGTGCCATAGGCATAACATTGAGATGAATGATTAAGGTAATTCGCCAATGCGGCGAATAGAATACTCATGCATCAGGTATTCTATGTTCGCACTATCACCCTGCATCATTCATGTTCAATACATTAATTCAAATAGTATAGATTAAAGTTATCCACATCCTTATCAATAATCAGTATACCATATCTACAAAAAACAAGAAACACAACAAAACATTAAAACGCTTCAGCAAGTTTGAACATCGGCAACATAATAGAAAGCACCATCACTCCCACAGCCGCGCCCATCACTATCAAAATAAATGGCTCAAGCAGGGTTGTCAGATTTGCAATAGCATTTTCAACTTCACGCTGATAAAATTCGCTCAATTTACCTAATATCCCTTCGATATTTCCCGTTTCCTCGCCAATAACAATCAACCGAGAAACCATCTTTGGAATGTCCTTGCTCCGCATAAAAACAGAAGCCACGGGATTGCCGTCTTCAACCTCGCGGACTGTTTCTAATAAAATATCCTTATACACCGAATGTGCCACCACCTCTGCTGTAATTTTCAGCGAATCAGGCAAGGGAACCCCACCCTGAAGCAAGGTTGATAAACTGCGCATAATCCGAACAAGATACATTTTGCGCACGATCAAATTACCAAAAAGCGGCAGACGAAGCATAAGCAAATCAAAGGCAACGCGACCTTGGTGTGTTTTTTTAATAATCAACGGAATCCCAATCACCAAAGCAATCATCATAATTAAAATAGGAAGCCAAAACTTTTCCGCGAACCCTGACACTGCTATCAAAACCCGTGTTGAAAAAGGCAATACAACATTGCTTTCTTTTAAAATAGCAGTCAGTTTTGGCAAAACAAACGTAACCATAACATAACCCATGCCAACCATGCCGAATATAATAAAGGCGGGATAGGTTAACGCGCCACGAATTTTTGACATCATATCATAATCCTTTTCCTGCTGTTCTGCCAGATACAGCAAAACCGCATCAAGCTTACCTGATGTCTCGCCACTTTTCACCATACTCACATAAAAATCGCCAAACACTTGAACATGGCGCTCAAGCGCGTCTGATAGTTTTGTGCCTCCTTCCACTTCTTCCGCGACTTCGGCAACAGTATCACGAAGCTTTGAGTTATCCGTTTGTTGCTGTAAAATTTTCAATGCTTGCACAATCGGAATATCCGTTGAAATCATCATTGCGAGCTGTCGTGAAAACACAACCAAATCCCGCACCTTCACGCGCTCCAAAAACGGGATACGCAATTCAAACGGTGATTCCTGTTCTGATTCTTCAAGCGAAAAAACGCGCAACCCTTTTTCTTCTAAAACTTCCTGGGCTTGATTTAACGTCGCCGCCTCAACCACTCCATCACTGCGCTCCCCTGTTTGCGACAATGCTTTATATGAATATAACGGCATAAACAAAAAAATGACAAACACGAATATAACATTAACGGAACAATGCCTTCAACTGATCAGGCGCGGTGGACTCTTGCAATGCATTTTCAGGCGTTACCTCCCCGCTCCGCACAACAGTAGCCAAAGCTCCATTGAGCGTCTGCATACCGTCTTGGGAAGATGATTGTATCACATTCTCTAACTGCACAAAATGGCCAGAACCAATAGCCGCCTGGCCTAACGTATTTCTGACATATACTTCATATATCGGCATTCTACCGCCGCCAATACGAGGGACCAATCGCAAATTCACAATCGCAGACGTTGCGCGGGCAAGCGCCAAACGCCAACTTACTTGCTCTTCCGGACTCAAATATCCATGAAGGATATCAAGCGCATGGAGAACGGATAATGCTTCAATCACCATAATAACCAATAAATCGCCTTCTCCCAACATCACGGCCTCTTTTAACTGATCGCCATCAATGCATCCGCCCAAAACAAGCATATCAACATCCGTCTCTTTAACGCTCCGAGCACCTGCGGCCCATGAAGGCACGTCAATGCCCACCTCTCGTTGTTCAATGAGTGATTTTTTATTTATAAACACCCGCTCTATGGGAGATTCAATCATCACAATACGCTTAGAAGCGTTTGCATTCACTGTTTCAACAATACTTGCAATAAGAGAAGATTTACCAGAATCATGAGGACCGGAAATAATCATTAATCCGCGACCCTGTTGGATCACATTCAAAACAGCAGGAGGTACCCGCAATTGTTCAAAGGTAAAAATATGCTGATCAACAAATCGGATAGTTATCACTAAACGGCCACGCTCATGCTCTACCTGAACAATAATGCGTTGGCGGTTCTCTAATTCCTTTGAAAATATTATTTGACGATCGCGATCTAACTGCTCTTTGTGTGTCGCCGATGCAAGCACATCTAAAAATCCCATCACAAGCTCAAGCGTTACCACTTGCTCGTCAGTTATAGATCTCAACTCGCCATCAACACGCAATAACGGCAATGCTCCTGGTTGTAAATGCAAGACAGCGGCACGCATTTGAACCGCCTTTGTCAATAGCCGAGATACTTCAAGATGAGACACTTCTTCTGTCATAGAAAAAATACAGAAAAACAAAACACAAAAAACTACACACATTACTCGCTTTTTTGTTTTATCATTTTCGTAACAACGCTTTTACTTCTTCCACAACTTCAGAGGGCGTATAATGCGATTTTAAAAGATATTTCGCCCCTCCAAGCCGCAGTGCGCGTTTTACATCGCGAGCGCTGTCATTATTTGTCAGCACAATAAACAGCACTTTTTCATACCCCCCTTTTAACCGCAATGACTCAAGAAAATCAAGGCCTGAACGATCTGGCAATCCAATATCCAATAGCACGCAATTCGGCATCTCTCGATTCATCTCCTGCTCTGCTTCCTCTGCTGTCTTTGCGCAGACAACACGAAAGCCCTCCTGTTCAAATTTTTTCACATAGAGTTGGGATAAAAACTGATCATCTTCAACAATAAAAATTAAATTCATATACTCTCACCCCACACCTATTATTGAGGAAGCTGTCGCTTTTAACATATCACATTCGAGACCGCATCCAAAGCGGGAAATAAATAGTTTATTATTTTATTCACCAGAATAAAATACCCAATAATAGGTGCGAGATTAATCAATCTTTGTCGCAGACCACACTTCTTCGATTGTCGTTATTCCCAAAAGCGCTTTCATAATACCTTCCTGTCGAATAGTCACAAATCCTTGGCCTGCAAGCTGATTTTTAAATTCATCACCCCGCCTGCCTTGAGAAATAATATCTCGAATATCAGGCGTCACTTCAATAAATTCAGCAATTGATGATCTGCCTCTATAGCCGGTATTGCCGCAGTGCGCGCATCCCGCGCCTTTATAAAACACCAGCTTATTCGGATTGATCCCAGGATAATACGCAGATGAAGCAATCTGCTGAAATTCGGAAACAACATCTTTTTCAAGATACTCCGGCAGAACAACCTCTTGCTTACAATCATCGCAAATTTTTCGCGCCAGCCGTTGCGCTCCAACCGCATTCAATGTACTTGCTATCAAAAAGGGCTCAACTTTCATATCAATCATCCGAGGGATCGCGCCCAATGCATCGTTGGTATGAAGCGTTGAAAGCACCAAATGCCCGGTTAACGCCGCATTCACAGCCAAATCCGCTGTCTCATTGTCCCGAATTTCACCCACAAGAATAATATCAGGGTCCTGACGTAAAAGAGATCGAAGTCCATTGGCAAACGTAAACTCAACTTCAGGGTGAATTTGAGATTGATTAATTCCACGCACGCGATATTCAATCGGATCTTCAAGCGTTGAGATATTCACATCGTCATGATTCAACATCGTCATTAAAGAAAAAAGTGTTGTTGATTTTCCTGACCCTGTCGGCCCGGTAATCAAAAATAATCCATGAGGACGCGTGATTGCGGTCTGGATAATTTGTAAATTTCTACCCACGAAGCCAAGCTGATCTAATGTCGGCGCGCTTCCGGTTGTTTCCAAAAGCCGCATCACGACTTTTTCATGATTCGAAAGAGGAAGGATGGATACGCGAAAATCAACATCCTTATCTGTTGTTGATATATGAATTCTGCCGTCCTGCGGCTTGCGCGTTTCATCCAATTTCAAACTAGCAAGCACTTTCACGCGTGATATCAATGAATCGTGAATATACAACGGAAGCGTGAGCGTGGTATGCAATTCTCCGTCAATGCGATAGCGAACCCGACTTGAATTGCCATAAGGTTCAATATGGATATCAGAAGCGCCCCCCTCAATCGCGTGGCGCATAATCACTGACACTATTTTTGCCACAGGTGCCGATTTGATAACTTCTTCTATATTCTCTGTTTCTCCTTTATCGGTTTTTGCCCGATCTTCTATTTGTTTTTCCGCAACAGAAAGTGCACTCTCTACTTCTCGCGAAATATTCCCATATTGCTTTAATCCCTTTTTTAAAGATGTGTTAGTTGTCAGAACATACTTCACTCGAAACCCTTTACTCCGAGCAACGAATTCAGCCGCCTCCCGCGCTTTCAAATTAGCTGGATCAATCAATGCCAAAGAAACAACATCCGCGGATCGTGAATAAGGAACCATGCGATAATTTTCAGCAAGTTCTTTAGGGATCAAATGCAAAATCTCTTCAGGAATCTGAATGGGATCAAGGTCAACGATATCAAGTTTAAATACAGATTGCTGGGCATTCACGACATCTTTCTCTGTTACAACTCCGCTTTCCAGTAGAACCTGTTCCAAAGAAACATGACGATGCTCGCTTTCAGTCATCATGGTGGAAAGCGCCTGCTGACTGATAAGCCCTTCTTCAACCAATACGTCGCCTATCGCTTTTTTTGTAGGAATATGAAGTTCCTCTGCCATACTATAAAAGCTCTCGGAGCGCGAGCCCGATTGCTATGGAAAACCTGGGCGCAAGTTCGCTTAACACTGATCTCAATTCTTCAGGATAACTCACTTGTTGCCATGCGTCTCCGATATACACCGGCAACGATAACACGCGCTCAAGATAATCGCTTACTCCAACAAGAAACGACGAACCGCCTGCCAAGATAACTTTTTCAACTGATCCTTTATTTCTGTTGCGATATAAATCCAAACTATAATGAATTTCATTAACAACCGATTGAAACGTGGATTCAATCATACGGCTCATTCCCTCTGTCTCCTGCTGGCCCTGACTCATGCCGACATCGCGTTTGAATTGCTCTGCCCGCTTTTCATCAACCCCTAAATGTTCGCACAAAGCAGTCGTAATGGTTTGCCCGCCAACATCAATACTGCGCGAAATAACAGGCACTCCGTTTTCAATAATCATAATATCAGTTGACACGGCGCCTAAATCAATAATCATCACCGTAGCGCTATCCGCCCCTACCAATGCGCGGGCAAGAGCAAATGATTCCGTTTCCAAACTCAATAAATTCAATTTTGCATATTTAAAAATAGCAAGATACTTTTCAACGAGTGTTTTAGGCGCCGCTGTAATCAACACTTCAACATACGAAAGCCCTTGATGTTTGCCTGCCGTAGAGCTGGAAGTGGATGACGAAGATTGATGTCCTTGAGCGCCAGCGTGATCAACAGGAGCAGGTTGCGTTGTTTTTTTGTCTTCTCCTTCCCCTTCGTTGCGCGGATGATCCAGCACTCTCCAATCCAGAATCGTCTCTTCGATTGGCATAGGGACAAATTTCTTTGCTTCTAATTGCACTGCTCCTTCAAGGTCTTCTTTTTTGAGCGAAGGAACTGTTATCACAGACGTGAATACGGAAAAATTAGGCAACGCCGCAATAACATTTTTTGACTGAACATGCGCTGACGCCCAAATATCTTTCAAAATTGTCGCAAGCTGTTGATATGATTCCGGAGTATTTGACCTCGCGTACTGCGATACCCCTTCAGCATAGCCATATGTCATCAATCGCGGCTCTCCGGCAACATGCGTCAGCTCAACGACTTTAATGCTTGATGTGCCAAAATCAACGCCTACATAACTTTTTGAATGTGAAAACATTCCCATAGTTGTATCATCAAATGATTAACTTTTTTAGTATACCACACTTTACCTGATAGAAAAAACAAAAAACACCCCACACTATCAATCCCCTTTTATCAATCCGTTTCCCCTTGCTTAATATTGATTTTTTTACTATATTAACACTAATGCATCCCCTATGCTCAACCGAATCAGCACTCATACGAAACAGGTCATCAAACGCGCGACGCTTATTGCGCTTGCCCAATCAGCGCCAGAGGTAACGCCTGACCATATTTTAGCCGGGTTATTTTCGTATCCTCACGGACTTGCCTCAAAAATTCTCCAAAAACTCGCTATTGCCCAACTCTCATCGTTCCAAGTGCACCATATCCCGGAATCAAAAAACACCACACCAATTTCGTTATCACGCGAGAGCGTTAGTTTGATTGAAAAAGCCGCGCTGATGGCATATGAATTCCACCATCCGTATGTTGGCACAGAGCATTTGCTTGCTGGCCTCCTTGCATCACATCAGCCCACGTTTTTAAAAATCCTCAAACAACACCATATTGATAAAGAAGCTGTTGAAAAGCATATCTCCATCGTACTGAAAAGCACATCAAAATTTTCTGAAATTACAAAAACGTTTATTCCAAAACAAGAAGAAACGACCACTCAAAGCAAAGAAACGCAAAAAAACAACGGAGCGCTTGCATATTTTGCCGTTCACCTCACTGAACCGGCAACCATTTCGGTTATGGATCCGATTATCGGCAGAGAAGAAGAAATCGAACGCATGATCACTATTCTTTCCAGACGAACAAAAAGCAACCCTTTGCTCTTAGGCGACCCTGGAGTCGGCAAAACAGCGATTGTTGAAGGCCTTGCTCAACGCATTGCTTCAGGTGATGTGCCAAAAGCGCTTCAAGGTAAAGAAATCTATTTACTTGATATGGGCGGAATCGTTGCAGGAACCATGTATCGAGGAGAATTCGAAAGCCGAATTAAACAAATTATCGAAGAGGTAAAGCAACAAAAAAACGCAATCCTTTTTATTGATGAAATTCATACCATTATCGGCGCGGGCTCCGCATCCGGCAGTTTGGATGCGGCAAACATGTTAAAACCAGCGCTCGCCCGCGGCGATATTTCTTGCATTGGCGCCACAACACTTGAAGAATACAAAAAAGTATTTGAAGGAGATAGCGCCCTTGAACGAAGATTCCAGCCGATTACTATTGAAGAACCGTCACTCGAAGAAACTATCCGCATTGTTTCGGGATTAAAAGACATTTATGAAAAATTTCATAAAATCACTATTTCAGAAGACGTGATACGCAAAGCTGTTGAATACGCAGGCAGATATATTCCGGATCGTTTTTTTCCGGACAAAGCGATTGACCTGATTGATGAAGCAGGATCTCATAAAAAATCACTCACCCAAACACAAACACTCTACCATTCACTTGCCGCGCTCAAAAAAGAAAAAGACATCCTCGAACAAAAAAAAGCCCAATTAGTGCGGGAAGAACAATTTGAAGATGCCCAGCAGGTGAAAGAAAAACTCACACGCCTCAATGAAAGCATCGCTGGCCTGACAGAAAATATCGCGCGCCATGATGCCCAAGAACCAGTCGCTATCACCATTCATGATGTTGCAACAGTCGTATCGCACATCACTCATATCCCAACGCATGATCTACTAAAAGAACCACTGGCTTCTTTTGCGCTTCTTGAAGAAAACCTCTCGCATATCATCTTCGGACAGACCACGGCACTGAAAGAAATAACTCAAGTGTTAAAACGAAATTTTGCAGGACTGTCCGATCCGCGCAAACCTAAAGCGTCTTTGCTCCTTCTTGGACCATCTGGCGTGGGGAAAACACTCACAGCAAAAAGCATTGCCGAACATATTTACGGCGACCCCAAAGCGCTTATCCAGATTGACATGTCGGAATTTTCAGAAAGTTTTCATGTATCAAAACTTTTAGGCGCGCCTGCTGGCTATGTCGGGTATAAAGATGAAACATCATTCACAGACAAAGTCAGGCGCAGGCCGTACTGCGTTGTGCTGTTTGACGAAGTTGAAAAAGCGCATCCTCAAATACTGCATCTCTTGCTTCAAATACTTGATGAAGGACACATTACCGATAACACCGGCAGAAAAATTTATTTTCACAACGCAACGATTATTTTAACATCCAATATCGGCAGTAGCCGATTTGAAAACGCCAACGGACTTGGATTTACTCACGCGCACACCGGAACTGATACTGCTCTTTCTCATGACCTCATAAAACAAGCAAGAGAACTTTTTACACCGGAGCTCGTCAACCGCTTTGATAAAGTTGTCATATTCTCGCCATTACAACACAAAGACCTTGTCTCTATAGCAGAAAATGAAATCAACCATCTTGTATCACGCCTCTCGACGCATGGCGTTCGTTGCACTGTTTCACAAAAAGCAATTCACGCGCTCGTATCCGGACTTGATCCTCTTCATGGCGCCCGCAGTATACAGCATGAAATTCAAGAAAAAATAGAATCCCACATCGCTGATATCTTGCTTTCACCAAAAAAGAAACCGAGCCGCGTATCTATCACGCACTCAAAAAATGGGATTACCATTACGCAAACGTAATATCATCACAACATGGACACGCATCTCTCAAGACGCCGTATTCCCGTGTTTTTGTTTTGCCTGCCAAAAACCTGAAACATACCTTTGCGAACAATGCACAGCGCTCATCCATGCAACAGAACCGCTTATCACCCTTAACAAACATCCTTCGCCCCTCATCGGCGTCATCGCCTGCGCTCGGTATGCCGGGTTGATGAAAGAACTCATTCACGCGTTCAAATATAACGGAGTTCAAGAGCTTGCCCTACCGCTTGCTCACATCATTGACACCGCTCTTGCCACAGCTGTATCACTGCACAGTATTACCTATCCGTTATTCGCAGTTCCTATTCCCTTGCACGCACGGCGAGAACGAGAACGCGGATTTAACCAAAATACGCTTTTGGCACACCACCTCTCTTTGATGATTACTCACACACCTTCCATACTCAAACGCACATCATATACTCACAGCCAAACACGCCTTAAAAAACACGAGCGCCTTTTAAATATCAAAGGCGCGTTTTGCGCATATCCGCCTATCCCTCAATCAGGAACCATTGTGTTGATTGATGACGTAATAACAACATCAGCAACGCTCCAAGAAGCGGCGCAATGTCTTGGTGCATATACAAAAACCCCTATGTGGGGTTGCGTGCTTGCGCATGACGATATTCGGGCATAAATCCCGCAGTATATCCTCATCACTCTTTCTTTTTTTCTTTTACAAAGGCCTTTACAGTAATAATCCCTTTCGTTGTATCAGGTAAATAGGAAAAGTTTTTCACTTCCCATGAAATAACTTCCATCTGAAATCCTGCCTCGGCGCTCTTTGTCTGAATCATGTGTTCAATATCTTGTTTTTCAACCAAAGAAACCAATAATCTACCAGTTGCAGTAAGTGTCGGCTGTCGATACTCCAAGCTATCCTCCGCGTTCACAGAATCCACACGCTCATGTATCAAAGAAATGGCGCCAGTATCCACACTCACAAATCTCTGCCAATCCACTTGCTCTAAAAGCATCTTTTTAAGATCAATGCGCAATTCACGTCGCGCACGCTCAATGTCTTCTTCTGTGAGTGTGTTTTTTACCTCTGGAACCGCACGAAACAATGGGGCATTTAAAAACCCATACACGGTTTGATCCAAAACGGTATTATCAAACATGACAATAGCAAGCCGACCCGCAGGCAACTCTTCGGCATCGCTGGCATCGGCAATCACAGAAACATCTTTACTCTGCCGCGCTCCGACTGTCACCCCTTCTAATGTCCTTACCACAACTCCGTTAGCGCCTGAAAACCGCGTATGATCGCGTAAAGCAATGTCTTTACCTGAATCATTCGCCACCGTAATCACTCCTGACAACGGATAACGCACGGTCTCTGTACCGGTCGGTAATATGGGTATTGTTTTTTTCTGCGTAAGAAAAATCTGTTTTCCGGCAATAGTATCGCTCTCGCGCGCAGATCCATTATGTGTAAAATCAATATGAAATGTCCGTTCTATATGATTGCCGAAAATCAATATATCATTTGCTTTTTCTTTCATACCGGATGGAGAAAAAAAGTACCACCCCAATACCGCGAGTGATAGGATGATAAAAAAAGACCCGATTCCTATGCTCAACAATGGGATGATTATATGCGCCATTCGGCGAGGATATAACGACGCGTTAATGCCGCGTGTTGGTTTTTTAGACCGATCCGATTGCAGTCGAACAAGTGAAATTTCAAGAAGATGACAAGCCGACGCCAAGGACTTCACAATCATAGGAACTTTCACTTCTTTTTCCAAAAACCCCGCGAAAACCGCGCATCTTGAAAAATCGGCGCCAACAATAGCGCAAGCGATATGTACGCCAGAATGACGCTTCACGTACCTTCTAAACGTATCATATATAAAAATACCAATTTCTCGTTTGAGCGCCTCGGAATTTTTTTGTTTTACAGATGTGCCTCGTACTCGGGTAGACACGGATTGAGTAACTAATGAAATATCAACAGGTGAAAAAATCACCTGCATACTCTGCCGTGCTCCGGTAATCACTATCCGCACTGTATCTTCTTCAAACAATACAAACGCAACTGCTTTCCCCTTCCCCGCTTTCAATGCAGAAAACAGCGCTGTATCTTTTTGTGTTATATCTGTTATTTTCTTTTGCATGGTTTTGATATTTTTTTTATTATACACCAGTTCAGTAGAAGTGTGTACAATAAAATTGTGAACACTCTGCATGTGGTGTATGATATATATGAAATATGAAAAAGAAACCAATACAAAAAGCAGAAACGAAAAAACCAACAATCAGTGTTATTGATTACACCCAGCACTCACTGGAGGAGCTCCGCATTAAACACATTGATGATTGCGAACGATTCAAAAAAACAGGGAGTAAAAGCTGGATTCATGTATTTGGAGCCCGCAAAACACCCACATTAGAAAAAATGGGAGGGCTGTTTGATATTCATCCCATTATTTTGGATGATATTAATAATACCGATCAACGCCCCAAGCTTGAAAACCACGGCACATACTTGTATACGGTTTTAAAACTCGTTTCTTACAATGCGTCGCAACAACGAATCAATATCGAACAAATCAGTATCATTCTTTCAAAATCATTCCTCATCACATTTCAGGAACGAGAAGAAGATGTATTTCATTCCATTAAAGAGCGTATCAGAATTGAAGACGCAAAAATACGAAAAATGCCAATGGATTATTTATTTTATTCACTCGTGGATGCTGTTGTAGACCACTATTTTTTGGTTCTTGAACAATTGGGAGAACATGTAACAAAACTTGAAACCCAAGTATTAAAACTACCTTCGCAAAAAACAATGAAAGCAATCCATACGCTTAAACACGACATGATCTTATTGCGGAAATCCATTTGGCCGCTCCGCGAAGTAGTGTCAAACCTCAGACGCGAAGAGTCCCCGCTTATCAGCAGTGAAACAGATCTCTATCTGAAAGATATTTATGACCATACTATTCAAGCCATTGAGACAGCGGAAACGTTCAGCGACATGCTTTCCAGTTTACTGGATTTATATCTTTCAACCATGAGCCACAAAATGAATGAGGTTATGAAAGTGCTGACTATTATCGCTACTATTTTTATCCCCCTGACCTTTTTAACAGGCCTCTATGGAATGAATTTTCAATACATGCCTGAACTGAATTGGGAATTCGGCTATCCATTGGCTCTCGGAATTATGTTTGGCGTTGCTGTTTTTATGATCATTTACTTCAAACGAAAAAATTGGTTTTAGCTGAATACCTCCCCTCTACCACCTCCTACTTTAAGATGGGGGTATGCGTTACCGTGAAGCGCCGCTGTAAGCAATCGCTCGTACCATATCCCAATCACTGCCCGTGCTGGGGCGATGTCCAAAGATCGCAAAAAAAATATCATTTGCGCGTTTTTCGCTTGCGACGTTCCGTTCTCCTATGCGTAATCCATACGCGATAATCATAACAGCCGCATCATCTGATGGATTTAATCGGTCAGGCATACGCAAATACACGCGTTCAAATCGTCTCATTGCATCAACCTCGCGGTCTACATTCCTTTCTTCCGGCCATCTGCCATTACCAATTTTAATCACTTCTTGCCAGTCCTCTATTGAGGAAGGAAATCTACCAAACGCTTCTTTAAACGAATTCACAACACCTGCTCGCTCGCCCGCGCCAAGGGATCTGGTGGTTTCCGTGCCATATGCAATAAAAGCAATAACCCGATCATCAAGTGAACGGCTTAAATCAGGAGAAATTCTGCGCGTAAGGTCTGTTCCTATCTTTTCTACTCCCTGATTTCGCAATACTCCCAGCGCCTGGACAAGCAATGGAACATTTGAAAATGAGAATGTTTGAGCTTCTGAAAATATAGCTTTTAATTGAACTTCCCTCCGTTGTGTTGCTTCTTTGAGCGCTTGTAATTTTTTTTCTTCGCCAGTCAATGGTCTATCGGAAACAACTTCCTCTTTCGGCGCAACAAAACAATAGTGATTATCCGGCGTCTCATGATCCCATGCATACCCTTCTTTTAACATTGTTCGAACTGTTAATGTATAGCATCCTGGGATCACTTTTCCTAATTCAAACTGGACTTTCCCTTTTTTATCTGTCGCATTCACACCTCGCCAGGTACGACCGGCATCCAATCCAAAACCAACCACAACAATAGTGTCCGTCGCGGGCTGTTTTAAAGCATCCTCAACACTCAATGAAATATTCAAACTTGTAGCGCCATTCGTTTGCATAAATGGCGTGTACGCAAGAGATGAAACGCGCACTGAAATATCTTGTTGTTCACTTTCTTTAATCTGAAAATTTGTTACCGCCATGCTTACAATCCCGCGATCATCAGTCACTGCAACTGACACGCTCTGCGTTCCTGCCAAAAATTGTTCCATGGGGAATGAAGCGATATAATCTCCATTCACAAGCTGATACAACGATGTCGCGCTCGGCGTAAAAACAAATGAAGATTGAGATATATCTTTCATTGGCATGATGTGTTCATCGGTAACATGCACAATCACTCGAATAGTTGAATCTTTATGAAGAATATACGCCGTTTTTTCAGACGCTATGGAAACAAACAAAGCAGGTGTGACTGTTTTTTCATCCAACCCAAGAGCGGCTTCCACATTAACCAAGCCATATCCATACGCCGTATCTTTCCCCGATACCCCAAGGTCTTGGGCAGTTGATGTAAGACGCACGCGAACGTCATTATTGAGTTTCCCATTCCCAGCGCTATCGCTTATTCCTTTGCCATACACCAACGCGGCAACCCCGGCGACAAACGGAGCAGACACAGAAGTGCCGTTTACTATACTGAATCCCCCACCTTTTGTTGTTGAGGTTACAAGCACACCGGGAGCCACGATTTCAACGGACTCGCCTAAACTCGAAAAACACGCTCTGGTATTATCCCTATCAACAGCGCCAACTGCCATGACTGAACCATATCGAGCAGGATAATTAACAGAATCATTTTGAGAAATACATGACCCTGAATTTCCTGACGCCGCAATATGCAACATCCCCCCTTCCTCGGTAGTGCGAAATGCCTCTTCAACAGTAATCCCCGGATCAAGCACTGTTCCATAACTATGATTTGTAATGTGAATCCCGCGCTCTGACGCCCATTCCAAAGCCGCTATTAAACTACTGGCATACCCCCTCCCATTGGCATCCAATACCTTAAGCGCATATAATTGAATCCCTGGGGCAACACCGATCACCCCGGTTCCGTTTTTCGCAGATGCAATAATTCCTGCCACATGCGTGCCATGACCATTGTCATCCATCGGATCAGCATCGTTATTGACAAAATCATATCCACCGGCGTACGTTCCGCTCAATTCCGGATGAGTATAATCAATACCTGTATCAAATACTCCGACTTTTACACCAGATCCTACCATATTTTGGGTATGTGCCAATCCAGCAAAAATATGATTCACGCCCCAATTTTCCTCTGATTCCAATGCAAGCAATGATATTTCCCTATCAATATCAACGCTCGCGATGTCGCTATCCGCGGCAATGGTTTGTAATTTTTCAGGCGTCACTGCCACAGCAACGGCATTATGAAGAGGCAAATCCTCTTTTACTTCTCCCCCACCAGCAACCACATCCTCTTTTTTCTCTTCTGTTACTTTGTCTTTATACCGAATAATCACGCGAATATGCTGTTGTTCGGAAAACTCATCCGCCTTAACGCGATTGTTCAATAATGTTCTATCTGCATGCGTTTCCTCGGCACCTGCTTTTAACGCGGGCGCCACTACTGACGGGAGCTCCACGGGTTGCGATGGCATAACGGTTTCTGTGTGCGCTATGGGAATTTCTTTCTTCTCTTCTTCAGCCCTGCGCAAATCAGCTCGTTCTGATCGAACCTCATTTTGTTCTTTCAACGTAATACGCTGTTCCTGCACGGTCTCTTTTTGTTCAAAAACCTTTTTCTGTTCTTCAGCCATCTTCTGTGCACGCTGTTCCTCAACCTCACGCTGACGTTTAAGCAATGTCTCTCTTTCGTTATTTTTTCTTTTTTGCACATCTGTGTACGGAATTGAAGATAATGCATTCTGTTGCATACCGGAACGCGTTGACGTCGCTTGCGCGGAAACAGACGAAAAAGGCATGGCAAAAAAAACAATCAAGATAAAAGCCATGGCATGCGTTTTGTTCATAGTACCAAAAATATAAAAACACCTAATGGTCGCCAAGAGAGCATCGCGCTAACAGCGCCACATCTTGTATATCAAGAATACCATCGCTGTTTATATCAAATCGCTTCTTTTCATCCGCAATTATTTGCGCGTTCCTTCTCAGCGCGTATTCACTGCGGGAAGATATAACCACGCCTAAAACCGTATACACATCATATCCGTTCACCTCCGCATCTGCAGAAAAATCATATGTCACAAGGAGTGCGGCTTTTTCTGTTGCTGAAACATTTTTCCCTTCGCACACAAATGACTTTACATTACCTACAGTCGGAATCGCGCGTGCTTTCGCATCATACGGCAAAGCGCATAAGATATATAACCGGATATCTTCAAAATTTTCGCCACTGCCATCAATGTCAAATTGCTTATTCCCTTGCGCGCCGGAAGCCCGTTGAGTGGCAATCCGATTGATCATAATATCAACATCTGCTTCATTCAACACGCCGTCGTCAGTATAATCATACTGCTCAAGCCCTTGTATTGAACGACCTTTGCAATACCCAGCAGGTATGACTGAAGAAGAGGGATCAATTCCTGTATCCGACGCAACTCCGCATCCGGCAAACAGAACGCCGTCACGATCATGTATGATACCGTCGCGATTGATATCAAATACTTTATCACTAAAATCACCTGCTTTTCTTTTTTGAGCAATCACGTCCTGTAGAATAGATTGATCATACTGATCAATAAATCCGTCATTGTTATAATCATAACTTTGCACCTTAGTATAATCCCGACCTTCGCACGGACCTGATGTAATGAGATACGCTCGACTGACTGATGATGCGTCTGCTGATGTCGTATTTGGTTGAGGGGTTTGCGCAGACGAAGATTGCTGTTGCGGCTGTACTGGTTGCGGTTGAACAGGCACTGGCGTTTCTTCACGATTTTTCTCCACACTCGGACGAAATGCTGTCTGCACGCCGCCTTGGGATTGCTGTTGTTCGATGCGCACTAAAAAAGAATCGCGGCACACGAGTAAAATACGCGCATCACTTGATGTGCTTTTTCCATCGCCATCAAGATCAAATATTTTACCGGAATAACTCTCTTTTTTTTGGATGCCATTGGCAATGCGTAAGCTAATCATCACATCCGAGATACCTAATTCTCCATTACTGTCATAATCAAACCGTTCTGACTGATCTTGAAGATGATACTCGCTGGTATCGCAGATACGCGAAATCCGCGATGATGAAACATACGCAGCTTGAACAGGGACAGCAGTCAATACTACCATTACAATGGTCACGCCTATTTTTGGCATCATAGTTTTTATAGTATACCAAAAACTCGCTTAAAAGAAAAAAGCACCCACTCACATGAACACCTTAATGGGACTGTCGCCGAATGATGCGTTAAATGCAAAATATACAAAACGGTGTTTTTTGGACGAAGTTCGAACACTCTTTGAGCAAAACCCCCAATAAGGAAGCCAGCCCGCCGCCGCTCGCTACCACTCGCCACCCAGCACCGAGCTTTGCTCTGGTGCTGTGGCCCCCCAAACCCCCCTTCCGCTTTTCTCTTGCTCAAACGGGACGGGAATGGAAGCAGGCGGGCAAAAATTCCTTCCCCCCAACCCCCTCCCTTTTTGCCCACTGATTGCCTGCCCGCCTCTGGAGGGGGCTTCGTCCCCAAAACTTTTCGGCGGACGGATTTTGCAGCATTTACTTTTTAATCCTTGCTCCAAGTCCGAATGACTTCTTGAAAATTGCGAGGTTTCTGCTGTTGTGCTTCCCAACTTTCATGTTTGATATAAAGCATTTTGTATACAACATTCTTTTGGTTTGCATTCACATCTACACACCATTGCGCAAGCCGTTTGATTTTCTCAACATCGTCAAGATCTTCTCGCCCCTTGGTTTCAACTACATAGTATTCTTTTGGTGACACTTTCACAATAAAATCTGGGTAGTAGTCTGAAATGCTTCCGTCGGCATTTTTGTAGTCAATTTTAAAATGCACCGCAAAATAATTTTTAGCGTAAGAAATTATATCCTCGTACTTTTCAAGAAAACCCGCAAACTCCAATTCAAAATGACTGTCGCCAATAATTTTGTTGAAAATACTTTTCTTCGGCACAATATAACCTTGATCTTTGACCACAAATGGACGACTTTTGCTGATTTTGACATAGTCGCGAATTTCCGCCTCGCCCTTATCCAAAACAGTGAGCGTGTTGATTTCTTTTTTGAACGTTTCAAAGATTGCGCGCGTTGTCTCAATTTCGGATAGATTGCGAAGTGAGTTGAGATTATCAAGATCAATCCGTGTATTAAATAAATGTCCTTGAATAAACTCTTTAACCTTGCCGTAAAGTATGTCATAACCGGAAACAAGCCGGAGTTCTTTCATAATAACCTGCGTAAAGTATCCGATTAC
>LCFM01000002.1 GCA_000999025.1 Parcubacteria group bacterium GW2011_GWA2_43_13
ACCCCTTGCCCGCCGGATGATCCTTTTACACACAGAACCATCCCATTCAGGGGGTTATGCACGATAACAACCTTCTTCACGCGCGACTCCTTTCTTTGCCCGTGGAAGATGTATATGAATATACCTAAAAACTCCTATTTTGTCAACGTCACTGAAGTTCTATCGACACAAAACTACGCCAATCAGGGCTAAGAATATCAAGAAGTTCTCTTCCTTCTTCCATGGTTATACCAAACTCTCTCAATAAAGCATACGGATAATACTGCCCACCATCGCCGCCTAAATATTTCCATTCGCCATTGATTTTTTTAGCGACAAGAGTCCCTCCTAAATCACCTGCTTGCCACGATCCCATTGCCGCGTCATTCACAATAGCAATCTTACTCATCTCCAACCCATTACTTTCACCACCGAAGCTCTGAGCAAATACTCGTTTTAATAATGCCTGCTCCTGCTGTTCTTGTTGATTCAAAGTACTTATGCCTGGCAGAGCACGTGGCAACGATTGTTGCGATGTATCAGATGGCGTTGATGGCGATAATTCTATGTTTTGTTTTTTAATACCAAACAATAATATTAAAATAAAGATACCTAAAAGAACAACGCCGATTATGAGAAAAATAATATACTTTTTCATACAAAAAATTAATGACGATTCTTAACACGATAAATAGAAACAGTGCCGCCGCAATATTGATCAGATGGCGCAGGAGCACACATATAATTATTTGAGAACCATGCAAATCGCGCTTTACTGCTTGCATTTGATAGCACTGGTTTACACGCCGGCCCCATACAAATACCAATATGACGACTGTCCGCTTTTTCTGCAATCATGATATCTCCACACATAGCATTTGCTGTTAATATCAGATCTCCCCTCCCAGCATTTAACCCAGCTTGTACGTCTAAAACGTAATCTTTACTCCCGCGAGAACGAACAATTGTATCAACATTTGCCTTATTTAAAATGTAATTCACTGACCATGCGCATGCCTTATTCCCTCCCTCCGGCCCCCCACTCGTATCTGCCCCACATGCCAATTTCGCCGCATTGCAAATATCTGCCTGAATATTATCGCTCAATGACACCTTGGTCATCACATTTGTTTGCATTGCTTGTGTCGTGCCACCACCTACATTAGCACAAGAAGGAGCTGGACCTAAACTGCCTGTCCTCCCACCTCCTCCTATAGCTTCTGCTTTTGCCTGCTCGCGAGCGATATAGGTTGAAACTTTTGTATCAATGCACGATGGCGGTGTTTCACCATCGCACAAATTATTCCATGGCAAAGAGTTAGAAAACAGCCGAGCCGTTGACTTTAACAGCGTACTTTTTCTTTCCTGATCTTGTTGAGGATTATTTGTGTCTGCTGTATATTCAGGCGTTACTGCAATAATAATTGTATTCACAATAATCCATGATGATAACACAAGCATCATGCCAAAAAACGTGCGGGACATGATTTCTTTGCCTTGCTGAATTTTTTGGTCATCCCCGCGCGACATCATCCACACCATGCCACCGTACAACAACATAATCAGTGCTCCGATTCCGACAAAACTGATCATGATTCTATATATGCCAATCGGAACCGATAAGATATCGCACATGGTGCAATTGCCACACTGCTTGCATTCTGCTGATACAAACTGAAATGTAACTCCTACTGATTCCAAACGATCAATAGTTGCAGATCCTTCTGATGTCGCGCTCACGCTTACTGGAAAGATAACAAACACAACTCCCGCAAAAAGAGTAACCGCACCCATCCATCTCTTTAAAAAATTTCTTGACATACTATTGAGGATATTGTATCACATCCAAGTAATGGAATGAACAAAACCTTTACGAGTCGTTTTGTTTTTGATATGGTATGATTGTTTTAGCGAAGAAAAATCTAACCATTAAAATGGTGGACGCAGTCCTCCTACAGGGGGCGAGTAAGCATTTTAATGGGAAGGAGGGGCAAGCGAAAGCTGAAATGTTCTCCTAAAGGGAGAACATGAAAGCTGAAGCTTTGACCCGACGCGCGCCCATAGCTCAATGGTAGAGCAGTGGCCTTTTAAGCCAACGGTTCCAGGTTCGACCCCTGGTGGGCGCACCAAAAAAACACCCCTACTTGGGGGCTGTTTTTTTATCCACACCAATAAGAGGTGTATAATATGTGGTTCACGCTCTTGAGACACAACCGATTCTCCTTTACTATACAAAGATATGGCTGATGGAATGGAAAAAATCCCACCGCACAATCTTGAGGCAGAACAATCTGTGCTTGGCGCTCTTTTTATTGATCCTGACGCCATTGTTCACGTTGCGGACATTGTTACAAGCGATGATTTTTATAAAGAAGTGCACCGCATTATTTTTAACGCGATTGTGGAGGTATATGAAAAGCACCTGCCTATTGATCTTTTAAATGTCAGTAACCGACTTTTGGAGCGCAATCAGCTGGAACTCGTTGGAGGACGCGCCTATTTAAGCGAACTCACCACCATAGTCCCCACTGCAAGCAATGTGGCGAGTTATGCCACTATTGTGCAAAAAAAAGCAACTCTGCGCCGTCTTCTTAAAGCCGCGCATGATATTACAAGTTATGGATATAATGAAGAAGATGAAACAGAGCATTTGCTTGATATGTCAGAGCAAGCGATATTTCGGGTATCGCAAAAACATCTGCATCAAAATTTTATTCCCATTACCACAATCCTGACTGAAACATTCGACCGCATTGATGAACTTCATCGCGGAGACGGATCTCTGCGAGGCGTACCAACCGGATTCCCTGATCTTGATAATTTAATGTCCGGTTTGCAAAAATCAGATCTGGTGATTCTTGCGGCGCGGCCATCTGTGGGAAAAACAACATTCGCGCTCGATATCGCGCGAAATGCGGCAGTTGTGTATAAATCAAAAGTAGGGATTTTTTCACTTGAAATGTCCAAAGAACAACTTGTTGACCGTTTACTCGCAACTCAAGCAGGTATTGATTTATGGAAAATGCGAACAGGCAAACTCTCGCACCAAGAAGGGTCAGATGAATTCCCGCGCATCGGGCAAGCCATGGGCGTGCTTTCCGAAGCGCCGATTTTTATTGACGACACGCCAAGCGCCAATGTCATGCAAATACGCACAAAAGCGCGGCGCTTGCAGGCAGAACACGGGCTTGATTTTATTATCATTGATTATCTTCAGTTGATGGAATCGCGAGCCCAAAGCAAATCAAGCGACAATCGTGTGCAGGAAATCGCGGAAATTTCACGCGGATTAAAATCAATCGCGCGCGAGTTAAACATTCCGGTACTTGCCCTGTCCCAACTCTCTCGCGCTGTTGAAATGACAAAACCCGCTATTCCAAAACTTGCACATTTGCGTGAATCTGGTTCAATTGAACAAGATGCTGATATCGTTATGTTTGTCTACCGTAAAGCTATGGATCGTAATTATCGAGAAGAGGACTTATCTCAAGAAGAAAAACATCTCACAGAAATCCACATTGCCAAGCACCGCAACGGTCCGACCGGGGTTATCAAACTATTCTTTGACGCAAATCATGTAACATTTAAAAGTTTAGCTAAATAAGAGCCCCCACACTATGTTCTCCAAACTCAAACACATTAAAGACCTGCGCTCGCAGGCAAAAAAAATGCAAGAAGAAATGTCAAAAGAGGTAATTGAAAACCAAAAGCATGGCATCTCTATCACCATGAACGGGAATCAGGAAATTTTAAAATTCACCCTGCCCGCTGATGCGCTTTCTTCCGGCAGTAAAGAACGGCTGGAAAAAAACATTGTGGAAGCATTTGATGACACTCTCAAAAAACTCCAACGCCGCATGGCGGAAAAAATGATGAAAGGAAAAGACATCAGCGATATTCAACTACCTGGATTTTAATGTATGCGTTATCTTCCATCCGCGCTTGAGCGGGCAATGGAACAATTTGAAAAACTCCCAGGCATCGGTCCTAAAACAGCCGAGCGTTTTGTCTTATACCTCATGAAACGGTCAAAAGAAGAAGTCAGCGAGTTTGCAAAAGCGTTAATTGACTTAAAAAATGAAATCCACCTCTGTCCGCAATGCTTTAATTTTGCAGATAACGAAAATGAATTGTGCGGTATTTGTACCGATCCCAAACGCGATCACGCTATGGTGTGCGTTGTTGCGGAATCAAGCGATGTTGTAGCGCTGGAACACACCAGTGAGTATCGTGGTGTGTATCATGTATTAGGCGGCACATTAAGCCCAATTCACGGCATTACGCCTGATCGCATTCGTATTCAGCAATTGATGAGTCGCATTGAGGCATCAACGCCTGGTGAAATTATTTTGGCTTTAAATCCTGATATTGACGGCGAAGCAACGTCGCTGTATCTATCCCGTCTGCTGAAAGGAAGATCATTCCGTCTTACGCATTTAGCGCGCGGATTGCCGATGGGATCTGATTTGGACTATGCCGATGAAATCACCCTTACCAACGCCCTCACCAATCGCCGTGATATTGCGTAACCATGAAATAAAAAATGTAGAGACGCCCCCCTGGGGCGTCTCTACGCATAAGTATATGACCAATGTAAAAATGCACTTTTAAAAGCGCATTTTTTTATCAACTCAAAAAACGTATTACGCTGAAATTGTATCAATCCGTACTTTTGTTTTGTGCTGGCGATGGCCGTAGACCTTATGGTAGCGTACTTTTGCCTTATACTTTTCAACGCGAATTTTGCGGTCGCGGGTTTGTTCTAAAATTGTGCCAACCACTTTTGCGCCAGCAACTGTCGGCGTGCCAACTGACACTTTTGACCCGTCTTCTTCAGCAATAAGAAACGGCTCAAACTCAACTATTGAGTTACCTTCTCCAACAAGTTTTTCGATAGCAATAACCATGCCTTCTGTTACTTGATACTGTTTTCCGCCTGTTTTAATGATTGCAAACATAGATAACTGCGACGCTAATATGCGAATAACACACGAATAACTCGAATATTTGTATCATTCGCATGTATTCGTGTATTCGTGTCGCTCTAAAACAAAGACACTATACAACACTCTTTCAACCTCGTCAACCAAGAGCAAAAAAACATCACGGTCTTACTTTTTTCACGGCCGTGAAAAAAGTAAGACCGCAGAGTTAAAAAAAACAAGGCGTACAAGGGGTATCACTCTGATGTGAATACCACTACATACGCCTTCGTGTGATTATCGAGCGACTCGCAACCTACCCCATACCGTCGCCAACTCCGACTGTTCATCGTAGCTGACTTCGGGGAGGGTAGAGAGCGGAGCGTACTTCTCAAGTTGCGCGAGTTGCGCTTTCCCGATCATCGTCGGGACGATCACCGACGCAGCAATGACCTCTCTCGACACTCGCGCTGCGGTTGCGGCGACCGGTTGATCGCCAATCGGGTAAAGACACTCGGATAGGTCTATGAACCCCTCCTTATTGACGATGGCGATCCACCCACTCCATATCGGAGCGACAAGGTCCTTCGGGTCGGTACTCGTAAAGAACGAGCCACCGACCGCGTGCCACTGCCCCTTTGTATTCAGGGCGAGCACGACGACCGGCTCGACGCCGACGCGGAGGAGGAACTCAAACGCAGATGGGAGGTAAATCCCGAAGGATGCGTCTATCGTCGGGACACCGAGGAGGTTGATCACCCCCTTGTGTACCTTCACGAGCGTCCCATCCGCACCCCAACCGAGAGGAGAAGGATAGACAGTTACAACCTCTCCTCCGTTCGGCGCGAAAACGAGAACCGCCCCTGCCTGACTGTTCAGGTCCGGCAGTTGAAATGTCCCCTCACTGATCACCCTTTCCTGTGCCCGGACGGTCTCGAGGAGACCGTCGCTCTTTTGGTATACGGCAAAACCTCCGTATGGAGGAATGCCAATGCTTGCCATCGGCCTCATGGGGAGGGACAATAATTGCATCCCAGCCCGAAGCGGATGATTCAGCGAACCCTGCCTGATCGTGATCTCCGGCAATTCAATCAACCCGCTTGCCGGAACGACAAACGGCCCGACACCCCCCTGAACGTCGTATCCCGGTTCGGTGACGATCCATACCTCATCACCGACTCGAATCTCGGTCGGGAAAAACGGCGTGGCCAGCGCCGTGAACGTACCCCCGGAGGAGACGTTGATTCTCTCTCCGAAGACAACGAGACCTTCTCGTCGAATTTCGTACCCCACTCCGCAGATCGTCTGCGAAGCTGACCCATCCCCCCGGAAAGGGCGTAACGAAATCGGTATACACGAACTCGCACAGCTCGGGAACGAGTTCGATTCCGAACGTTTCGCCCCCGGAGGCGCTTTCCGTGACGTCAACAGCAACCTCAATCTCCGCCGTAACGCCTTCATTGATGACGAGCGGTTCCGAAAAAACGCTTCGAAGCACACCGCCTACAAAATTGCCACCCCCACCGAGGTCATGATAGCTGGGTTCGAGAACGAGGTAGCTCCCTTCTACGACGACACTGGAATCGTAAGAAAGCCCCCAGCGTCGAAGCCCGATCGCCTTGATTGCGATCGGTACCGCGCGGGACGTGACTTGAACATCCATAACCCGGACATCACTCTGTCCGGGAGAGACGACCCCCGCTGGCGGGGAGAGCGGAGACATCGTAACGACGATGTCCTGGGCGAACGCGGACGACGTGCAGAACAACGCAATCAACGCTACTAAACTCTTACGAAACATCGCGATGTCCTCCTAAAGGACAGGGTGTGAACGAATCCGCTTATACAATCAAAGCGGACGCGAAAAAAGGCCTTTTAATACACTTTCAAAAAGTGTAGAGACGCTCCGGTGGAGCGTCTTTGTCGAATTATTATTGAGACGCACCATCGGTGCGTCTCTACACTCGACCGTACATCCTATTATCAAATTTTTCTCTTAACAAAGCCATTTTTCGTGGCCGCTTTGGAGGTTGTCAAAGAACTCGCCACGTTATCACAAAGTTGACAAAAAGTCAAGATTTTATAAAAAAACTCACCCTGCCCTCTCCTTCTTAAGGAGAGGGTGGACGACACCCCCCCCTCCCTCATCCTCCTTTAGAGAAAAAACAATTACTCAAACTCAATTGCGACAGAATCGCCAAGATTGAGCTGATGCTCTTCTATAAACCCGGCAGGCACTTCCAATACTCGATTTACCGGCCCGACTGGCGAGTATAGTTTACGCTCCTCGCTTTCTTGTTGCGGTTGAGCGCGGCTAACCATATCTAAAATAGTATTATCATCAATAAATATAATATCCAAAGGAATGCTCATCCCCTGCATGTGAAATGTATACTCTTGCTTTGAATCAAATTCAAACAGCATGCCATTTTCAGATGAAAGAGAGTCGCGACCAAGCAAACCCTTTTGCCGATCATCATCTGTCCGCGCGACATCAACAACCACAATATCTCCGCCAATATATACGCGCGCCTGTGTTTTTGAAATATCCGGAACATCAATATCCGGCGTTACCTGGCGCAACACATCTGTATTTTTATCAAATTCAACAGTGCGTTTTGGCACGATAACAATCAGCGCAATGACAATAAGAGCGATAATCGTAAGAATGATAGTGATGATAAGTGATTTTGAAAGTTGCATAGAATGAATACCTCACCCCCCGTCATTCCGCATTCAGCTCCAGACGGGGCAGGCCTACCCTCTCCTTATAAAGGAGAGGGAAATTAAAGGGAAACCCTCATTGTAAAGGAGAGGGAATCGCCGATCCCCTCCTCCTTAATAAGGAGGATCCGCCAGCTGGCGGAGGGAGGAGGTGTTAAGAAGATGGAGGAAAAGTAATACGCTTTGAGGCGTGATGAACGAATAAAACAAAAACACTTGCGACAAGAATAACAATAATAACCAGCCAAATCCATGCGACATTGCGCAACATCAAACCAGCAGTCCCCAAAACAAGCGCAAAAAGATAATACACAATACTCACTCGCTTAGCGCTGAATCCCATATCAAGCAGACGCAAATGCATGTGGTTTCTATCCCCTGCAAACGGAGAACGCTTTTCTTTTACCAATCGTTTGTAAATAACCACTCCAACATCAATAATCGCAAGCCCCATCACAACCAATGTTATTGCTATTTTTGCCTCACTTAAAATAGCAAGGGTGGCGAGCATAAATCCTGCCCACGTACTGCCCCCCTCCCCCAAAAAAATCGAAGCAGGAGAAAAATTAAACACTAAAAACCCAAGCATCACACCCAACAAAATAATACCCAATAGAGGCGATGTTATCTGACCTAAAAACAACCCTACTATCACTAAAAATCCAGCCCCAATCGCTGTTACCCCGGCAACAAGACCATCAACCCCATCTAAAAATTTTGTTGTATACACCATGCCTAAAATCCACACAAACGTAATACTATCAGCAGGTAAAGTAAAATAATACGGAATCCCATTGATTCGTGTTATTTCAAATTTCATCTGCGCAAGTTTAATTATTTCGCTCCCCTCTAATCCATCAATAAACGGATTGGTAATAGCGGAAAGCCCGATCCCGCTTGCGATAACAATGGCAATCGCTATGAATGGAAATAAACATTGATGCCACGGCTTGAGATTATATGTATCATCAATCAATCCCCCAATGACCAATACTAACCCTCCCAGCGTCATGCCAATAAGATGCTTGCCAACAACTTCATGCTCTCCAATAAACGCAATTGCGATAAAAGAAACAAGAGCAAACGCAACAAAACACGCCAACCCTCCGCCAAGCGGAATGGGCGTGGTGTGATGTTTTCGTCCGCCACTCGGATGGTCAACAATACGCGCTCTCCTCATGAGCTGACGAGTGCAGTATGTTGCGCACACAGACACAAGCAAGGCAGAAATGCCCCAGAGTATAAACATAAGGATTATGGGACTGTCGCCGAATACCATATTTGGCATAAAACCCCAAACTCCGGTAAATTTTTTTGAAAATTTTTTCGCTAATGTATCCACATTACCTCAAAAATTGTTCGAAAAAATTTCCTCGAGGTTTGGCATTTTCTGCTCAAAAGAGCATTCAGCGACAGTCCCATTATATCTTATTCAGATATTCTTCCAAAATCTGCGCCGCGACAAAATGGTCAACAGGCATGTTTGTTTGCAGTGGTTGAGATACAAGCTGATCAGCCAAACGCGATGTCATCCGTTCATCGTACTCATGCACAGGCAGAGCATACCGCGCGCGGACTGTTTCTATAAAATCGCGCGCTTCACGCGTCTGTTCGGTTTCAGTGTCATTCAGGCCCAAAGGAAGCCCGACAACAATGGTTGAAATATCATGTTCTTTTACACATTCATCCATATCATCCCAAAAATCAGGCCCGCAGGCGTCGAGCGTTGTGAGCGGAACTATTTTATGGTCAGCATCAACAGTAATAGCAATACCGACATTTTTTTTGCCATAATCAATGGCAAGAACGTGAGACATGTAAGGAATACCTCCCTGTATCCCATCCTTGATAAGGAGAGGGCGAGGGGTGGTTTACATTTTTGTAATAACTTCCGGGCCGTCTTTGGTTACTATTACGGTATGTTCAAAATGAGCGGCAATAGATCCGTCTTGCGTTTTTACTGACCAGCCATCTTCGCCTGTTACAATATGCCAATCGCCTGTTGTTACCATCGGCTCAAGAGCCAATACCATACCTTTAACAATTTGGGGGCCGCGATCTGTGCCGTTTTTCCATGGCCAAAAATTCGGTATTCTCGGATCCTCATGCACTGAGTATCCAACCCCATGGCCGACAAGATCCCTCACAATACCATATTCATGTTCTGGAATCGCGCTTTGAATAGCAGTTGATATGTCTGCAATATAATTGCCAATACGCGCCTGCTCTATCCCACTCTCAAGCGCGCGCCGAGTGACTGATAACAATCTGGACAAAGAATCAGAGACATCTCCTATCGCAACTGTCATAGCGCAATCGGTAAACAATCCATGAAGATTAACCCCACAATCCAATCCTACCACATCGCCTTGGGTAAAAATTTTATCTTCAGACGGAAGCGAATGTACAATCTCATCATTCACCGATACGCATAAAGCGGCAGGGTATTCCCTGCCTTTGGGCCCGTACATTTTAAATGACGGTACTGCGCCGTGATCGTGAATATATTTTTCTGCGAAAATATTCAACTCTGCCGCGCTGACTCCCTCGCGCACTCTCTCAACCAATTCTTTCATTGTATCAGCAAGAATCTTCCCACTCTCGCGCAACAGTTCAATATCTTCTTCCCGCGTAATAATAGCCATAACGGAGAAATGACACATTTCAAATAAAATTCGAATACCACATACGGTGTTAATAACTATGTTGACTTTTTCATTACTCCAGCCCCAACTCTTTTACAATATCTTGATGAACCTTTTCTTGCTCCTGATAACCATCAATAAACACTGTTTTGCAATTGCGCGCAAAATAATCAATCGCCGGTTTTACTGACGAATAAAAATGATCAATACGATGCTGGATTGTCTCTGGCGTATCATCATTTCTGTGACGATCCTCAAGCCGCTTGCGCGCGACATCTTCGGGAATCTCTATCGCCAATACAACGACATGTGATATCCCCAGCCGTTGCATCATATCCAACGCATCCTGAGCTTGTGTCTCCCTGCGTGCATATCCGTCAATAATAATCTTGTCGTGATTCTGAAGAAGATCGCGCAATGCCTCTTCTACCAAAGGCGTGGTTTCGGAATCTTCCATGTGAATGCCTTTTTCCAAGCGTTCACTAATGGAATGGCCGCGAGGAGAATCTTCCGTAGCAATTGTGCGAAATATTTTTCCAACTTCAATAGAGGCAAACCCATACCGTTGCTGTAATAATTCTCCTTGAGTACCTTTGCCCGAACCGGCAATCCCCATTAAAAAAATAATAAAAGCATCATTATGTGTCATAAAAAAATCTCGGTTCTTTCCGCAACGCGAATGGAAAGAGAGTACCGAGAAAAATATCATTCACGTAGAAAAAAATCCTATGCATCGTATGAATAACTATGGTACGCCATTTGTGCCTCAACCTTTTTCATTGATTCGATTATAACAGACACCACAATCAAAAGCGAGGTTCCGCCAATCACAAGGTTAAATCCGGTAAATGATTGCACCAATAACGGCAAAATAGCGATAATCCCCAAAAACACTGACCCAGCAAGTAAAATCCTGTTTACCACTGCCTGCATATACACTTCGGTCTCTTTGCCCGGCCTGATTCCCGGGATAAAACTCCCTTGCTTTTGAAGATTTTCCGCTATCTGACGCGGTTGGAAAATAATGGCAGTATAAAAATAGGTGAATGCCACCACTAATACGAAATAAATAATACCGTACGGAAGCCCGCCTTGCTGGAATATATTAATGATAAATCCTGCCACGTCCGCAACCCATGGAGATGTCGCGCGCACAAAAAATTGCGCAATAAACGGGGGAAACAACACCACTGATATGGCAAAGATAATCGGAATCACTCCTGCCATGTTCACGCGCAAAGGAAGATAATTCTGCGCGCCTGACATCAACCGTCCGCCGCGCATTTGACGCGCGTGGGCAATGGGGACATTGCGCTGGCCTTCTGTAATAAACACCACCCCGGCGACAACAATAACCGCGATCACGAGCAATAACACGTAATTCGTCAATGACGCAGGGTTGTTTGAAATATCCAAACCGATTTGAAATGCGGCTTGCGGAAGGCTGGCGATAATTCCGGCGAAAATCAATAAGGAAATGCCGTTTCCCAAACTGCGTTCCGAAATAATCTCACCGATCCACATAAGTAAAACCGTACCAGCCATGACTGTGATAATTGTAGTTACCCATGTTATAGGCGTAAACTGATCAAGAAACTGCGAAGCAGATCCCGCACCCGAGCTTGCCCGACTCAAAAAAATAATAGTGCTATATCCTTGCAATGCGGCTAACGGAACTGTTAACAACCGCGTCCATTTATTGATAATACGTTGCCCTCGCTCTCCTTCTTTTGATAAATCCTCAAAATAGGGAACAATCATGCCGAGTAATTGAAAAATGATAGATGACGTAATATACGGGCCCACGCCAAGCATGACAATAGAAAAGTTCTCAAGCCCGCCACCGGTTAAAAGATTTAAAAGCCCCAACACTTGATTTCCTGATAAAGACGCGCGCAATGCAGTAGTATCAATGCCTGGAACAGGAATATGCGCAAGAAACCGAAACGCGACAAGCATCAGCAATACAAAAATCAAATCATTGCGCAACTGTTTGGTGGTGAGAAATTGTTTAAATCGGGTTGAAAATGACATACGATGAGGGTGTAGTAATATCTCTACGTCATCTGAGTTCGCTCGCTGGCGGACGAAGAATCTCGTATAGAGCAAACTAAGAGGGGCCCTTCGTCTCCGCCAGCTGGCGAATCCTTAGGATGACAAAAACAAACAAGGTTATGCTTTCTTTTTCTGGCGCTCTGCTTTCGGCAAAACATTGCGGACTTTTTCGTGTACAACAAGTTCAATAGTACCTCCTGCTTGTTCAATACTCTTTCTCGCTGTTTCAGAGACCTTTTCCAATTTAACTGTCAGTGATTTTGAAAGCGCTCCTCTTCCTAAACATTTTACACCTAAAGAGGATTTTTTGACGATACCTTTCTGTATCAAAGCAACTCTATCAACAACAGCGCCTTTTTCAAACAACTGATTGAGGTCGCCAACATTGATAATATCAAAATGCGGCTGAAGGGAACGAAAACCTCGCAGTTTAGGTATTTTTGATAAAAACTGATCTTTTAACGCTCTGCGCTTCAAGCCACTCTTTCCGCCCGCGCGAGAGCGCTGGCCTTTCATGCCTCTGCCTGAATATGATCCTTTGCCTGAAGCATTGCCACGTCCAACACGCTTGCTTTTTGAATGCGAGCCAGATGCCGAATGTAATGTGTGTAATGTGAGTGACATAATGTATAACTTACGAACTGATGAGCCTACGAACCCATAAACCGATAAACTTATAAACTCTTTTGTTCTTCAGGTTTACGATTCTTCGATTCTTGCATTTTCCGTGGTTTATTCGATCGAGACGATGGTTTTCTTGGGCCAGGTTTTTGCGCACGCTGGGCCTCACGTTCTGTCTGTTCTTTCAATATCCGTTCACGCTCCGCTTTTCTCCCCTCAACCATCTTTTTATGTGAATCTATTTGGCGTTGCATATGAGCCGGAACTTCATCGCGCAATGACTCAAGCGCTCGAATAGTGGCATGGACATTATTCAATTTATTATTCGATCCTAAAATTTTACCAACAACATTTTCCACGCCTGCTAATATAAGCACGGTCCGAACAGCGCCACCCGCAATAACGCCGGTCCCTAATGCCGCAGGTTTTAACAACACTTTTGCCGCTTTGAATTTCATAGATACGGCATGCGGAATTGTTCCGCCTGCCACATGAATAGAAATCATATTCTTCCGCGCGGCAGATGCGGCTTTACTGATAGCTAATTGAACATCAGCGCCTTTTGCCGTGCCCATTCCAATACGGCCGGCTTTATCACCAAGCACAACACACGCGCGAAAACGCATACGTTTCCCTCCTGCCATAACACGCGTAACACGAGCGAGGTCAATAATCGCTTGGTCAAAATCATGCTGTTGTTCTTGTCGTGGTCTCATATCTCTCACGAGGTTCGAATCCGCCAACCGACGGACAAAATTCGAAACTATTACATAATAGGATTACATTAAAACTCTAATCCTGCTGATCGCGCCGCTTCGGCAACCGCTTTCACACGGCCATGATACGCATATCCTCCCCGATCACACACAATGGTGATTATCTTTTTCTCTTGCGCTTTTTGAGCGATCTCTTTCCCTACCATCTCGGCCTGTTCAAGTTTTGTGCCTTTTTTCAATCCAAGCGTTGATGAAGATGCTATCGTAATCCCGTTCACGTCATCAACCAATTGCGCGACAATATGGCGAGCACTGCGGAAAATAGAAAGCCGAGGCCGTTCTGACGTGCCTTGTATTCTTGTCCGGATACGCGCATGGCGCCGGATGCGTGATTGCTGTTTCTTAAGAAGAGTCATACAAAAATATTATCCGCCTGACTTCACTTGTTTACCGGCTTTTCTGCGGATGATTTCATCGCTATACTTAATTCCCTTGCCTTTATACGGCTCTGGCTTACGCACTTTTCGCACATTCGCGGCAAATTCACCAACTTGTTGCTTATCAATTCCTCGTATACTGATAACATTCTTTTCTACTTTCACCTCTACTCCTTGAGGCGGAACCATAATCACAGGATGAGAAAATCCAACCGAAAGAGTAAGTGTGCCACTATCAATATTGGCGCGGTATCCGACACCATTGATTTCCAATTGTTTTGAAAATCCTTCTGTAACGCCACACACCATATTTGCCGCAAGAGCCCGACTCAACCCCCAAAACGCACGCTCGCTTTTTTCTTCAGGATGAGCAACCGAAATCTCGAGCTGTTTTTCAGCATCGTTATACACCATAATCGCCTTTGACGGCATTGTTTGTGTTAATTCTCCCAACGGACCTTTCACACTCAAAACAGAACCATGTATAGAAATAGTTACGTTTGCTGGAATAGTAATGGGAAGTTTTCCTATACGTGACATACTATTAAATTAAAATGTAAATTTTATCTTTCAATATACTTCACACAACACTTCGCCGCCAACTTGTTCCTGTTGCGCTTTTTTATTTGTCATAAGACCTTTGGGTGTTGAAATAACAGCTATTCCCAAATCATTCAACACTTTAGGCATATTTTTATATGAACGATATACCCTCTGCCCAGGCGTGCTTATTCGCTTAATCGTTGTTATACGCGGCGCATGTCCTTGATATTTCAGATCAACCACCAATGCCGATTTTATCCCCTCTGTCTCAATGCTCACACCGCCAACATACCCCTCTTCTTCGAGAATACGGGCAATCTCCTTTTTCATGCGAGAATAAGGAATCAAAACCGACCGTTTTTTAGCGGCTTGTGCGTTGCGAATACGCGTTAACATGTCTGCTATTGGGTCTGTCATCATACACTAAGTTAAAAAGCAAAAAGTAAAAAGTTAAAGATGTATATCAGCCGTTATTTTTGACTTTTGCTCTTTCATTTTTGATCTTTAGTTACCAGCTACTACTTTTCACTCCAGGAATTTCTCCTTTACAAGCAAGCTCACGAAAACAAATACGACACAAGCCAAACACACGCATATACCCGTGATTTCTTCCGCATCTCCAACACCTCCGCACAATGCGGGTAGAAAATTTAGGTTTCCGTTTTGACTTTGCGATACGTGCTTTTGTTGCCATATTACGAATGAGAGTGCGATACTAATACACGGATTCATGCGAATGACGCGAATATTCGTGTCATTCGTGTGCCATTCGTATATTAGCATCGCATGTTTAGAGTTTCTCTTTTACAAACGGCATTCCAAATTCCCGATACAACGCAAGTGCATGATCACGATTCTGCGCTTGTACTGAGATTGTTATTTGTAATCCATGCGTATGCTCAACAGTATCAGGATTCACTTCAGGAAACACATAATGCTCGGAAAGCCCTATTGAAAGGTTCCCACTCTGATCAACGGATGTCATGGGAATGCCACGAAAATCACGCACGCGAGGTAAGGTAATATGAACCAACCTCTCAAGGAAATCATACATTCTGCGTCCACGCAAGGTTACCATCATACCGACAACGCTTCCTTCTCTCAATTTAAATCCTGCTATTGATTGCCGAGCTTTTGTTTCAACCGGTTTTTGGCCAGAAATCCGAACCAGCGTTTCTTTTACCGTATCAACCGCTTTCTGATCTTTTGACATCTTCCCAATACCAACATTAAGGGTAATTTTTTTCACCCAAGGCACTGCTAAAACATTTGAAAGGCCTAATTCGTCTTTCAACTTTTTCACTATAATGGTATCAAAATTTTTCTTCAGATTGTTCATACGTCGGTTCATGTATCCTGTATTATGTTATTTCCTCTCCCGAGCGCGTGCTCACTCTCACTCGCTTCCCATCTGCAAGAGATTTTACACGCACCCGCGTCGGCTTTCCGCTCTGTGGGCATTTCAGCATAACATTTGAAATATGGAAAGGCGCTTCAAAAGTAATCTTCTGGCCTTTTTCTGATTTTTTTCCGGACTTCAAATGCTTTGTCATAATATTCACTCCGGAAACGACAACACGATCAAGCTCGGGAAATACCTGCAGTACTTTCCCTTCTTTGCCTTTGTTCTTCCCGGCCATGATAACAACAATGTCATTTTTTTTGATACGAGTCATAGACGAGCGCGACACTAATACACGGATTCATGCGAATGACGCGAATATTCGTGTCATTCGTGTGTCATTCGTATATTAGCATCGCATTATAATACTTCCGGCGCAAGCGAAATAATTTTTTGAAACCCCTTTTGCCGAAGTTCGCGGGCAACAGGACCAAAAATACGCGTACCTTTCGGTTCTTTGGTTTTTTGATCAACCACGGCAACCGCATTCTCATCAAATCGGATTCTCACCCCATTCGCCCGAGTAATTTCTTTTTTTGTCCGCACCACAACAGCATACACAACATCTCCTTTCTTTACAGCAGTATGAGGAGTTGATTCTTTGATAGCACACGTCACGATATCGCCGATTGTGGCGTATCGCTTTCTATACCCTCCATTCACGCGGATCACCTGAAGTTTCCGCGCGCCTGTGTTATCTGCAGATTGTACTATTGTGCGTGTTTGAATCATACAGT
This sequence comes from Parcubacteria group bacterium GW2011_GWA2_43_13, assembly GCA_000999025.1. Classification (GTDB taxonomy): domain Bacteria; phylum Patescibacteriota; class Patescibacteriia; order UBA9629; family GWA2-43-13; genus GWA2-43-13. Next base: position 16,782 of record LCFM01000002.1, read on the forward strand.
AATCTTAAACTTTTCCTTGTCATTTTTCTGTTTTCCACTTTTTAAATCTTCCCAATAACTCGCCATTTCTTTTCTTTCGATAAGGGACGACATTCGGCAATTTCAACATGATCTCCAACAGCATACATTCCATCTTCATCATGAGCTTTATAGTTCCTGCTTTGCGTTATGCGCTTATGATACAACCGATGAACTGTAACGCGATCAACGCGAACAACAACCGTCTTTTGCATTGCAGTTGACACCACGGTGCCTTTGAGCGTTCTTTTTTTTACTGATTGTGTTCGTGTTTCCATAGATCGTGATTACGTTGCAATCTGACGCAATGCCGTATTGATACGCGCGATTAATATTTTTATCTCGTGTATTTTATGAACTGTTTTTAACTGACCTGCCGCGACCTGAAACGTAAGCGCACGAAGCTCATTCCGGCTTTCGGTCAATTTTTTTGTCAATTCATCTTTTGAAAGTATGCGCACATCATTCATCTTCATATATGTATCCTAAAGGAATCAAATCCATTATGCCTTAACAACAAACTTTGTTTTTACTGGTAATTTATGGCCAGCCAACCGAAATGCTTCTCGAGCAGTCGCTTCATCAACGCCATCCATCTCAAAAATAACTGTTCCTGGCCGTACATTCGTCACATAATGATCCACAGCTCCTTTCCCCTTTCCCATCGGAACAGCCAATCCTTTTGTTGTAATTGGCTTATCCGGAAAAATACGGATCCATACCTTGCCTCCACGCCGGATAAACCGCATAATCGCGCGACGCGACGCTTCAAGCTGACGTGATGTTACCCAGCTTGCCGTTGTTGACTTGAGCCCGAATGAGCCAAAGCTCACTGAATGGGTTCGCGTCGCAACAGACCCGCCGGACATCCCTGCGGATTTATGCCATTTTCTGTGTTTTACTTTTTTAGGAATCAGCATAGATATCTTTTAAAAGAGTAGAGTATTTTTGACACATTCTTTACTTGCTGTCAATATCTCCCTGCATCTCATGATCTTCTTCATGGACATCTCCAAATAATTCACCTTTATAAATCCACACTTTAATTCCAATAACCCCGTAGGTTGTGCGCGCAATGCCACGTCCATAACTGATATCGGCCCGCAATGTATGCAGTGGCATACTTCCATCAGACAGTGTTTCAGTACGTGCGATTTCCGCGCCATTGAGCCGGCCCGCAACCTGAACTTTCACCCCAAGCGCTCCTGCTTTTTTCACCTGATCAATAGTGCCTTTCATAACACGCCTAAATGGCATGCGACGTTGAATTTCCGCGGCCATAGAGGAGACAACAACATCTGCGGACAGCATGGGTTTTTTTAACTCTTTGATGGTTAACTGAACATCTCCTTTTCTTTTTAACGCCTTATTTTTAATTTCTTCTTTCACTTCTTCAGCTTTCTGTCCGCCACGACCAATAACAACTCCGGGCCGAGCCACAGACACAATAACCTCGATATTTTTCTCCGCGCGACGCACAACTTCTATCAAACCAACCCCGCCATCTTTAAATCGCTGTTTCACGATCTTTCGTATCGCCTGATCTTGCTGAAGAAGAGGACCCATCCCGGTGCCATGATGAAACCACTTGGATGTCCAAGTTAGCGTGCCCCCCAGTCGGAATATTCGCGGATTAACTTTTTGTCCCATATATGAATAACTTATGAACAGATAATCATGAAAGAGTATTATTATTTTTTTCCGCCAGAGGCGATGTGCCCACCTTTGGCTGGAGATCCGCCTTTGGCGGAGTTTTTTGTCCGCCGGCTGGCGGATTGTTCTTTGTCCTTATGCACGTCCGGCCCTTCCAATACAAGAGTGATATGAGATGAACGCTTTCGAAGCGGAGTAGCTCTCCCATGAGCGCGCGGCATCCATCGCGAAAGAGTTTGTCCGTCTTGCGCTGTTGCTATTTTAATCACAAGCATTGCTCGATTCATCCCCAAATTATGCTCTGCGTTCGCAATCGCTGATTGGAGTATTTTAAACACAGGACGAGCCGCTTCTTTAGAACTATGCACAAGCTGGGCAAGTGCGTCTTCTGCCTTCATCTTTCGTATCATAGCCAAAACCAACCGAACTTTTCGGGGAGATATACGAATTTGACGTGCGCTTGCTTTTACTTCCATAGTATATTCAAACTCTTGTCTCTCATTTTTGAGCAACGGTCTTTGTTTTTGATTCAATCTCTTTTTGTATCTTTCCGCCATGACGAACAAACTTGCGTGTCGGAGCGAATTCTCCCAAACGATGACCTACCATATCTTCAATAACATACACAGGGACATGAACTTTTCCATTATGAACACCAATGGTCAAACCAACCATCTCCGGAATAATCATGCTGTCGCGCGACCATGTTTTTATCGTTGCCTTGTTTCCAGGTTGAGTTGCATGAACTCTCTTAAGAAGCTTTGCGTCAATAAATGGTCCTTTTTTAATACTGCGTGCCATACGTTCAAGTACCAGTTTTCGATCCTCGGTTATCAGTTTTCAAAAAACCGACACCTTCCATCCACCTCTGGCGGAGACAACCGAAAACTGGATGTATTATTATTTCCGTTTCTTCCTTTTTTTGATAATAAAACGATTACTTGTTGTTCGTTTTCTTGTTTTAATACCCATGACTTTCTTTCCATAAACACTCTTCGGGCCTTTCAACCCGATTGGCTGATGCCCCTCACCACCGCCATGCGGATGATCAACAGGGTTCATTGACTTTCCTGTTACCGACGGCCGCACTCCGCGATGCCGCATGCGCCCTGCTTTCCCCAAACGGACATTCCGATAATCGCTATTAGATACCTGTCCTACTGTTGCCAATGCATTTTTGGAAAACAAACGAACTTCTCCGGACGGCATTTTTACCTGCGTATATGCTCCTTCTGTGCTTTGGACAATGGCGACCATCCCAGCGGAACGAACCATACGACCGCCTTTTCCGGGCTGAACTTCAATATTATGTACAGCAACTCCTGTCGGGATATATTCCAAAGGCATGGTATTTCCCGGTTTTATCGGCGCTTGCCCTTGTTTTGACAGCACGACATCACCTGTATGTAACCCTTCCGGCGCAATGATATATCTCTTTTCTCCATCGCTATACTGCAATAACGCAATAAACGGAGTCCGATTCGGATCATATTCCAATGCTATTACCTTTGCTTCCCTGTCATATTTATTGCGTTTAAAATCAATCACTCGATACATCTGTTTATTCCCACTCCCTTGATGCCGAACCGTAATTTTGCCTTGATTGTTTCTGCCGGCATGAGTCGGCAACGAAATAACCAAAGATTTCTCTGGCTTCTTTTTCGAGAGGGAACTGTAATCAATAACAGATGCCCCTCTGCGAGCTGGCGTTGTCGGTTTGTATCTTTTTATCGGCATATACCATAATTTTAATCTACGAATATTATCCGAATGCAACGAACACTACACATACCATCTGATACATTCATAGATTGGTAGATTCGAATGTCATTCGTAGATTAGAATTGCCCATTCTACACATTTTCAAACACATCAATATGCGATCCTTCAGGCAGTGTAATAATCGCTTTTTTCACATCTGAACGCTTGCCCAATGAACGCGAAAATTTATTTTTCTTCCGTTTTCCCAGAATGCGAACTGTATTGATTGCAACCGGCTTTACACCATACACTCCTTCCACAGCCCGCGCAACCTCAACTTTATTCGCAGAAACAGGCACAAAAAAGATGACTTTCGATGCTCCTAAAGCGGCTGACTTTTCAGTCACAACCGGACGCAACAGCAATCCCGCCTCTCGTTTTTGCAAAACCCGCTTTTTTTCATCACGAACACCGGCAATCCGCTTTTTTTCGACTGCTTGCTGAATGTTATTTTTTTTCTTTAACAATGCCATAGGGATCTATTACACTGCTTTCGTAAATAATTTCTCTATCTTTTTTATGCCGCCTTGCGTAATAATCATTGCATCAGCTTTCAGCACATCAATAATATTTAATGAATCAGGAGCGCATACCGCGACATGAGGAATATTCTGCGTCGTTCTAATCAGCTCTGCATCGAAAGTTTCAAAACTCACCAACACTCGCTTCCCTATCCATGGCAGTTGCTTAAGAATACGCACCATCTCTTTTGTTTTAGGGCTCTTCAGTACAATCTTATCCACGACAATCAAACGATCCTCCTTCGCTTTATCAGATAATGCCATTTTGAGCGCGGCCTGTTTCATCTTTTTATTTATTCGTTGAGAAAAATTCCGTTCATTCGTCGGGCCAAACGTTACGCCTCCTCCAATCCATATCGGAGACCTGCTTGATCCATGACGCGCTCTGCCTGTGCCTTTTTGTTTCCATGGCTTTCGTCCGCCTCCGCGCACTTCAGCGCGGCCTTTTGTATGAGCCACAACTGTACGCGCATTCGCATGTTGAGCCACCACAACCTGATGAACCAAGGCCTCGGATATCGGCACGCAAAAAATCGCATCAGGCAAATCCACTATCCCGATTTCTTTTCCGGTCTGATCGTAAAGTTTCGTTTGAATATCTGCCATACATTATTCTTGAATAATCTCAACCCATGAATTGCGCGCTCCGGGGATGCCTCCTTTGACATATACCATATTCTTATCAGAATCAACTTTCATAATTTCAAGGCCACGAATAGCAACCTGAACAGCTCCCATATGCCCTGGCATTTTTCTGCCCTTAAAAACCTCTTGTGGTCCGGTTGACCCAATAGATCCAGGCATACGTTCTTGATCTTTATGTCCATGAGATGCTGGTCCGCCTGAAAATCCATGGCGCTTGACAACGCCTTGAAAACCTTTCCCTTTGGTCACCCCTCGCACAGTCACAGTATCTCCTACTTGAAATTGCTCCACCCCCAATTCGGCCCCTGCTGTGTGATCGAATACTCGATTGCCATGACGAGTATTTAACCGAACCTCTTTCAGCTTTCGATATGCCGGCATTCCCAATTTTTGAAAAAACCCAGCATGAGGTTTTGAGCTTTTTTTTGCCACACCCGCCGCAATGCGCACTCCATCATATCCGTCTGTTTCTTGCGTTTTCACACGAGCAACACGATTCGGCTGTGCTGTAACAATCGTAACACTAACCAGATTTCCGGCCTGATCATATAATTGCGTCATTTCCTTTTTCTGACCTAACAGATACTTCATACAATATAATCCTAATATCCGAATGCACTCGAATGCAATGAGTCCCCTTCGTTCAGAACATGTGTAGATTCGGATAGTATTCGCAGATTAGGATCGCTGTTTAAAAAAAACATCCCGCCTCAACTCGACGGAAGTGATATCAAACAGCAGTGCTGGTATCTCTGTCCTTGAATGAGTTGGTCAATTGTAGATTGGGGAAAAAACAACACCTTTCACGGTTCAGGGACGCAGTATGCACTTTCCCCTGCGTGCGCTGAAAAAATAATTTTCAGAACGCGCAGAGGAGTTGCATACTAAGACCGAATTGAACCTTACATTTTTATTTCAACATCAACGCCTGCGGGTAAGTTTAACTTCATTAGGTCGTCAACTGTTTGCGGAGTCGGATTAAAAATATCAATCAACCTTTTATGAATTCGCATCTCAAACTGATCACGCGAATTTTTATGAACAAACGTTGACTTGAGCACAGTAAACTTTTTCTTTTCAGTGGGCAGAGGGACAGGGCCTGCGATTTCCGCTCCCGAGCGCTGGGCTGTATCAATGATTTTTCGCGTTGATTGATCAATTATTTTATGATCATACGCGCGAATTTTCAAACGGATACGCGTCTTTACCTCGTCGTCTTTCACTGGAGTTGTAATGTTCTTCTCTGACATGGAAAAATTACATGAACCAGCCCTGCCTCCCCATACGAGGGAGACAGGGCTTAGTAAATTTATTTAAATATTTCTGTCACCGCGCCTGCTCCAACAGTTCTGCCTCCTTCACGGATAGCAAATCGCATTTGTGCTTCCATAGCAATCGGTTTCGCAAGTTTGATTTTCAAACTCACAGTATCTCCTGGCATAACCATTTCTGCTCCTTCTGGCAATTCAACCTCACCGGTCACATCAGTTGTTCTGATATAAAACTGCGGTTTATATCCCTTAAAGAATGGAGTATGCCGGCCACCTTCATCTTTAGACAAAATATACACTTCAGCCGCAAACTCTGTATGCGGAGTAATGGATCCTGTTTTTGCAAGCACCTGACCGCGCTCGACATCGGTCTTTTTGGTTCCGCGCAAAAGAATACCCGCATTATCGCCTGCCTGACCTTGATCTAATGACTTGTTAAACATTTCAACGCCAGTTACAACTGTTTTCTGCGTATTAACTAAACCGACGATTTCAACTTCTTCATTCACTTTCACCATCCCACGCTCAATGCGACCTGTTACCACTGTTCCTCGGCCTTCTATGGAAAAGATGTCTTCTATCGGCATGAGAAACGGTTTGTCAACATCACGTTGCGGAAGAGGGATATAGGTATCAAGCGCATTCATGAGATCCATGATCGGCTGTGCCCATTTTTCATCAGTGGAATTTTCAAGCGCTTTTAACGCAGAACCACGGATAATAGGCGTTTCATCACCGGGAAATTCATATTTTTTGAGCAAATCGCGAATTTCTTCTTCAACTAAATCAACCAATTCAGGATCATCCACCATGTCAATTTTGTTCAAAAAGACAACAATATACGGAACGCCAACCTGACGAGCAAGAAGAATGTGCTCTCGAGTTTGAGGCATCGGTCCGTCTGCCGCAGATACAACTAAAATAGCGCCATCCATCTGTGCCGCTCCGGTGATCATGTTTTTGACATAATCAGCATGACCTGGACAATCAACGTGAGCGTAGTGACGGGCTTCTGTTTGATACTCAACATGCGATGTCGCAATAGTAATACCACGCGCTTTTTCTTCTGGCGCGTTATCAATTTGGTCAACGCTTCTTTCCGCGGCAACCAATCCCTTCGCGTGCAATACTTTTAAAATTGCGGCGGTCAGTGTTGTTTTCCCATGATCAACGTGACCAATGGTACCCACATTTATATGGGGCTTTGAACGATCAAATGCTTCAGCCATGGTGAGTTTTTTCCACAGCCCCCACACCTATTACCTATTCTTCCATGATCAGTATACTGATCATATCTCCTAAAAAATAAAAGATGTGTTTAGAAGAATAGGTGCGGGGTTTCAATCCAGCCGTGGCGCTATATTAAATATGTTCAATCATGATAAGATACCGCATGCTTTCGATATCCTCTCATAAAGGCACATGAATAATAGATGAGAAAAATTGTCATGTTATCCACAGCAGGAAACAGTGATGATTGTACCACACTGCGTCAAAAAAACAAGGGGATGATTGCACCCCGATCCCCCCTTATATACACATCAAGGAAAAAAGAGCATTTATTGGACCGGTTCAAGATATACCCTGTCATCATCGCGATCAGGTGAATCAGACGGCATGACTGGCTCAAAGTCATCCCAACCAACCTCTTCCTGACTTTGTTTCCACACCGCAATATCGCGGTTTATCTTATCCAATAATTCCTCTTCTGTCAAGGATTGGACGTCCTGACGATACCCAATCACGCGCTCATATTCAGATAACGGCATCACCACAATCGGCGACTCTTGGGTATCAACAATAATAACCCGATCTCCGGTGCTTCTTGCGAGTCCCAATACGCGCTCAAGATCTTTCATACAAAAAGTCATTAACCCCTTTTGCAATACTATAGAAAAAAACCATAGAGCGCAAGCTTTGCAAAAAGAAAAAGAGGTCAGCAGAGCCAACCCCTTTCGCGACAGAACATCCAGCATGACATCAGGAGGGTTTTCCTCCCAATGTGGGAATACCCAACTAAGAGGGTGGTATTTCATTGGCGACCCATACACAAAAAGACGCTCCATTGGAGCGTCTCTACACTATCATTATACTATTATCACCGCGCAGTGCCGGCACGGCCTGCTTTTACCTCTTCTTCTACATTTTTAGGCACTGTTTTATATTCATGAAATTCCATTGAATATGATGCCCGGCCTTGTGTCATAGATCGAAGCGCTGTCGCATACCCAAACATTTCTGCCAAAGGAACTTTTGCGTGCACCACCTTAATACCGGCTCGTTCTGTCATTTCCTCTATCTGTCCACGCCGCGCGTTCACATCACCCATCACATCACCCATAAAATCCTCTGGCGTAATCACTTCCACTTTCATAATCGGCTCCAGCAAAACCGGACCTGCCTTTTGCGCCGCTTCTTTAAACGCAAACGATCCTGCAAGTTTAAACGCCGCTTCAGACGAGTCAACCTCATGATAACTCCCATCATACACTGTCGCTTTTACATCAATCATCCGATACCCGGCAACAATACCATTATCCAACGCCTCGCGCACGCCTTTGTTAATCGGCTGAATATATTCTTTAGGAATCACGCCTCCTTTAATAGCGTCAACAAATTCATATCCCTTGCCTGCCTCAAGTGGCTCAATGCGAAGCCAGCAATGGCCATACTGACCGCGACCACCTGATTGACGGATATACTTACCTTCGGCTTCTGCGGATTTTGTAATGGTTTCACGATACGCAACCTGCGGCTTGCCCACATTCGCCTCAACCTTAAATTCGCGCTTCATACGATCTATAATAATTTCCAAATGCAACTCTCCCATTCCCGCGATAATGGTTTGACCTGTTTCTTCATCCGTATGCACACGAAAAGTCGGATCTTCTTCTGTAAGTTTTGAAAGCGCGATGCCCATTTTTTCTTGATCCTGTTTTGTTTTCGGTTCAATGGCAACCTGTATGACCGGCTCCGGAAACGTAATTGATTCAAGTACAATAGGATGATCCGGATCGCACAATGTATGGCCGGTAAACGTCGTTTTTAATCCAACCGCGGCGGCAATTTCTCCGGCATATACATCTTCAACATCTTCACGGTGATTCGCATGCAAGCGCACAATACGGCCGAGTCGTTCCTTGTCTCCGGTTGTCGCATTTAAAATATATGATCCTGCTTTCACCACGCCTGAATACGCGCGAAAAAATGCGAGCTTCCCAACAAACGGATCTGCCGCTATTTTAAACGCAAGCGCTGAAAACGGCTCGCTGTCATCTGCTTTCCGTTCCATTATCTCCTCGGAGTTCCCAAGCGCATGGCCTGTTACCGGTGGAATATCAAGCGGAGACGGCAAATAGTCAACCACCGCGTCCAACATAAACTGTACACCTTTATTTTTTAAAGCAGATCCGCACAATACCGGAATAATATCCAAATTGATAACCGCCTTGCGCAATATTTTTTTAAGCGTTTCGATTGAAATTTCCTCGCCAGCTAAAAATGCGTTCATGGTGTGTTCATCATTTTCCGCGATTGCTTCAACTAATTGCGCGCGATATTTTTCAACTAATTCTTTCATATCAGAAGGCACTTCAATCTCTTCGTGTTTTTGTCCAAGATCATCAGTATAGATGTATGCTTTTTGCTCAATCAAATCAATAATGCCTTTAAAGCTATCTTCTATACCTATAGGCAATTGAATAGGATGGGCCTTTTTTGTGAGCCGCGTATAAATTGAGTCAAGATCTTTATAAAAATCCGCTCCGGTGCGATCCAATTTATTGATAAAACAAATACGAGGGACATGATATTTATCCGCCTGGCGCCACACGGTTTCTGATTGCGGCTCCACACCGGCAACTCCATCAAACACAACAACAGCGCCGTCAAGCACGCGTAAAGAACGCTCCACTTCAACGGTAAAATCAACGTGCCCGGGAGTATCAATAATATTGACGCGACAGTCCTTCCAAAAACAAGTGGTTGCGGCCGCGGTAATGGTAATGCCGCGCTCGCGCTCTTGTTCCATCCAGTCCATGGTTGCCTCGCCTTCATGCACTTCGCCAAGCTTGTGCTTTTTTCCGGTGTAAAACAAAACCCGCTCGGTTACAGTTGTTTTTCCGGCGTCAATATGCGCTATAATCCCGATATTTCGTGTTTTTTCTAATAAATATTCACGTGGCATACGTTCCAAATATCAAATGTCAATTTTCAAATACCACATTCGTACCGCATCATCCGCGTATATCCGCATCAATCTGCGTTCATCCACGCATTAATTCCCAAAATGCGCGAACGCGCGGTTTGCTTCAGCCATACGATGCATATCATCGCGCTTTTTCACTGCTTCTCCCATATTTTCCGAAGCGGCAAGGAGCTCTTCGGCAAGCTTGTGTTTCATTGGCTTTCCTTTTCGCTTTCGCGCGGCTGTCAATAACCACCGGTATGCAAGCGCCATTCTGCGATCTCCGCGCACCTGCAATGGCACTTGATAATTAGCCCCGCCAACTCTGCGTGATCGAACTTCAACTGTTGGAGCGACATTTTTGATAGCTTTATTAAAAATACCCAAGGGATCTTGCTTGGTTTGATCGCGGATAATATCAAACGCATCATACACAATCCCTTGCGCTGTGCTTTTTTTACCGCCCTCCATAATCATATTAATCAGCTTGGCAATAGTTGTGCTTTGATACTTGGGATCTGGTTTGAGCGCGCGTTTTGGTGCTGGTTTTCCTCTCATAGTTTTATGCTTTAGGTCGTTTCGCCCCGTACTTTGATCGCCCGCGTTTGCGGCCGTCAACGCCGGTTGAATCATACACTCCGCGGACAATGTGATACCGCACGCCGGGAAGATCTTTCACCCTGCCTCCACGAATCATCACAATAGAGTGTTCTTGGAGTTTATGTCCTTCCCCGGGGATATACGCTGTTACTTCCATTCCATTAGAAAGACGGACACGCGCGATTTTGCGCAATGCCGAGTTTGGCTTTTTAGGAGTCATGGTTGTTACTTTCAAACACACGCCACGTTTAAAAGTTGCTCCTTTGGCTAACTCCTTCCGTGTACGCGTTGCAGGATTATACACTGACTGAAGCCCTGGGGTTTTTGATTTTGACGATTTTGTGCTTCGTCCTTTTCGGATAAGTTGATTAATTGTTGGCATACGAAACAAACCAAATTTATAGACATCACATTATGACATAGGGCTTGAGGCGCCGTAGGAATGGAATGGATCAATACTATTTTATAATGTGATGTCTATAACATTAAAAAAAGTGGTTGCAACCAGCCACGCATTGCACGCACTACAATATCATAACCGATTTAATTGGTCAACACGGCTCTATGGTGATGTTGCGATGCTGTATTACAAAAACCTCTGCGCCAAAGATAAAAACCAATCAAACACCACGCCTAAAATACTCACTGGTAAAAAGTTATCAATAATAATCAACCCAAATAACAGCCATGGGCCGTGCATTTCCCATTTTATTTTTCTCTGTTGCCATTCATAACTATCCGGCAAAACAGCGTATGCCACTTTAGAACCATCAAGCGGAGGAATTGGCAAAAGATTAAACACCATCAAAACTGTGTTAATCATTATCAAAAAAACGCAAAACTGCACTAATAGATTATCTTGAGCAAACCCAGCGCCGGCTAATATACGCATAACAATCACAAACACAATAATACTGATTAAATTTGAAACCGGACCTGCAAGCGCAACAAAGGCAGACCCCAATTTCATGCTTTTGATTTTGGTAAGCTGATACGGATTAAATGGCGCAGGCCTACCCCATCCAAACCCGGCAACTAATAATAACAAAAACCCCATCGCATCAATATGAGCTAACGGGTTCAATGTCAAACGGCCATGCTCTTCTCCTGTTTTATCGCCTAATGCCCGCGCCATGGCAACATGAGAAAACTCATGAATCGTAATCCCATACACAATGGCGCACACCCACAACACAAAAAAAATCGGATCAGAAAATAATGTTGAAAGTATCATATGGACATTACAATTATTACAGGGAAATTTTCAAAGGTGGTGATACTTTGGCAGACACTCTGCCGCGAGCACGCGCCGCGCGAATAATCGGCAGATTGCGCAATCGTTCTCTTTCTTGTCTGGTCTCTTTTATGCGATCAACAAACTTTTTTACCTGATCCCCTGCAAATCCTAATATTTTTTCTCCTGCAATCGCAAACGGCTCCATCATGGTCTCCACAGAAAACCATTCAGCACCTGATGTGGCTTTTGTATCTGCTGTATCCACTCCCCCATTTTGAGATTTCTGTTTAGCACCTTCTTGTTCTTTGGTATGCGCTTCTTTTTGCTTGATCAATGTATCATACTCATGCGCAAGCTGTTGCCGAATACGTTCCACCGCCTGGGCTGACTCTACAAACGCAGGGTTACGCTTATCTCCCGGGTAGTGTTCAAGTTGTTCAACTGCATCAACAAATAAATCAAGTTTTGTTCCCCCTTTGGCATCTCGCAACATACGGGGGGAAGTCAAATACGCCGACTCCCCTTCTTCAAGTGATCCATCTATTTCTATAACTGCTGTTTTAACTCCCCGTCGCACTGCCCGCTTCATTCTACCCCATACGGTTGTTGGCTGTTGTTCTGGCTGTGTGCGCAATTGCCCCAAATCATCGCTTGACGCGCGATCAAATTGAGAAAGATTCACTACCCTTTCTAAATACTCCTCTGCCTGATCTAATGAAAAATCATCTCCCTCATCATTGCGCATAAAATCTATAATCGCATTCCGTATCTCTTCCTCTTTATACAATTCACCTTTAAAATACCTACTGTCAATATCCTTTTGTTTGCTTGCGGCAAGTAGTGATGCTATCCGATGCGCCCACTTTGCGCCATCATGTTCCAAAACACTTTGCACTTTTTCTGGCAAAGGAATGGCTTGAGATACCTCATTGCCAATAAACCACTGCCCAACTTTTTTAAGCCATGATTTTTTAGATGCATCGTCATCTTTGGAAGTATTGCCATACTCTGCTTCTATTTCAGATAACACCAATGTGAAACAATCATGCACAATGGCAGAAGAAAGCCCGACGCGCTTTGAAAGCAATCCTACTGCCAACTCTGTATTCTTAGCGACAAACTGCAGTGTATCAATCATGTCTTGCTCTCCGTACGCTTCCACTTCTGCAAATTGCACTGTATCTTTTAAGAGGGTTGCCTCTTCTCCGCGTAAAATCCCATTTTTTTCAAGATGGCCTATCTTCCCAGTATTTAACCCACGCCGCAATGATTGAGACCCTAAATGCACACGCGGATCCTGCTGTTCAAATAAAGAAGAAACCTCATGACGCAATTTATCCGCAATTGTTGGCCGTGATTCTTTATACCGCGCGTCAATGACAGAAAATAAATCATCTAAATCCTTGTATGAGAATGGCTCTTCCGTTTCTACAGATCCATATAAAAATGCCACCATTTTTCGTAAATGCTCTGACTGGTCTACGACGTTTTCATACAACCATTTATTTTCACTATCAAAAACATCCGCCTTTCCTGCGCGCTCCCACTCGCTTCGCTCTTGCTCAAAATTCTTAAACATCCACTCTTGTGTCATTAATGCATCTGATGCCAATATACCCCATAATTCATCAGGGCATTCTTGTGGCTGTTCGATGGCTTCCCTTGCCAACTCTCTGCGTACACGTTCTCGTAATTGCAATGCGCGCGATTGTTCATCAGGAGTAAATGTTTTTTGCTCCTCTGCCGAGAGTTCGGCATTATTTGCTTCATGCCCTCTTGGAGGTTCTTGTTCTCTATTCATAGAATTGCGTGGTTACATTATGAAACAGATGCAATCATATCCGCGGCTTCTTGCCGCCATTTCATAGAAAATAATTCAAATGATTGTTGCAATATCGCGCTAAGGTCAACCGTAGCAGAAGCAAAAAACTCATCAAGCTGGTCTTGCCCGCCATCTCGGATAATTTTTTCAAGTTCACTGCGCTTGTCAGTAGATAAGGAAAAAAATACTCTCTCCCCGACAAAAGCATTCAGATCCTGCGTTATGATTTGCCGTAATGCCTCTTGCTGATCAGCAGGCAATACATCTATTCCAATATCATGGCACACGCCATCAATAAACTCCTGTATACCACTATCTTTTTGTTGATCCATAGGGTGATTGAGAAGTAAATAATTCTTTTGGCTTTCTATAGTATACTGCGCTCTTGAGAAAAAACGCAACACAACCCTTGACTGGTAATGATTTTTTAAGTACAGTAAGGTTTGTTATCTTTATATTTCTTATATTAGAAAATCTATGGCAAAATCGTGTTATGTATGCGGTAGGGGATCCAGCATGATGCAGTTTCGGTCTCATTCCATGGTTGCGACAAAACGGCGCGTATATCCAAACCTGCAAACAAAAAAAATCGAAGGCAAGCGCAGAACTGTGTGCGCGCGATGTATCAAAACATCTTCCAAAGCACTTGTTGCGTAAAAAAGGGCGAAAGCCCTTTTTTTGTTTTTTTCTTGCTTTTCACGCCTGCATTTTCTAATATACCTGTATATCCCGTAGAGACGTATTGCCATACGCCTCTACACTAATATCGGGGTGTGGCGCAGCTGGTAGCGCGCATGCATGGGGTGCATGAGGCCGCCCGTTCAAGTCGGGTCACCCCGATACTGCATCTTAACAACACACATACAAAACGCATACAGTGTGATACACTCTAATTATTCATTTTGTCATTTTTAAATGAACGACTTATCGTTCACATATCTATGGACACACCATCTCTTACTCATCATAAACAAGTCATCCCGGTGGGAACGCTTTTTAAAGTAGCGTACCGGCGCATGAAAAACCGCGCAAAAACTCTTTTTGCTATTGCCGGAATATATGCGCTTGCTCTTATTCTCTTTGGAATTTTTACCGATGTTATACCTAAAACAAATTCTGCCTTATACCCCCTTGTAATAGTCATTATCTATATTATATACCTCGTAATCGGATGGTGGGCAGGACCAGCCATTGTTGATGGCGCTATTCGAGAAGATAACGCGCCGTTTTCTTCAGTCGCGCGCAATGGATTGCGGTATGCTTTCCCATTTATAGGAATCGCTCTGGTAGGTAGTTGGATGATATTAGGTGGATTTATTGCATTTGGTATCCCGGGTATCGCCATTATGACCCAACTGATATTTGCTTCAGCAATCTATGTTCACAAAAAAACTAAAATAATGGAATCATTGCGGCTTTCCCGTTTATTGGTAAAAGGAAGATGGTGGGCAGTGTTTGGACGAACGGCATTAATAGGGCTTGTTATTTACGGATTTCTGTTAGTATTACTTCTTATTGCGTGGTTGTTAGGCACTCTTATTGGGGAGAATACAGGCACGAAGATAATGAGTGCGATTATCATGGGTATCTTTTTACTTGTGTATCTCCCTTATGTAATGTGCTATATTGCGGAACTCTATCACGACCTTGATAAAACAAAACAACAGCCGGACGAAAAACAGATACAAAAAAATAAAACCTTTCTCAAGGTATTTATGATCCTCGGCATTGTAGGACTTCCTTTGATTATTGGTATTGTTACTACAATTGCCATATACTCTGTTAATAATTTTCGCAAAGCAAGTACCAATGATATCCCTGCGTCATGGCAGATTGATGATTCAGATACTACGATAATTCCAGATGACGCCTCTCTGGAAAATGCGGACATTCCTTTAAATGGTACCACGCAGTTAGATGAAGCGGATATTGAAGCATTATTACAGCAGTATCAAGAACAAAGCGCACCTGTTGATTAAAAATCTTGCATAATCATCCCTCCTGTAGAGACGGGGTTAACCTCGTCTCTATTTTGTTAACCTCCCCCTACCCTCTCCTCCACGATGAAGGGGTAGGGGGAGGTTAACATTAAATTGACATTAAAAAACAAATATGTGTATTATTATCATAGTTTCGTTCTTCGACTACGACCTCACTTCTCTGATCAGCACAGTGCTGTCGGAGAATTTTTTTCTGGAGACATCGCGTGGGACTACGACATCTGCGAGGAGTGCCTATTGAATCGACTCGCACAACAGAGTGCGAACGACAAAAGGCAGTACTGAAGCAACTCATGCACGCTCAATGCGAGCATGTTCAAAGTATTGCCGCAGTACTCCTTACGCAAATCACCTTCTTTCAGCCGCTCAATCCTTTAACTACGGTGGACATGGCTCAACTCTTCCCGGCAGATACCATCGCTTTCCTTGGGTCAGACGATGCTGATACCAGGGAAACCCTTTTCAAGGGCAATCCCGAGGTATCTGCGTGGTGCGTTGTCGCTAATGCGCTTTTCCCTGCTTCATGAAAGGTTCGACGCATGGGGATTTCAACCATAGCCCAACCGTCAATTCCACACATTTCTCCTCTCTCCATGAACACCCAAGGCCTGGCCGCATTCTTACTAATCACCCTTCGCAACGATCTTCCGTACTGGCAACAACGCGTCCCGATATGCAAGCGTGAAATCGCTTGGGCATTGAAGGCATATCTCGAAGGAGATGCGCCAAGGCCCGATCGCACAACAGTCAAAGCGGCGATTATTGCCACGTACCAAAGAGGTAATAGGGGGAGTTTTAATCACCCCTCACATCTCATGGAATTCGAATGCGTATTTAATGATGCATGGCATCAAATTACGTCATTTGTAAGCGTCAGTGCATAACGCGTCCATCACATAGCCACGGCTACACATCCTCTGTAGCCGTTTCTTTTTTTATTGATTTTCTTGCCCATCTTGGTATGATGAAAATACCTTAATTGTTTCGTATTATTCTTCGAGAGCTTCGAATTTCGTATTTTAAAACTATGGCCCTCCATGACGAAATCACAACCCGAAAAAACCAGCTCGCAAAAATCCGCGAATGTGGTATCCATCCGTATCCTGAAAAATATCCCAAAGATAAAGCAATGGCTGATATTCTTTCGTTAAAAGAAGGCGAGCAAATCTCAACCGCGGGTCGCATTACTTCAATCCGCACAATGGGCAAAATCACGTTTTGCCATATTTCAGATATAAGCGGAAAAATTCAAATCGTTATTCAAGAAGATACAATCGGAAAAGATGTGTACAAGCAATTTCATGATATCTATTCAATTGGCGATTTTATCGGTGCGAGTGGAGAACTCTTTACAACAAAAAGTGGCGAACTTTCAATCAAAGCAACTTCCACGACATTTTTAGGCAAAGCGCTGTTACCGTTGCCGGAAAAATGGGCAGGGCTCAAAGACACAGAAACCAAATACCGCCAACGCTATCTTGACCTGATTGCAAATCCGGAAAGTAAAAAACTCTTTTTATTCCGCAGTAATGTCATTAAGGCGGTGCGGGAATTTTACTGGCGCAATGGGTTTCAAGAAGTGGAAACACCAACATTATTGCATGTCGCAACCGGCGCTGTGGCAAACCCATACAAAACGCATCATACTGCCCTTAATCAGGATTTATTTTTGCGCATCTCACACGAGTTGCCGTTAAAAGAACTCATTGTCGGAGGATTTGAAAAAATTTTTGAAATAGGAAAAGCATTCCGCAACGAAGGTATTGATCCATCTCATCTTCCTGAACACACACATCTTGAACATTACTCCGCGTACTGGAATTTTGAAGACAATATCGCGTTTACGGAAAAAATGTTTTCGTATTTGTTTGAAACATTAGGGATCGCTCAAACGCTTGTCATGGATAGCGGAGTTGAAGTTCAGCTCAAACAGCCATGGCCGAGATATAACTTTGTGGAATTGATCAAAGAAAAAACAGGCATTGATGTTTTAGCGTATGAAGCGGCAGATACCTTGCGATCGGACATTAAGAAAAAAAATATTTCCTTTGATGGAATTGATCAGATGTCGCTTGCAGGATTGATGGATAATCTGTATAAAAAAATTGTGCGCCCGACACTTATCAATCCAACATTTTTGACAACTTATCCTGAAATCTTACAGCCACTCGCGCGCAGAAACGATGAAAATCAAAATGTAGTAGATCAATTCCAGCTTGTTATCAATGGCTGGGAAGTGGTAAAGGCGTACAGCGAATTGGTTGACCCAATAGATCAACAGCAACGGTTTGCGCAACAATCAGAACATAAAGAGCAGGGTGAAATTGAAGTCATGGAGGGTGATGATGAATATATCACCTCTATGAAACACGGCATGCCGCCGATTTCCGGACTTGGCATGGGGCTGGATCGCCTTGTCGCGCTGTTATCCGGCAATTCCAACCTCCGTGACGTTGTGCTGTTCCCATTATTGAGGAAAAAGTAAAAAAACAGGAGCGAAACGTTCTTCGCTCCTTGTTCTACTCAAACACCTATTGCGCACATCCCCTCATGTTGAGGAAATTTCGCAAAAGAAGTTTGCCATGTTCAGTCAGTATTGCCTCAGGATGAAACTGAACTCCGTACACCGGCAATGTGCGATGCGCGACCCCCATGATCTCGCCATCGTCTGTTGACTCGGCGGTGACGCGCAGAGAACCGACAGGAAATTCCGCCCTATCAATCACCAAAGAGTGATACCGACATGCGGTAAACTTGTTTGGGATGCCCGCAAACACGCCGGTCCCATCATGCTTGATGATAGATGTCTTGCCATGCATGAGGCGCGTGGCACGAACGATCGTACCCCCAAACACAACGCCAATCGCCTGATGACCAAGGCACACCCCCAGTACCGGAGTACCTTGATCCCCAAATGCGCGAATGGCATCAATAGAAACACCGGCCTCTTTGGGAGTGCATGGTCCCGGAGACACGACGACATGAGATGGCCCCATGAGCAAAAGCTCACCTACCCCCAAGAGGTTATTGCGGACAACCGTAACATCACCACCCATCTCCCCAAGATACTGAACGAGGTTATAGGTGAATGAATCAAAATTGTCGATTATCAGGATCACGGTTGCTATCCCTCCAATCCGTTATGCGCATAAGCAAGCGCGCGGAACATCCCGCCTGCTTTCCGCAAACACTCATCATGCTCACGAGCAGGGTCAGAATCCGCAACAATCCCAGCGCCTACTTGCCAGGATATGGAGTCCTTCGTCACCACTGCCATGCGAATCGCAATAGCGACATCAAAATGCCCGTTAGGATTTACCCAACCAACAACACCGCCGTAAGGGCCGCGACGCGTTACCTCCAATTCATCAATGATCTCCATCGCGCGCACTTTCGGAGCTCCAGAGAGCGTGCCTATGGGGAAAGTGGCACGAAATGCGTCAAACTGAGAACACGTTGATCTCATCGTGCCTTCAACCGTCGAGGAAAGATGCATCACAGTCGAGTATCGTTCAACTTCCATGAAACGCGTTACTCGAACAGTACCCGAGACGCATACCCTGCCAAGATCGTTTCTGCTAAGATCCACAAGCATGACGTGCTCTGCTTGTTCTTTTAGATCTTGTCGAAGTTCTTGAGCAAGGTATTCATCTTCTTCTGGAGTTAATCCGCGACGCCGTGTTCCCGCAAGCGGTCGCGTGATGATATCTGCCCCTGCCACGCGGATAAGCATTTCAGGAGAAGATCCGACCAGAGCACATTCTCCGCAATTCAAGAAAAAGAGGTACGGAGAAGGATTCACGCTTCGCAACGCCCGATAGAGCTGAAACGCCGACATAGTTCGCGGGACTGACAAGCGCTGTGAAAGCACTACCTGAATCACATCGCCTGCGCTAATGTAGTCCTTTGCCCGACGCACAGAATGCTCAAACTCCGATTGAGAGACCGTTGACACAGCAGACGGAAGCATCCCATGCCCGGCGCGAACTTCACAGGTTCTCTCCTCTTGAAGAAACGAGCATGTTGTATTGATACACTCAACCGCACTGGCATACGAACCATCAACGCCTTCTCTTAAAGGGTCAGCGAATGCGACAACCGACATGGTATGTCGCACATGGTCAAACACCACGACTGTTTTCATTGTCATGAAAAAACAGTCGGCCAACCCGAGATCATCAACCGGTGCGTTTGGCAGATGTTCGATGTATCGAACCATGTCATACCCAAAGTACCCCACACTCGCTCCAATAAAACGAGGCAGTGAAGGAATTGACGCGCATCGGGATGCGTTGATGAACAATTCACATTCGCGGATTGGATCCACCGCCGAGAAGGTTTGAACCAACCCAGAAGTGTTGTCATGAATCGTAACGCGATTGTCCTTTGAGGAGAACGTCCGGATGGGATCCACTCCAATGCATGAATAGCGGCCCAGCCGTTCGCCACCTTCGACTGATTCAAGAAGAAACCCGCGACGCACATCGCCACCAAGGCGGAAAAACGCCGAAACCGGAGTAATGGTATCTGCTAATATTTCATGCACAACTGGGATTCTCACCCCGGTATGTGCCTGTGCGACTGCTCGAAAATCAGCTAACGTTTGCACTTTCTTGCTCCTTTGCAAGATGCGCGAGTTGAGTTGTGAGAAAGAACGACGCACGAGGAGAAACAAAAAACCCCTCATCCTTATGCGTATCAAAAAATACGCAACAAGGACGAAGGGTCTTCTTTATTTTTTAACAAAAAAGAGACACTCCGCGGTGCCACCTTGGTTCCTATCAATATATATCATTGACATTGATAGGCACTTTTCGTGTACTCCTTTGCGGGATATACAATATCCTATGGTAACGGAGGAAACCGGATTATGCTACAATCATAGCTGATTTTCGCATAACCATCTGGCCTGGTCCATCGATACCGCATAAGTGAGAAGTCCTTTCAGCCCATGAGACCTCCTCTCTTGCACTCTTGCTATGGCATCTATTCCAAGCTCTTAACGATGTTGACATTGTTAATGAACACTATAAGTATATAGTATCATTTCATTTTTGTCAAATGCAATCAAAAAAAGCAACACCCTCTCGGGGCGGTTGCGCCCGAAAGAGGGTGTGCTTAGTGACCATGGTGTACCATATACCCTTGGTGCCTTACTCAAGAAGCGTAATGTGCCCCCCAATGATAATCGGTCTCTTGCGAGACGCGTGGATCCGCACTCACACTCCGCAGAGTATAAGTATAAAGATCGTTGTTAGGAGACGTTATAGAACACTTTTTACACTCCCCTTGTAAAGCACTTTTATTATAGCAAAATAGAGATTAAAAGAAAATGAATAACCTTGCCATTGTGTGCAAAATAAAAACAGGGTTATTAAAAAAACAGAGGTTATGCGTATAACTTCCGTTCAAAGTCATTTGCATAACCCTTCTGTCTTCAATTGAAGACAATCTCCGTCCCTTCGGGGTAACGCTCTACCCAATCTTTCCCTAAATGCGTCCGAACAAATTCTTCAAAGGTAACGATATCGTCACCGACGTCATTATCACCGACGTCATCGTCACCGATGTCATCGTCCTCAACGACCAAAGATGATGCTGGAGGATCGGGGAAAACAAGCGTCCTCCCTCTAACACACACACGTACAGGCATACTCCCTCTCCTAAAAGAACGATGTTCTCCATCAAAAAATCCCGCTGTTCGCGCGGGGTCCTTGATGTGAACTGAATGATTCCGTGGCTATGCTCACCATCAAAGATCCCGCGTCATGCGAGATTTTGCATTGGTGTTAAATTGGTAAAAAAAACCAATATTCATAGCCATTGTGTATTTTTAATCATATTCTCATTTTTGTCAACCATTTTTGTGTGGATAAACAACCTCACTCTAACCCCCTCCTTTATCAAGGAGGGGGTAGGGGGCGGTAAAAAAACAGGGTAAGAACGTTGTCTCACCCTTGCGCATGGAGGATCACTCAATACGGTTTGCCCTTATAAAAGAGGGATTACCTCTCCCAAGAGCGTTGGTTAAAAGTTACCGATCCGACGCATTGTCTTCGACAACGATGTTGATCGTTGCTTCGGTTCCCCGAAGAACTAACCCAAAATCATTGCCGAAACAATGCCCGACATTCCGTGTCGGGCAACTGCCGTTGCAGTGCCAACACGGAATTGATCGCTCGCCAACGCCCAACATACGGGCGAGGGCGAGAATATCGTCGCGACGCCGATCTTCCATTGCCACTACCCCCTTTGTTAGAAAGATTGCTTTCCCTAACAAAAACCTCGCCCGAGTAAGGCGAGGGTCAAGGTCCATGGGATTGGTTTTTTAGTATTACACAGCACCTTTAAAACTCGCCTTATCTCTAAGGATGAGATTAATGACGACGAGTTTAATGCAATGCATGTGCATACTGAATATAAGATTAAAGTACCATTAAAATTTTGTCAACGACTTATCTGTGGATAACAAAAACAAAAGCGGGGATTATTCCCCGCCATTCGTGAGTTACTTGTCTTATATTCGTGTACCATCCGTGTCGATTAAAACATAATATCCTCTTCTGCCCGCTTATACTGGTGAATCTCTTCCGGCCCAAACCATAAATGGATTTCATTATCCGCTTCTGCCTGCGTTTCAGAAGCATGCACAATATTTTTAATTGCTCTGCTTTCAAGATTTGCAACTGCCGGCGAATCAACGCTGAAATCGCCGCGAATAGTTCCCATTTCAGCAAACACAGGTAAGGAATGGCCAACTAATTTGCGCACCATATCAATCGCGTGTATGCCCTGCACAACCATTGCCACAATCGGACCTGATGACAGGTATTCAAATAAAAGTTCTTTCACCTTCGTACCTATTTCCATTTTATTATCAGTCCCCTGCGCCGCAATAGGATCAATATTGTATTCAGTAAATGTCTTTAAGGTTTTTTCTCCAAGCCGCTCAACCCATGCAGGATCAGAGGGCAAATGTTTTTCAAGATGGTTACGATCCACCCATACCATTTTCATGGCAATAATTTTCAAACCACGCCGCTCAATACGACTCAAAATTTCCCCAATCAACCCACGCTTTACACCGTCCGGCTTTACAAGGACAAGCGTCATTTCTTGTTTCATTTTCTGATGCATAGAAAGGTTAAAATTCGAAATCTAAACCACATTACTTCTTTTTACCAACCTCTTTTAAAACGGATTTGATTTTATCAGAGACCTGTTGTGGGGTCAAGTTCGCTTTCACTAAATAATCATACGCTCCAAGGGACTTCCCTTTTTCAATATCTTCATCTTGACCAAGATTTGTCAGCATAATCACAGGAATATTTTTTGTTTTTTCGTCTTTTTTCAATTTTTCCAACACCCCGAACCCGTCTACTTTTGGCATAATAATATCCAAAAGAATCAAATCAATACCGCCTTTTCCCGCCTGCGTAATACTTTCCTCGCCGTCCTTTGCCACAACAACATTAAATCCGTCATGCGTCAATTTAGTGGTATACATTTGTGCAATAAGGTCATCATCTTCTGCAAGTAAAATAGTTGATTGGGTATCTTTGCCAGCCATAGTAAACATTTTATTTAAAATTCAGATAACTACAGTATACCACAGCGCATTAAAATTCACCAATAAAATGGGTACGAAGCGCGTATGTTCTTCCGTCTGACGCAAACGTAACATCGCCATCGATGTCTGTTCTATACACAACGCTTCCGGCTTGATTCAGCGTAAGGAGCGTACGCGCGTTGGGATGGCCAAAGGAATTATCACGGCCTACCATTATGACAGCAATTTCCGGTTGTGCTTGGGTGATAAATTCTTTACTCGAAGATGTTTTACTGCCATGATGCGCGACTTTTAACACATCAATATCAGGAATAAGGTTATTCGCCAAAAGTTGGGACTCAGTATCTGCCGATATATCGCCGGTAAATAAAAATTCGTGTTCGCCATATCGTAATAATGCAACAACTGATCCTTCATTTGCATCAGGTAAATGCAATGTATCAACTGCCATAGAAATCGGCCATAAGAGTTCTAATGACACGCCGTCTTCGAGGATCATTGTACGCTGTGAAGAAACAAAACTCACTGGAATATGAAACTCGCTAACCTTTTTCGTAAATGCCTCCCACTCAGGACTACTGTAAGGAATATCTGATGTAATCAATTGCTTGATAGCGTATCGCTCGGCAACATCTAAAAATCCGGCGAAATGATCTGTTTGCGGATGCGTGATGATGGCAAGATCAATCGTGCGATCATAAAACGGAAGCGCTTTTCCTAACTTTTGAACGACTGTGCCCGTGGGCCCTGCGTCAATTAAAATTGTGTGGTTTCGCGGTGTCCGAATCAGCGTGCTATCCCCTTGTCCAATATCTAAAAAACTAACGATGAGATGATTTTTCTCGCGCGATGATTGAAAAAGAAATATCAATAAAAAAACCTCAACAACACCAATGATGATCAGTAAAAAAATCAGTTTCTTTTTTAAACAGTTACTCTTCCTCATACACCTTACACCCATTATTCACTTTACTTGCACCCTGTTTTACTTTTTTCACGGCCATGAAAAAAGTAAAACAGTATAGTGTTATGCAGATACTTTTATACTTTGAATATCCTGCATCATGCCGAACCTGCGATTTCTTCTTTTACGCATAGATAGCGCATACACACCCCAGCAAAGAAGCACATAACTTATCATCATCCATGGCCATGAAAACCATTCAATAGACATACTCGCATATCGCCATGATGAAAAAAATTCAATACTCCGTAAAATATATTCCAATAGTATCCACGCAGGAAACGCGATATACGCAAACGATTGAACATTCAATGGGATACATACCGCAACCGCTGTTACAAGCCCGCCCACTGCCATCACAAAAGGAGTCAGCGGCACCACAAAAAAATTCGCAATAATACTCACCACTGAAAGTCGGCCAAACACAAACAATACCAATGGAAGGGTCGCGATGGTCGCGGAAAATGTCGCAACCACAACTTCTTTCATACTATGTATCCATCCATGGCCATGTGATTCAAAGAGCGGCGAAATATAAATCAACCCCGCTGTTGCCAAAAATGAAAGCTGAAACCCAACGTCATACCGTAAAATCCACGGATTGATTGCAACCATCAACCCGGCTGTAAGCAACAGCGCATTGGTCATTGACTGCGCTCGGCCAATGCTATATGCCAGCGCGCCGATGGCTCCAAATAAAGCCGCGCGTACTACCGACGCCTGCCCCCCGACAAGGATAACAAACAGTCCAATACACGGAATCATCATCCACAGCGCATGCCTGCGGTTGATCCATATCCATGGCGCGAGAATCAGCACAAAACGGATCACTATCGTAATATTGTATCCGGAAATCGCAATAATATGCGTCAGGCCTACGCGATTGAATTGTTCCATCACATCATCGGGTAACCCCTTTTTTGCGCCAACCAACATACCGGCAAGTAAAGAGGCGTGAGGTTCTGGTAATGCGCGGTTGATTGCCTCAAGTAGAGTATGTTTGAACGCAAAAAGATATGAAAAAATATTCTTCGGCGCGAAAACGCGTTGTGAGATGTCAGGATAATAACACACTGCGTCAATATTTTTTGCGCGCAAATATTTCTCATAATCAAACGAATCAAACGCTTGCGGCTTTTGCACAATGCACTCAAACGATAATTCATCATGATATTCATAATATGGATACAATCGTGTTGTTGCTAAAAGCAATCCGTTAAGCCCATGGACTCGTATCACCAACCGTTGCTTGTCAAGCAATCGTTCCGGCTCGGCAACAATCGTTCCTTTAAAAGATTGTTGCATTCCAATGCGCGATACAATATGATGATCGCCCGATTGTACCCGAATGACGGAAAACCGCATCATGCCGAAAAATAAAAAGAATGTGCCCACGCTTATTACGACCAATATTTTTATCCACCCCCTAGTATAGAATTGATAGGCGATACTCATAACACCCACCGCGATGATACTTCCACCCAATACTCCTACAAGAAGATTGAAAGAAATACTCCACAGCGTTGCAATGAAAACCCCAAGAATAAAACTTGTAAGCGCTAACCTCAACCACTGATACGGATATAACCTTATCTTTGTTTCGGTCTTCATACGTCATATGAGACGCCCTACCGGGGCGTCTCTACAGATTTCTCATTCTACATTGGAGAGGATTCCTATTTGGACATCTCTTGAAAAAAATTATTATGACGATTGTTTTCTCCAACGCAAATACGCTTCCACAAACGCATCCAACTCACCGCCCAATACTGCCTGCGGATCGGTTGATTCGTATTCAGTGCGATGATCTTTTACCAATTTATACGGATGCACCACATAGGAACGAATTTGATTTCCCCATTCAGCAGACAGTACCTCCCCTCGCAAAATCCGCTCTTCTTTTTCTCTCTCTAACTCAAGCCGTTGCGCCAACTTTCCGCGCAAAATCATCATTGCAGTTGCTTTATTTTGATGCTGTGAACGCTCATTTTGGCATGTGACCGTAATATTCGTTGGGATATGAACAATACGCACTGCAGAATCAGTGGTATTTACTGACTGCCCTCCGTGCCCGGATGACCGATACACATCAATCCGAAGATCGGTTTCAGGAATATCAATCTCTCCGATGTCAGGCAATTCAGGCACCACATCAACCAATGCGAACGAGGTATGCCTCATCCCTTCCGCGTCAAAAGGCGAAATTCTCACCAACCGATGCACGCCTGCTTCTGCCTTTAAGTATCCATATGCATACCGTCCCTCAATTTTAAGCGTTACGCTTTTAATGCCTGCCTCCATACCGCGGGACATATCAACGACCTCTGTGCTCCAATTCTTTTTTTCCGCAAATCGCGTATACATACGAAAGAGCATTTCAGCCCAGTCCTGCGCATCTACCCCACCGGTTCCTGCGTGAATAGAAAGAACAGTGCTGTGTTCATCATATAAGCCATTCATTAAAACCAAAAATTCCAGTTTTTCAAACTGGGACAGGTATCTCTTATAATCTTCTTCAATATCAACCTTTAATAATCCAGCGTGTTCCTCTTGAGCAAGAGCGAGAGTATCAGAGACATTCTTTTCCAACTGCGACCACTCGTTCAACTCTATCCTTAACTGTTCAGCGCGTTTTGCAGTGTGGCGTGCCGCAGACGAATCATTCCAAAAATCACTGCGCGCCATGTGAGCATTCAGCTCTTGCAACTCATATTCGCGTTTAGGATGGTCAAAGATACCTTCTGGCTTCGCAAATACGCGCCAGAAGGTGCTCCAATTCACTTATCACATGTTCCATAAAAATGATATACGATTTCTCATTATTGCCTTGGCCGTTCGGTTAATGTAACAGATACCTCTTTTTCTGATGCTTTATGCATGACTTTCAGTTTAATCACATCTCCTACCGCATACTGTCCAACCAATCGGGCAAGTCCATTTTTTTCATCTATGCGCGTGCCGTTGATCTCCAAAATAATGTCATTCTCAACAATGCCGGCCTTATCAGCAGGGCTCCCGGGAATCACGGCAAGTTCAGCCAAATTTTCTCCACGAACAACAAGCGCTCCGTACTCAACAGGAAGATCATTTTTTTGCGCAACATCTTTATTTAATACCATATAGCGCACGCCAATGTATGGATGCACTATTCTGCCAACTTTTTTAACGCTTTCAACGATTCGTTTCGCCTCGTTGATCGGAATAGCAAACCCAATATTTTCGCCTTGTTGGCTCACAGCTGAATTCACGCCCACAACTTGGCCAGCAAGATTCACTAACGGCCCGCCAGAATTACCCGGACTGATTGCCGCGTCTGTTTGAATCACTGCTTCCAGCCGCTCGGAAAAACCGGCATTATCTCCGGCAACAATAGTGCGGCCCAATCCGGAAATAATACCCCGTGTTACACTGTTTTGAAACTCGCCTAACGCATTTCCCACAGCAATGACTGTCTGCCCGATCTGTATCTGTTCGGAATCACCAAGCTCTAACGCAGGCAACTCTTTTGCGTCAATTTTAATGACAGCAAGATCAAGTGCAGGATCGCGATCCAATACTATTGCAGTATATGTTTTCCCATCATTCATCACAACACTGTAATCTGCCTCTTCATCGCTCACCACATGTTTATTCGTAATAATCAATCCGTCAGACGATACAACAAATCCGCTCCCGCCTCCGATCTGCCGTTTTTCTTTTTGCGTGTTTTGTTCAGGTTGAGCAAACGGATCACCAAAAAAAAGATCAAACGGACTTCCAGAAAACGGATTCCTTTGGTATGTAACCAGTTCTTTTGATACGACAATACTCACAACACTGGGCACAACTTTTTGCACAGCATCAACGGTCTGCGATTCTTCCTGAACAGTAAGGGTTGAATCCTTTTTGTCAGCATTGCCGTTTTGAGATTGGGCATTTCGGAAAACAGCAGAAGAATTGTTTATGACAATAAACGCAACAAGAAATCCGGCAAGAGCGCCTGCGATGATGGATTGAAAAAGATGGCGATGATGTTCAAGTTGAGGAGAGAGCATAGATTACTCTTGTAATACATCTGGTTATTGTAATAAATTTCGATATTGGTCAAGCCCTTCTAATAGCGGAGATACTCCATTCGGCACCATACCACTATTCGTATACAGAGTCGTAAACTGCTTGATCAGTGGAGGTAAAAAATATACTACCGCAACCAACGGCGCGACAATAAGAATAATCTTTATAGATCCCAATATCTGCGCCCAAAACAAATACCGCTTTACCTTCTGAAGTACTTCAGTATTGCGCTCTAATAATTCTTGAACTTCTATCAATACTTGTTCTGGTGTTTTTAGTTTTTGGTTGTCTTCTGCCATATTGAACAAAGATGAGAGGTTATTATTTTTACTGATGATCTCATTTTTAATAGTTCTATCACTCCAATGGGGACACCAATATAGAGTATATCCCCCACAAGCATGTTGCGATAAAAAGGAATCCCCGCAACCAACGACGCGACCAAACCATTCAATGTATGCGGATACAGCGTTCCAAACAGCCACACCGCGGAGTTTGTCAACAGGAAAAAAGTGAGTGAACCGAGTAATGCACATAATACCCCTCGCGACACACCCCTTAATCCCCTCTCAAGAGGGGAAAACGACGGCCTCCCTCCTTGAGGAGGGATTGAGGGAGGTGTCATTCGTGAGCTATTCGTCGTATATTCGTGAGCTATTCGTCCCCAAATGGCATACAACGCAAACCCCACATACACACTCACAAAAATAGGCAAGTGATACCACCCAATCACGCTATCGCTGACCATCATGGCACCAAAGCTCAAGAGAATTCCAACCCACCACGGTTTTAGATAATATGCACTTAAAAAACCAACTGCGCCGATAGGAGTAAAATTCCATGGATGCGGAAGAAGTCGAGCCACAATAACAAGCAAAAAGAAAATAATGAAAAATCCATATCGTTTCATAGACCAGTATCTTATCATGGCTTCATTCTATAACTCAAGGACCAGTTTCCTCTTGCCTATTGTATTTCGTATATAAGTGTTACAGAGACGGTAATCGCGTTCTCGCCAGTAGAAATTTCAGTTGAGGATTTTACATCCGCCACTCCGCCATACCCGCCATACAAAGGCACTGGCGGTTGGGTTCCACCCTCGCCTTCTGCAACCTGCACATCAACAATCTTACCAAGCATAACCCCTGTTTCCTTGGAAATCGCCTCGGCTTTTGTTTTTGCTTTTCGGATTGCCTGACTTCGGGCTTCGGCCACAAACTGATCCCGTTCATCAACAGTAAAATTTACTGTCCCCACCTCGTTCGCGCCCGCAGTAGTCGCGCTGTCTATGACTTTATTCAGTTTGTCAAAATCCTTAATCTTCACCTCTAATCGTGATTCAGCGCGATATCCATCTATAATAGATCTGCCTGATGACTGTTCATAACGATAGTTCGGATAAATGCTGTAATTCACTGTCTTGATATATTTTTCCTCAATGCCCTGATCTTTCAATGCTTTCAACACCGCATTATTTACGGTGTTTAAATCCTTTTGAACATCAGTAACTTTCTTCCCTTCTTTAATCACTGCGAGTGTTACTTGCGCTGTATCTGGTTTAACATACACTTTGCCAGTGTCAGATACGCTGAACAATGTATCTTTTTGCGTAGTAATTTGCCGAACTGACAAATCAATGGGCTTGCGAATAAGAACAACAATAACCAATCCAACTGTTGATAACGCTGTTATAATAAACACTTTAATAAAAAATTGTTGCATAGCAATAATTCATCAAACATAATTGATAAAAAAAAGAATACATCTTTACAACTGCCCTTTTACATATTTCCACTCAATAACTTCTCCACCTGACAAAGGATATTTTGACGCGCTCACTGTTGCGTATTCGTTATTCACCCAATACTGCCATGATTGTTCAACTCCTCGATTTTGCTTATCTCCTATTTTTTCAACCATCACGCCAAGAGAATCATACTCTTTAACCTCAAGGAGAAATTTTTCTTTTTGCGACATTGTTTGTAATACCCCCCATACGGTTGTATCAGAAATGGTAGCGAGAGAGACATCATTCCATGCCTGAATAACACCATCGCCAAAATCAAGCATAATACTCACTGTACACGATACCGCCTCCCCTCCTTTACAAGGAGAGGCCAGAGAGGAGGTGGTCGAAGGCGCTTGAGCTATCGGAGGACTGCCGACATCGTAGCCAACGATAAATGATACAATCACTGCTAAAAACACCAGCAGTGGCCCTATCGCTTTATGATGCTTCCATAAAAACCTCATACATTCGTATTATACTACAACCGAGTTACTTCTCAAACAACCATTCCTATTCCCTCAGAGACGGAGCACCGCCCCATCTCTACACAATTCGTGAGTTATTACCCACACCTATGAACATCCCAATGAATTGCCACAATTCAAACATTTATAACATGACCCGTTACGCACAGTGATATGACCGCACTGATCGCACGCAGGCGCGTCGCCCATCATCTCGCTCATATATTTATTCACGCCAGTGGTGTCGCCAAGCGCGGACAACGCCCCAGGCCCGTCTGCTACTGATGATTCATCATAACCAAATCCAAACGAGGTGCCTGTAGAGACGGGGTTAACCCCGTCTCTACTTTCCACAGGATGATCAATAATATCAAATTGAACATGGCGGTTTAATACTACTTCATCTTTGCGCAACATGGTTCCCGTTTGCTCCGGCATTACATGAATAAGATCAGTCCGGCCCAAATATTCCATAGCAAGGACTCGAAAAATAAAGTCAATCACACTGGTTGCGGTTTTAATATTAGGGTGATCTGTCATGCCGTGCGGCTCGAATCGAGTAAATGAAAACGACTGGATGAGTTTTTCAAGCGGTACGCCATACTGAAGCGCGTGAGAAATTGCAATCGCAAAACAATTCATCATACTTCGAAACGCCGCGCCTTCTTTATGCATATCAATAAAAATCTCGCCCAATGTTCCATCTTCATATTCGCCAGTCCGTAAAAAAATCTTATGCCCACCGACGCGTGATTCCACAGTGATGCCATTGCGTTTTTTAGGCAATGACCGCTTTTCCCCACGCGTAAGCGCAAGCGGAAGCGGCATGGTCCCAGTCGGGGTATACGAAGGACGATCACCAGTAGGCGCCATTGGCGTGTGAGCTTCTTGTACATCTTCTTGTTTCGCGATTTCTCCCTGGATGGAGACGCCCCAACGGGGCGTCTCTACAGGTTGTTCATTCTTCTTCTCTTCTATTTTCTGCGCATCCGATTTTGTATTAAGAGGTTGCGAAAGTTTTGATCCATCCCGATACAAAGCAATGGATTTGACTCCCCATTCCCATGCTTTGCGGTAGATTTCAGAAATATCCTCAACAGTGGCTTCATTTGGAAGATTCACTGTTTTGGAAATTGATCCGGAAATAAACGGCTGAACCGATGCCATCATTTTCACATGCGCAATCGGCGCAATATACCGCTTGCCATTTCCGCATTTATTAGCGCAATCAAATACTGCCAAATCTTCCTCTTTCATTTCCGGCGCGCCTTCTATTGTCATTGTACCGCACACATAATACTGGGCTTCTTTAATTTCCTGATCGCCAAATCCCAGCTCTTTCAATAAATTGAATGTTGGAGATGTATACACTGCTTCCGAAATGCCAAGTCGTTTTAATGTCTCATCTCCAAGAGAAAACCGATTAAACGCAAACGATAACTCAAACACTCCTTTTAATTGTTCTTCGATTTTTGCGATGTCATCAATAGTAAAACCCTTTGCCACAAGCGTCTCTGTATTGATATGCGGAGCGCCTTCAAGCGTCATCGCACCCACAACGTGCTTCATCATACGGTCAATCTGCAAAGGGGTATAGTTCAATGCTTCAAGTGCGGGTTGAATTGACTGATTTGCGATTTTAAAATATCCGCCACCTGCAAGTTTTTTAAACTTCACTAATGCAAAATCCGGCTCCACGCCTGTGGTATCGCAATCCATTAAAAGCCCAATCGTGCCTGTCGGCGCAATCACAGTCGTTTGTGCGTTGCGATAGCCATATTGCTCACCCCATAGCAATGCCTTATCCCATGCCTCGCGTCCGGCTTTCAGTAAATCATCAGGGCAATACTCCGGTTGAATGGCAACAGGATAAATATCCAGATGCTCATACTCTTCGCGCGGCACATTGTATGCGGCGCGACGATGGTTCCGTATAACTCGCAACATATCATTTTTATTCAACTCATACTTTGGGAATGAACCAAGAAAACTCGCCATCTCAGCACTTGTGGCATAAGATTCGCCAGTCAAAATCGCAGTCAAAGCTCCTGCCACGCCCCGTGCTTTATCAGTATCATACGGAATACCAGAAAGCATAAGCATTGTTCCAAGGTTCGCGTACCCAAGCCCTAAAGTGCGATACGCGTATGATCCTTCGGCAATCTCCTTGCTCGGATACTGCGCCATCAATACACTAATCTCCAGCACGACCGTCCACATCCGTATCGCATGTTTGTATCCTTCGATATCAAACTTGCGGGTTGTGTAATCGTAAAATTTCACCAAATTGATAGACGCGAGATTACACGCAGTATCATCCAAAAACATATATTCACTGCATGGATTTGACGCGCGAATGCGACCTGACTGCGGACAGGTATGCCATTCGTTAATCGTATCATCGTACTGTACCCCAGGATCTGCGCACGCCCATGCGGCATAACATACCTTCTGCCACATATCTTGCGATTTCACTGTTTTATAAGGTTTCCCGTCAATGCGGCGAATAAGATTCCAATCGCCATTTGCGTCAATCATGCGCATGAACGTGTGTGGCACACGAACCGAATTATTGGAATTCTGGCCAGATACGGTTGTGTAGGCCTCGCCTTCAAAATGAGAATCATATCCCGCCGCAATCAAAGCGGCTACTTTTTTCTCTTCTTTTACTTTCCAATTGATAAATTCCTCAATTTCCGGATGATCAAGATTCAAACACACCATTTTCGCCGCGCGCCGGGTTGTGCCACCTGATTTGATTGCGCCTGCCGCTCGATCGCCAATCTTTAAAAATGACATCAGTCCGGATGATGATCCTCCTCCTGATAATGTTTCCCCTACTCCTCTGATATTAGAAAAATTCGTTCCTGTGCCTGACCCGTACTTAAACAGTCGCGACTCCCTCATCCATAAATCCATAATACCGCCCGGATTCACCAAGTCATCTGTTACAGATAAAATAAAACACGCATGCGGTTGCGGATGCGTATACGCATCCTCTGACGGTCGTACTTCTCCTGTTTCAGGATCAGGATAATAATGGCCTTGCGCAGGTCCGGTAATACCGTATGCCCACTGGAGTCCGGTATTAAACCATTGCGGAGAATTCGGAGCGGCGTACTGACGTATCAGCATAAACGCAAGCTCATCTTCAAAAATTTGCGCATCCTCTGCTGACGCAAAATAGCCGTATTTTTCTCCCCAATACCTCCAGCATCCTGCAAGACGCGCAACCACCTGGCGCGCGCTTTTCTCCGGCCCCAATACAGACGATCCGTCTTTATCTAATAGGGGATTTCCATAGTGATCGTATTGCGGCACTCCTGCTTTACGAAAATATTTTGATACCATAATATCTCCTGCCACTTGAGTCCATTCAGCAGGGATTTCAGCATCCTTCATTTCAAACACAACAGATCCGTCAGGATTCGTTATGCGACTTGTTCTTTTTTCGTAGACAACCTCATCTAAAGGATTGCTACCCGGATGAGTAAATCTGCGAGTAAATCGCATGCCCTTTTCTTTTAATAAATCAGGCACTGCGTATGATGGAATGGTTACTTTTGAGTAATAACCATTCAGCCGCTCAACTTCATGAGCGACCTTTGAAGAAGGGGAAGAGGATGGGGAGGCCATATATTTGTGTTAATGACAAAAAACAAATAACAAAGAAATGATAGAGAGATTATTGGTTTTTTATTATTGGTTTTCTGTTATTAACTATTGGGGGGTTCCCACCAAAGGCGCTGTGCCCGCCTCTGGCTGGGGGTCCGCCTTTGGCAGAGTTTTTTGTCATCCGAGGCATCAATGCGTCTACTTCCTCTTTAAATGTTTCAACATCTGAAAACTGGCGATACACAGAAGCAAATCTGATATAGGCGACCTTATCAAATTTTTTCAACTGCCGCATAACAATATCACCAATAGCATCGCTTGGTAACTCTTGCTGGCGCTTTAATTGGATATCGCGCTCAATCGTATGGACTAACGCAGATATATCTTCTTGGGTGTATGGCCGTTTGTATAACGCGCGCTTTAACCCTGCCTGAAGTTTATCGCGCGAATACGGTTCCCTGCGACCATCGCGCTTTATCACAGCAAGTCCTAATATTTCGATTTCCTCAACTGTAGAAAAACGGAACGCGCATTTTGTGCATTCACGTCTCCTCCGCACGGTTAATCCGTCAGATGAAACACGAGAGTCAAGCACGCGAGTTTCTTGATGATGGCACCCAGGACATTGCATACATGTGTATACTCCTCCCCCTCCTTTCAATACATAAAACAGAGGGTTTTTTCATTATACTCCTTTCACAAAGCGTCGCACAATTAACAATATATAGTAGTAGTAATAATCAGTATACCACAATATGTGGTATCAACGAAGAATCTCTGTGGATAACCTCGCGTATTATGTGAGTGTCGCCAAATTCCGAAAATACATCTAACATATCGCATCCGACGAAAATCCCTCTAATACGAAAATCGGCCGTATGGCCGATTTTATATACTCATATGAGGTTACTTATCCCATTTTCTTTCGAAGAAATGTAGGAATCTCAAGATCATCTTCTGCTGGTAATTGTTTTTTATCATTCTGCCCTTTTTGCTCGCCAAACTGCGGACGCTCATTTTCTTCACTTTCGTCTTTTTGATGAAAAATAGACGGCGCTTTCTTTGTAATATCCTCTTCCCCCTGCGTCTGTTGGGATCGTTGTTGGTTGCCAAAATCCTTGCGATCGGTATGGGTTCGTGGACCGCGATCTAAGACGCCATCATTGAATCCGGTGGCAACGACAGTGATTTTGATTTCATCTCCAAGCGAATCATCAATCACAGTCCCAAAAATAACGCGCGCATTCGGGTCTGCCTGTTTGGTGATAATTTGAGCCGCTTCATGGACTTCATACATTCCAAGAGACGAGTCACCGGCAACGGTGAACAGAATCCCTTTTGCGCCATCAATGGAAACCTCAAGCAAAGGGCTATCAATCGCCGCCTTCGCCGCCTCTGCCGCGCGATTATCGCCGGTACCGCGGCCAATCCCCATAAGCGCTGAGCCCGCATTCTGCATAATGGATTTAACGTCTGCAAAATCAGCATTGATCACTCCAGGTACTGTGATTAATTCTGAAATCCCTTGCACGCCTTGGCGTAACACATCATCCACAACTTGAAACGCATCCAAAAGTGTTGTTTTTTTATCAATAATATGAAGAAGACGATCATTCGGAATGGAAATAATAGTATCAACAACATCTGCCAATTCATCAAAACCGCGTTCCGCTATCGCTTTTCTTTGCGCGCCTTCAAAACTAAACGGCTTCGTAACCACCGCAACTGTTAATGCGCCCAAATCGCGGGCAATTCTTGCAATAACAGGAGACGCGCCAGTGCCTGTACCACCGCCAAGCCCGCAGGTGATAAAAATCATATCAGCACCAGCTAATTTTTGTTCTATTTCCTCTGCGCTCTCTTCAGCCGCCCGCTTGCCCTGATCCGGCTCCATGCCAGCTCCAAGCCCACGCGTAATGGATTTACCAATCTGAATTTTACCTGGCGCTTTGCAATGCTGAATCGCTTGAGCATCGGTATTGATCGCAAGAAACTCAACTCCGCGAATCCCAACCTGCATCATCCGGCTTAATGCCGAATTCCCTGACCCACCTACGCCCACAACTTTAATTTTTGCAAATGTTTCAATATCAGGCATAACCTCTGTTACTGATGCATGTGGTTTTAAAGCGTCTTTTTTCATAAGAATAGGCATAAAAAAAGTACTCATTCCGTGAACCCATAGTACCCCAGCCATGATAAAAAAACAAGGCGATATCTTCTACAGGTTATACACACGGCAAAATAAGGAACAATCACATATAGAGACATCACACTCCAGAATCGTACTCAATAACTTGTTAAAATTATGCCTGGCTTGTTTTTCGCTTCAGGGAATTTTCGCCGTATCATTGGATACGGCTCAAATTTCCCTCGTTCCAAAACTGCGCCAGACACAATTTTTCCTGCGTTCCAAGTCCGATTCTGGAGTGTGATGTCTCTACCAAAAAACCGCGCCACAAGAGTGCGCGGAGTACTCTCTGCCATACTATTACGCTCCAAGAGAATGGAACCAATCCCTGATTTTTCCTACCCCGTGATGTACTGTTGAAAAACGAGAAAGCATGCCACTTCCGGCTTCTTGACGCGAACGATCGCCCCACACAATCAACCCTACTGCTGTTGACAAAGCAGGATCATGCACCTTATCAATTGCGCTTGAAACATCTTTCGGATACCCGATAGACGCAGGCAAGCGAAATTCCTTACGCGCGACATCTACCAACCCTTCTAATTTCGCTCCTCCGCCGGTTAATAAAATCCCAGCTGGTAATTTACCAGATCGCTCAATAGCTTTCAGCTCGCGATCTGCCATTTGAAAAATTTCCTCAACACGAGCAAGAATAATATCTGCAATATGTTTGCGCGATACCACTTCCTGCTCACTATCGCCAAATTCCGATAAATCAATTTCTTCTCGCTTATCAATCTCTTCAGGCACAGCAGTGCCGTATCGAATCTTGACCAATTCAGCTGTATCAAGCGATGTTCGAAGCCCAATGGCAATATCTGAAGTAATATGCATTGCTCCAACCGGCAAAATCGCAGTATGAATCACGTCACCTTCCTCAAAAACGGCAAGAGAGGTGGTTGCTCCGCCAATATTTAACAAACACACGCCAAGTTCTTTTTGGCGTTTATTCAGCGTTGCTTCAGCCGCGGCAAGCGGGGCAAGCACAATATCTTCAATATCAACTCCTGTTCGATAGACCGATTTGGTGATATTTTTCACCTGCGATGACAGACCTTGTATAATCTGTGCTTCCACTTCAAGACGAATACCAGTCATCCCAACAGGATCTTTAATACCTGACTGGCTATCCACAGTAAACGAACGCGGAATCACATGAAGGATTTCATAATTCGGCGGCGTTGCAACTGCCTGCGCCGCTTCAAGCGCGCGATCAACATCTTGCTCTCGAATTTCACCGTCAGCTTTCGCAACCGCAACAACGCCCCGAGAACTTTGCGAAAGAATATGAGTACCTGCTATTGAAACATACGCATTCTTTGCCGGAATGCCTGTCATGCGCTCTGCTTTTTCAAATGCCGTTGAAATACTCGAAACAGCATCCTCAATGCTATTGATGATTCCCTTGCTAATGCCCTCGCTGGGAACTTCGGATATACCAATAATATGCACCGGCTCTTGCGCGATCTTTTGCCCTACCACCACTCGTATCATGGTGGAGCCGATATCTAACCCACAAATAATAGTATCTTTCATACATGATTATTAGTATACCATAACACGCTTACTGTCTACCACTTTCGCTGTAAAATTTTTTGTTCAAGCCGCTCCATAACCTGCGCAGAGCGTTCTGTATCGTGATGAACTCCGGCAGTATGCAAAAGACCATGCACCCACAGCCGCTCAAGATGCCAAGTATATGGTATGCGCAATGAATGAGATTCTTTTCGTATGACATCAGGACACAACACAATTTCCGCCTGCACGCAACGTGCTGTTTTTTCCAATACAAATGTCAAGATATTTGTTGATGTGTCTTTTTTGCGAAAATGAGCATTCATTTTTCGAATCGCCTGCGGTTTGACAAATACCACTGAAAGGAGAACCTGATATGTTTTCAATTCC
The DNA here is from genome assembly GCA_000999025.1 of Parcubacteria group bacterium GW2011_GWA2_43_13. Lineage (GTDB taxonomy): Bacteria > Patescibacteriota > Patescibacteriia > UBA9629 > GWA2-43-13 > GWA2-43-13. Next base: position 55,047 of record LCFM01000002.1, read on the forward strand.
GTATGCTCAATAACTCGATCAAGGAGATAGTCAAGCCGCTTCCGACGATACCACGCGCCACATGTGTTAGTGATTTCAGTCATATTCAGTAAAGCCAGCCCTAAAACATCAAAGAATACCATCAGGCGTTGCGATATGCACACCAGGAGTAAAACTCACAATTCCTACTCCAAGACAAAAAGAAAATTCATACAGCGCGCACGATCCGGTTGCTGTGCATTCTTTTCGCGATGAATCAAGCGCTCGATACTGGAAACGGTTTTTGTCGCCACATGCGCCATCTGCTGGAGTCGGCGCTTGAGGGAATTGAGGTAAATAAGAAGAGAAGGGCTTTACCTCATCACCGGAAAGCACAGTGCCTTGCGACGCATCGCCAAGCGGATATGAATTATTATCGTTATAATACAGCTCAAGCGCAGTTTGAACTTTTTTAACCGATTCAATGCGATCAGTATCGCGAGACACTATATCTTGCGTATTTCTTTTTTGCGCTCCCTCTACTCGAAGACCCCGCGCAATCATTTCAAACGTTGTTAAAAAATTCAATTTTTGTTTGTTTCCGGATTCGTATTTGAATGAAATAATTTTTGCCACGCCAACCGCTTTGGTGAACACTGTTTTTTCATCTGCAGTCCACAATAAATCAAGGTTCTGAAACGATTGCACCCTCATTGTTTCCAAAGACGCTGATTGATTATGCGCTTGATACCAATCAAGCAATGACGCATTATCCAAATTTTGATCCACTGTAACAGAAATATATTCTTCATCAGTCGTGGTCGCGATAATCACTTCATTTTGGGACTGATCGTCAACCGGTTCAGCGGCCCATGATCCGGGATATAATAATGTGTAGCCATGGATCGGATTCGCATAAATCGCTATTTTATCATCTTGAGCAAGCCGCGCTTCGCCTTGCTTTCGAGGTGAAAACAAATTCAATACTTCAGCGCCATCGCGATAACTGTCTTTGTCAGTATCAGCAATAGTAGGATCAGTGCCGTATAAAAATTCTTCCAAATCAGCCAACCCATCGCCATCAGTATCATCGCTCCTTTCCGGCTTGGCGCTCGGTTGCGCTAATTGTTCTGGTGTCTCTGATTCCGGAACACGCGCAGAAATCACTGCTTGTTCAGACACTATGCCATATGAATCAGCGCTCACTGCGGAAAGAAGCACTGTGGCTTGTGATTTTTCAGCATCAAAAAAACTGTTTTCCAAAATAGTCCATTCTTCTTTTTCTTCATTCCATGTTGCAATGCGCAGGTCCTTCTGTGTGATATCTTCCGCCGGAATGGCAATAGACAAAGAAAGCGGTGTGAGGACAGGCGCAACAGGCCGTATGATATATTCGCCATATATACCCTTTCTTTTCATATCCTTGGCATCATCGGAGATGGATTTACCAACCAAGGTAAATGATACGCTCTGTTCGTTTTCAGGAACCAACAGTGTGGCACGTGAAATAATTTTTCCAGCTCCGTTCCTTACTGCCGCTTCAATCGTTTTTGGCGCCACAATGGATTGTTCCTCTTGTTGCGGCGCACTCTGTTCAATCTGATTTTGCGCAGAAATTTGCTGATTGACACCACTGGTTGCCTGCGGTGCTACAAACCGCTTCCCAACAAAAATCCACAACACAACCCCAATAATAACAATCCAAATAATAACAATCAGCCCAATAAGCAACCCTTTTGATTGTTTCTTCACTACAGGCGTGCCGGCATGGTGTGACGGCAAAAACCGCTCCGGAATCGTGTGGATTGGAACATGGGGAGCAGAAACAAATAGTGCTACCCCCTCTGTTGAAGTATTATGAGAAGGGGTGGCTTGCGACACCAGCGCTATTGCTCCTCCTGCTGTTGGTTGTATTGAAGACACTCCTGTTTCTGGCATACACAATTTATACTGTCATAGTTATAGAGTCATGGTCATCCTCACTGCGCGCTCTTGCCCGGCCCTTTAGGATTATACCCATTACGAACCTCTTGGCCATCATCAAAACCATCGCCATCAGTATCCTTTGAAAGCGGATCCGTACTATATATCTGCACTTCTTCCCGATCAGTCAACCCGTCAAAATCAGTGTCAGGAAAAAATTGATTTGTATTATACTGAACCTCATCTTGATCAGTCAGACCGTCGCCATCAGTATCAATAACAACTGGCTGATCTTGTGGAAGTTGTTCTTGAGGCGTGTCTTGTAATTGATCATCAGGGGAAAGCGCGTCAAGGTTAGATGTGGTTGTATCATTTTCCTGTGTCGGTTGAACATCTGATTCACTTTCAGTTTCAGTGGCAGGAATAGAATCAGCAGGAATGATTGATTGCGAATCAAAGGATGGCAAATCCTCAAGCGTCGGTTGTTTCATCATCGAAAGAACTGCCATCGCTCCACCTATAATAATAGCAATTCCCACAACCGCTATGCCGATAATGAGTATCATTTTTCTTCCGCCTTTCGGTGATTTTACTGACTGGGGTTGAGGGACACTCGGCATTGCCTTTGGCTGTATTTTACCCACAGAGACCGCTGAAGGAGGTGGCGGTGCAGATTGAGCACCCTTGTCTGTTGAGGAAAACATATCAACAACGCCTGTGGCAGGAGCTGGTTGAACCATTGGTTCAGGAACAGAAATCGGCGCAACAGGAAGATTAGCCGGTGGCGTGCCTGCTTGCTGATCTGCTTGAGGTTGAATAGGATCAATATCATCAAACATAGAGAAAAAAAATTAAAAACTATGGTGAAATAACAACATTAACACACTGATTTTCCTGTTCACTGCCCGAGGTCGCAGGCCCGGAAGGAATTGTCATCATTGGAGCGTCATCAACCCCTACCCATGTAACGCGCTCAAACTCAAAGTGCGCTTTTATATCAAATCTATCCTGATCAACATACCGATACTGATACACATATGATTCTGGCTTACACACAAACCGCAATCCAATGAGTTGCGCCTTATTCCAGCACGTTGACTGATCATACCCTAAAGGACAATCAAAGAGATTCAACGGATCAACCGGAAAAGCCACGCCAACCTGTCGGCCCAATTCCGTTTGCCATGAATTCCATCTACTGGTTGTATGATTCTGCTCAAAACTTCCAGCAGGAACAGGCGGATGCCCTGACGCATTGCTCTCTATCGCGCGGACAATATACGTTACGTCCATCACGCGAAGCGCGTCTCGCCTGAACCGTTCACGCGTTGATTCTGAAGAAAGATTCGTATTAAAGGTCATGCTGTTTACAAGCGCATTAAACAATTGGACAGTCCGCGGTTGAGCGCCTTCATTATATGATAAAACAGTTACTGTGGTAAAGGCATTGCTCGTACCGTCGTAATCTGCTGAACGCACATACACGCTTGTTCCGGCCCTCGCCGCAGGATACCCACCCACATTTGTTTGCTCTGTAATCTTTCCTTGCCCATCTGCTATTGGCAAACTTGCCTCCCGAACCCAGTCATCAAGCGAAAGGCGATCATCATTTTTCCCAGTCAAAATAATAATCGCATCCGGCTCTTCCGGCTGTTCTGGATTCGGCACCTGAATATAATGAATATTCGTAAAACGAGGTCTGTCAGGGATCTCTGTCTTTATACTCACGCGCACAGGCCATGCCTCTTCTTCCAAATCATCAATACACGCGAATGTTGCGAAGTGGGTCTTTATTCCGCTATGCGGAGATCTGACGCGCTCCGACGGTCCATCATCAGTAAGTAAATAATTGGTATTGATTTCATTATACGACTCATCCGTGTCTTTTACGACAAAATGCTGTTTACATGACTCAATAGTAAACGGATATTCACCAATAATTTTTGTTTTTGTTTCCGGTTCTGATAATTCAGCAATTATTTTATTAGGGATTGCGCGCGTTGTGCGACTTGCGACAACCACAGAATGCTGGCCATTTTGTTCAGATATACGAGCGCCTTGACTTGCAATCGTCCATTTAGCAATAGGCGGAGATGAGAGCGGCTGATTGCTTGCGGAAAACGGCACGCCGACAAACAACGCTTGCGTGCCCTCATGAATATGCACCTCTGCAGTATCAGCCACCGTCATCCCGGCGACTTCAGCAGGGGCCACCTGTATCGTTGCCACGCGACATACAGTCGCGGCTGTGGTAAACGACCACACGCACGCGCCTGCATCATTTGACAAAACTGATCCGCACTTCAACGACTCACCGTTGCGCCCCCACGATCCAGACAATAATCCAATCTCATATACCGTTGATGGGGAAAAGAGCTGACCACTCGCTGGCCGTATCTGCAAAAGACGGCCATCTATTGTTATTTTTCTTCCTGGCACAGAAGGGTTCATCGCTATGAGAGAATCAACCACTGAAGTAGACGCAATTCCGCGATCAAATACTACTTGAATCAAGCTATTTGTGCATACTTGCGTTGCTTGATCCAGTGGGGCGATATCCACAATAGTCGGTGGGCCGCTGTCTTCACTCCCTTCATGTTCACACGCCTTAATACTGCCATACGAATATGACACCTCACACGCGCCTTCATTGCAGAGCAATCCATACTCAACAGAGGTTGCTGAAATAATTACATCTCCCATATCAGCTGTATCTATGTTCCCATCGCGATTGACATCTTCACGCGGACACCCAACGCCTCCAGAGCATAATGGACTCGTTTTCCCTTCTCCAAAACGGCGCGATATATCAATAACCAATTGCGCGCTCGTTTGATCAATAGAGATCACATGAGGAAGGGGAGATTGCATCTGCAAGCGCAACTCGGTATTCTCTGATGGTTTTTGTTCAACATCACCAATAACAAATTGAAGAACCTTGGTTACGCCTGATGTTGCGCTGGAAAGAGCAATCATACGGCTGACATCCGAGCCCCCAACCTGCTCAAACACTTTCAGATTCGCAACAGGAAAAGCAGAAGGGGAAACATACTTATCAAGCGTAACGGTGAGTGTTGCGCGGCATGTTGTTCCTGCGCGCGCGCCATCAGCAGTGATAGACACAATCCGTATTTGACGAGCAGGATCAGGGATATCAGAACACTCATCACCTGTACATCCTGATCCTTTAGTTGACAAAACAGCGTCAATCGGAGCAGTGGCGTCAATATCACCAATAAATGTCCTCATCATGGCTTCAGAATCTGTTAAGTCCGGAAACGCTTTCAATGCCTGAATCTGAAACCGCTGACTTGGAGGATGAGGATTGGGATTGGAAACCACATACTCAATGCCATGCACCATAACAAAATCAGCTCTGCGGGAGCTCGGATATGCCGGCTCACCTGAATCCTGCGCAAATACAGTAATTGTCGCATCCTCACGCGCGCCTACTTTAAGAGAATACTCGCTTTTATTAAATACAATACCAACAACAGGCGCAGGGCCACGCGTTACGGAAAATTGATATGAACACGCTTCAGCATTCAGCCCTTTTGCACGTGAACAATCAAGCACTGCTGTCGGCGCTGTGGTTGTTTTTAATGCAGATGTATTCAGCGCGACGTTATACGACGCGTTCAAATCAAAATCAATTGGAGATTCAGTTGCGCTCCCTTTGTTCGCAAGTCGGCGTATACGAATTTTTGACGGATCAATAAATTCGATAGCGCTGGACCCGTCAGGATTGCGGCTCAAATTCGCCGCGTCTCCTTGCTTGGTAAGTTGAATCGCATCAGGCGTCGCAGTTGATGAATCCACAGACGCGTTAAAACTTACAGTCACCATTTCATCTGAATGGCGATTCACTCCTTGCGGCCCTGCCTGCACCACATAAAATGGCGGTCCGCTTCTTAATAATACTTTTATAATAGAAAATCCTCGTTTCCCCTCGGCGCTTGCAATAACCTGCGTCTCTCCTAATGCCACAGGATCAACGCGCACATTCAAAGAATCTGCTGTCGCGCCAATCCGGGCAATGGAACTGTCTGATGATTCCCATACCGGCACAACAGTTATACCCTGCTCGCACACTTCGCCAATAGGAACAGCACTCACGTTCGTCCCCACCCCACCGATTTGCATAGTCACGCTTGAAGGAGACACATTAAGCCGTTTCAATGTATCTGTTTTAGGGATGAATTGAAGAGATGACTGACAATCCGTTACCGGACTGTTTGCGCAATCAAGCGCATTGCCCTGCGCATCTTGTACTTCTGAAGATGATTCAACAGCAACAGATCCGCTTCCAAGCGGCCATTGCTTATTTTCTGTTTGCGGAAAAAATAATACTTTTTTCCCGGATGCCGCTTGAGCGCTGGTATGAGAGAGTGCAGATCCTTCAAAATCAATCCGTGTATGAGATGCAACGCTTTCCACGTTCATGGGCCGATCAAATTCAAGCACAATAGAACAATTTGTCGGACTCGGGCCTGTGGGATGAACTTGCATCAATCGTGGATTTTTCGGTAAAGGTGGCGGGTTATTCGGATTGCTCGTACCAGGTCCTGTGCCGGGTCCACCAGGACCGGTGCCACGCGGAAACCCTGAAAGCACACGAAACCATGCAGGCGTTCCTTTATCATCCCCAACAAAAGGCGCAACATATCCTGTGTGTGTTCCAGATGGAATCGTAAATCCAATTTCCGTATCGCTGGCAGAAGAAAAATCAGCCCTATTTACTCGTATATCAGAAGCAAGCCCAATATGAGAAATACGGTTTAAATGAATCCCCTCTGTTACCACAGGAATATTCACCGGACCTTCAAACGGAGTAATACTGCAGAATCCGGGTCGAGGAGCGCCATTTTCAACAACCACTGGAATACGATTACTCACCTCACTCACACTGCCTAATGTGTTCACTCTGATTGTGTATTCTCCAATTGCAAGATCATCAGGAATATATATGGTAAGCGAATGATCATTCCATGTTTCAGATGTGCTTTTACATACATCAGGAGCATTCGTAATCGTTTTTACCACAGCCCCTTCTTTGATAAATTCCACAGCCCCGCGCATGGATCCAAAATTCCTTCCAACCAACCGCAACAATTCTTTTTTTCTTACAGGATTCGGGCTTGCGTCATGAAGATATGGGCTTAAAATATCAATCTGCTCTTTTGACACGGTTTTAAGATCTTCGCCCAACCCTATGGTAATTTTTCCGGTTGTGGCGGCAAGGGGAACTTTAATATTGATTTCCGTTTCACCCCACCGCTGGACACATGGCGTTGTCAATAGGTACGGCGGCGTCGCAATACTGCATGCGCTATCCGCGATTGTCGTGTTAAATGTTACTTCTCCCCGCGCTCCAAATCGGGCGCCGGAAATCGTAACTGTTTGACCATAACGCGCTGTTGCAGGAGAAAGAGCGGTTATTTCGGGCTGGCATTCATCTGTTGATTGCACGCCTGTTGAAAATCGCCACACAAAATCTTGAGCAGTATTTCCAATCGGATCGTCTTGTTTTCCGTTTAAAGGATTGCCGCATACATCTAAAATCCCTTCTCTTTTTTCCGCATCATTTTTTGTATATAACCGCATTTCGTACTCATGAATTCCTGTTGCCGGTTTTTGAAGTGGCGCAAGCGGCTGGATAGTAAATGATTGAAGATCGCTCCCGATACTAACGGACTTTAAAGGCACTGACACACCTGTCTCGGTATCAATCAGCACGATATACGATTGCTGTAATGTTGTGATATCCATCTCCTCGGTAAACACGGCCTGAATCGGCGGAGTCAAACAAATGTTCGTTGCTCCCGGTCGTGGCGATACGTCAAAAATACGCGGGCCCTCTGTATGATCAACTTGAGGCAACAAATCATCTGCTTCTTCTGCCGCTGATGTCGTGAATCGCCACTGACGCGAGGAAGACATCCTTAATCCTGCTAATGTTGTTGCGTCAACTGATGCGCGCGCATCAGTTGAGACCTTTGCTGTATATGATGTGTTTAAAAGAAAATCTTTTCGTTCAGCCCCTTCGGCAAGATAAAAACGAAACGCATTCTCATTTACAGAAAGCGCTCCTCCCGATACTGCTGTAAACGAAGTTTCCACACCTTCCTGAACCAAAGAAAATGCAGTTGCAAGCGATACTTCATCAACAGTCGAATTAAACACGCCTTGCACCGCTCTACATGCTTTCACATTCACTTCATTATCAGCAGGCGAATGAGATGTCAATTTGAATGTATTTCCCGGCGGAGCCAAAAAACAACCATCCCCAATACATGTGACTGGCGGACTGCCAGTATCAGAGCCGAGATCGTGTCCTGTGGCGCGACCAATCAGCCAAAAAATAAAATTAGCAATCACAGCCGCGCCTAAAATAATAGCCAACCCTATCACGCCATTGATCATGATTTTTTTCGCCTGGCTGATTTTGTCTTGATTCCCTCCAGATGTCATCCAAATAATGCCTGCATAGATAATCAGAATTAATGCGATCAATCCTAAAAATCCGAGAAAAATATTAATAACCCGCGCGATGGTTGCAGTCAATGATCCGCGCGCGAGCCCTGTTTGTTCAATCGCAGGCGTGCTAAAGTCCTCTGTCTGGGCAAAAACAGGAACAGTATGCAACGAAAAAAACGCCACAATCGTGGTAATCCCTATAGCAATGAATCTTGATGTAAACACTGTGTATTTATTTTGTTTCATGCACTCACTTTTTTTACCATATCCGAAACTCGCTGGCCTGTTGCGGTTCCATGTACTTTAGGCATTACAATTTTCATAATCTGCCCGACATTGTGTACTTCCTCACTCCCCAAATCCGCTATCGCCTCACGTACAATACTCTCCACTTCCTCATCAGACATTTGCACGGGCAGATAACGCCCCAGAATTACTTTTTCTTTTCCTTCTTTTTCAGCAAGTTCCGGACGGTTGCCTTTTTGAAATGCTTCTTGCGCGTCAGTGCGTTTTTTCACCTCGCGCAAAATAACAGAAACAACCTCGTCAGATGACAAGTCATGACCCAGTGCGATGCGCTCATTTTTCAACGCCGCAATCATCATGCGCAATGTATCCACTGTCAGCTGATCTCGTGCTTTCATTGCTTGCGTTACATCGTTCTGTATTTTTTCAAATACCATAGAGAACAAAATTTCACATTATAATAGAGGCAGTGATACTGCCTCTATTATACATGCTCTTATCAAAAAAGTCATCAATTACCTTCGTCCCCTGCCGCGCTTTGAACTTCGTGAACGCTCAAGATACTCATCAAGTTTGCCAACTCGATCAAGCCAATCCAAGCGCGCCGCTGTGCGGGCGCGATGGACAGCGCTTTTTTTCTTGGCATTCCTATTTTGAGGTCGTGAAAAATACTGACTGCTTTTTATTGGACGAATCACAGAACTCATAGCCATTTTACTGAATCGTCTCAATAAATGATCCAATGACTCGTTATCTTTCTTTTTAACCTCAATCATAGAATGCACCTCCTTTCTTATAA
>LCFM01000003.1:0-5062 GCA_000999025.1 Parcubacteria group bacterium GW2011_GWA2_43_13
AATGAAAAACAAAATGAATACTCATTTCGTCTTTCTGTTATACCGTATTCTCTAACTTCGGTCAAGATGACGTACGGGTAAGATAATAATCATTCCTATATCTTCAACCGCTTTTCAAGTTCCTTTTCAATCTTTTTAAAGTCAACGGTCTCCTGCATTCCGCTTTCCATATCGCGAATCAACACTGTTCCGTCAATCAGTTCTTTTTGCCCGACAATCACGGCAAACCGTGCGCCTTTTTTATCTGCCAATTCCAATTGCTGACGCAGTCCGTCTTTGGCAAGATTTCCTGAAATAGGAACCCCCGCTTTCCGTAACCGTTCAAATAACTGAAGCGCGCGCTTACGCGCTTGATCTCCGATTTGGGCAAGATATACCGCAGGCGCTGGTTGTGTCGGCGGCTCTATTTTTTGTTCTCGTATCGCTGAAATGACACGATCAATACCAAGCGCAAAACCGCACGCAGGTGTTGACCTGCCGCCCAATTGCTCAACTAAACTATCATATCTGCCACCACCCCCAAATGCGCTCTGACGGCCGTTTTCTTGATCAGCAGAAAAAAATTCAAAAGCCGTTCTGTTATAATAATCAAGCCCCCGAACAATCCGCGGGTTAAGGACATACGGAATATCAACCTCGTCAAGATGCTCAAGAACGCTGACAAAATGCTTTCGCGACTCATCATCCAAAGAATCAACCAACTCCGGTGCATCGGCAATAAGCTGTTGACAGTGCTCGTTTTTACAATCAAGCACCCGTAAAATATTTTTCAAAAACCGTTCTTGGCAATCATCGCATAATTCATTCTTGCGCGACTTTAAATACGCTTGAAGTATCTTTTTGTATTGAATACGTGATTCCGATGATCCCAAACTATTGATATGAACTGTTGTTTCAATGCCCAATTCTTTCAGTATCGTATATGCCAATACAATAACTTCAGCATCTATCACTGATGCTTCACTACCAAGCACTTCTACATTAAATTGATAAAATTGCCGATACCGACCTGATTGAGGACGATCGTAGCGAAACATCGGCCCCATGGTGAATAATTTTAATGGTTGAGGGAGGTTCAGCATCCCATGCTCTATATACGCGCGCACGATCCCGGCTGTCGCCTCTGGTCGCAATGCAATGCGGTCTCCTCCTGCATCAGTGAATTCATACATTTCTTTTTGAACCACATCTGTGACATCTCCGATTGACCTGCGAAACAGCGATACATCTTCAACAATAGGAACATCTATTTCTTGATACCCATACTGTTCCGCAATGGTTCGCGCTGTGTCTTTAAACCAGCGCCAGTAGCGGAAATCATGAGGCAAAATATCGCGCATGCCACGCACTGACTGTAATACGCCTTTCTTGATTGTGCGACGAACAACCTCTGGCTCACTCTTCACAACAGGGTTTTGCGCGGGTTTACTCTTTTTTACCGCATGTACCGCATGCTTTGAATGCAAAATTCGCCCAGTGCCGGGCTTAACGTTTTTTACCGCTTTCACGGTTTTCTTTGAAGTACGCATGGCTTTTCTACTTTTAACGCCACGTTGCGCCTTGATACGGTGCGGCATAGAGAATAATCAAAAGTGTTACCCATGGACATTATCAGAAAAAACCCACAAAAGTCAATGAAAGGGCCCATCACCATGATGCCGTACTAAACGCATTATTGATACACAGGCGAAGTAATCAACCCGGCACGATGAAAAGGCCAACCGCGCAACAGCACCTTTCCAACAATATACCCCCTATCAAGCGAGCCAAAACGCCGTGAATCCAACGATGCCGAACGATTATCGCCCATAACAAAATACGATCCTTCCGGAATGAGAATAGTTGGCTGAATGCATTCCGTTTTCACTGTTTTTGAAAGATATGATTCATCCAGCACAAACCCGTCAGGATGCTCTTTATTTATAATTGTAATAGCATCATTCACACATTGAATTTGCTCGCCAGGCAATCCGATAACGCGTTTGATAAAAAACTGGCTCACATCGCCTGGGTATCGAAAAACCACAATGTCGCCACGGGCTGGTTCTGTAAAACGATATGACAATTCATCAATAATAAGATACTCGCTGGTTTCAAATGTCGGATGCATGGACTGTCCCTGAACGACAAATGGCTTAATAATGTAATAACGGATTCCAACAAATAAAACCACGCAGATTGCGGCCATTTTCACAAGTTCTATAAAAAATCCACCAAAATCATGCCTATCAGGGCCATGGGACTCAGTGTCGCCATCAACGAGTTCTCGCGCTGTTTTTTGTGTCAGCGGACGTTTAATCCTCGGGTCTCCTGATGGTGTGTGTAAAGAAGGAATGGTCATAAAAATTATTACTATAGAAAAAACGTATAACCTATGGACTTGAGAGGACTCGAACCTCTGACCTTACGGATGTGAACCGTACGCTCTAACCAGCTGAGCTACAAGTCCTAAAAGGCGCGGAAACTATAAAAAGCGTACTTTCACAAAATACCACAGATCAAAACGTTTGCCAACTCTTATATGCTTATGTATAATCTAACAATGTGATTGGTATTTGTTACTGATGATTGCAGAGGTATGCATTATTCTCCGAATTTCAACGATGACCGCAAAAAAATCGATCTGCTTGAGAACTATTCAGACACACATTCTCACGGCATACCGTACCCCAAAAAACGAAAATTTTTTTGGGGTACGTCATTCATGTTCTACCCTTTTCTTATTATTGGGCTTCTTTTTGTCATTGGCATTGTTCGCAGTATTGCGCACAGCGAATCAACGTCTCAAACGCTTGCGAATATTCCCATTTTTTCTCACATTAAAAAACTTGTTCTCGCAGATAATAAACCCACTCAACCTGCCGACGATCGCGTCAATATTCTATTACTTGGCATTGGAGGCGAACAGCACGACGGCGGATACCTCACAGATACCATCATCATTGCATCATTAAAAAAATCAACTCATCAAGTCGCGCTGGTGTCTATTCCCCGCGACATGCTTGTCCCTCTCCCCGACAAAACATGGCGAAAAATAAACAGCGTTCATGCGCTTGAATATCTTCAAAATTCCGATGGCGCGCTCGAACGATCAACTAAAACAATATCGCAATTGCTTAATCTCCCTTTGCATTATTCAGCGCGCATTGATTTTAGCGGCTTTGAAAAAGCCATTGACGCGGTCGGCGGCATTGACGTTATGGTTGATCGCAGTTTTACCGATTCAACCTATCCGATTGACGATGGTCGCGGAAATATCACAACCGTTTCGTTTACCGCAGGAAAACATCACATGAACGGAAAAGAAGCGCTTGTGTTTGCCAGATCGCGACATGGAACAAACGGCGAAGGATCTGACTTCGCGCGCGCGGCGCGCCAACAAAAAATCATTATGGCATTTAAAGATGAGCTCTTCAGCTTCAGCACCCTCTTCTCCGGAAAACGCATTTCAAAACTCATCTCAATCACTGAAGACCATTTTGAATCAACGCTCTCGTTGTCAGACAGCGCCGATCTTGCCGGAAAATTCAAAGATGTGCCAAAAGAAAATATTGTCACGCGCGTCATTGACGCAAGTCCGAATGGCTTTTTATTAAATGATGTAACACCTGATGGCGCATTCGTGCTTGTCCCTAAAAATTACGACTTTCATCCTATTCAATCGTACTTAGCCCATATTTTTGATCCCATGGAACGAGAACAGGAATATGCTCGTATCACAGTCCAAAATAGCACTACAATCGAAGGATTAGCAACCATTACAAAACAAGAATTGGAAGCAAATAACTTTACTGTCGCGAGAGTGGAAAATGCGAGTTTACGCGACTTGGATAAAACAATTATTTACGATCTTTCCTCTGGGAAAAATCCCAAAACCATTTCTGATCTTGCAACATTCCTTAACGCTCAACTTTCGCCTGTGATTCCGGAACCCTTGCGTACAATCCAAGATGCGGATATTGTAGTGGTGCTCGGACATGATCGCGCCGGATCTGTGGCAGGTGAACGCGCGCAATAATACCCTCGTTATGAAACATACACTTCCGCATGTTATTCTTGCAGGGCGATCTAATGTCGGAAAATCCACGCTGTTTAATCGGCTGTGCGAAGAGCCCACAGCGGTGATATCGCCCATTGCAGGCACAACGCGAGATCGCAATGAAAGGGAAATAGCGTGGCGCGGCGTCTCGCTTATTCTTGTTGACACTGCCGGCCTCGATATCCCTCAAGAACAGCCCATCAATAAAAAAGTCATTGATCAAACCAATGTGGCGCTGAAACATGCCACGATTATTTTATTTGTGGTAGATGTAAAATCAGGAGTAACGCCGTCTGACAAATCCGCTCTGACTCTTTTGCGCACATACAAAAAACCGATTCTCCTTGTTGCGAATAAAGCAGATAACCAAACCTTAAGAAATGACGCCAATGAATGCTACACGCTTGGGTGTGGCGATCCGCTCCCAGTTTCAGCAACCAATGGATCCGGAAGTGGCGATCTATTAGATAGCATCGTGGAATCGCTTCCGAAAAAAACATTTCATGAAACAATTAATTCAGATATCCTTCTTGCTATTATCGGCCAGCCGAATGTTGGAAAATCATCTATTGTAAATTCCATTCTTGGGGAAGAGCGCGTCATTGTCTCTGACATTCCGCATACAACACGAGACCCTATTGATACTCATCTCGTGTATAAAGGGCAAACCATTACTCTCATTGACACTGCGGGATTGCGCCGACCCGTAAAAATTGAAAAACAAACCATTGAGCACGCATCAACTCACAAAACCATTACTCGCATTAAGCGAGCAACAGTGATCGGTCTTGTGATTGACGTTGCCCAAGAAATCACCCGTCAAGATATGCGACTGGGAAACCTATTGGCGGCAGAGCAAAAAAGTGCCATGATTATTGCAAATAAATGGGACATGATCCCTGATAAAACAACAACCACTATCAATCAGTATGAACAGTATATCTACGCAAAACTTGGAATGCTGAAATACGCTCCGATTATTTTTACCTCTGCAATAGATAACCAACGCACACACTCTCTGCT
>LCFM01000003.1:5107-97382 GCA_000999025.1 Parcubacteria group bacterium GW2011_GWA2_43_13
TTTAAAATGATTACCAAACCGCGCACCGACATTCAGCAATCATATGTTTCATTTATTGAACGCCGTCTGCGCGAAGAATTCGGCTTTGTCGGAGTGCCGATAAAACTTGTGATTGAAAAAGGGAAAGATTAATTGTTCAATATCAAATGTCAGTTGTCAAATTTCAAATTCTCGTTGAAAATTCAAAAAAATTGATAACTGAAATTTGACAACTGACAACTGGAATTTATCTATGTTTCTATTAGTCGGACTAGGAAATCCAGGCAAGCAATACGAACGCACCCGCCACAACCTTGGCAGGATACTTGTTGAGCGCTGGGCAGTAGAACAAGGCGGCGGTTTTGAGTTTCATAAAAAATTCAAATGTCAGTTGTCACATGTCAGTTGTCACATGTCACATGTTATCGCCCTGCTCCCGGAAACCTTTATGAACAACTCCGGCGACGCGGTGCAAACAGCAACGCATTTTTACAAAATCCCTTCACAAAATATCTGGATTGTGATGGATGATTTGAATTTGGATTTCGGCGTTATCCGCACCCGACAATCTGGCAGTGACGGCGGACATAACGGTTTAAAATCAATTTTAGAAAAAATGGGCACTGATCAAATCCCCCGCATCCGCATCGGCATCGGCAATAATAGCGTTATTCCGGCAGAGGATTATGTATTGCAACCATTTTCAGATGATGAACAAAGCGCCATCACATCCGATATCTATCCCAAATTTTCATCTCTTCTGACCACAGCCCTCATCTCTCACTTCCCCACCGACACCTTGACATAACACAAAAATCACGCTATACAACCTTTCAACGAAAGGAGCGCCCGATGCGCAATGTTTGTAGCTTTGTGACTGTCTTGAAGAGCACGGTTGAAGCAATCACCAATGCTCTGACAGAGGAATCGCACCCTGCGCCTTACATTTCATCCCACTCCTTATTACTCATCCCTAACTGATGAATAATTTGCATCACAAGCGGTGTTCCTATATCTTTACCATGAGGGTTAGGAATAAAAATTTTATGATTTCCCCGTATCATGAATTGATGTTTCGTGGCAATAAAGGGGCCATCAAAACCGAGCACTTTTAATTTCTCAATCAAAACACGCCTGCTAACGGGCTTTGGCATATGATGCTTTTGTGGCAAATGCCTTAAACCTCGGCAATGTTTGTTTCTGGTATAAACTCACCAAAATATAATCCTCTATCACCTCTGCCAAATTTGATCTAACACCTTCCACAGTATCAGCTTGAGCATATGCTCCTGGCAGGGCATCAACATACGCGCACCAGCTGTCTGTTGCCTTGTCATATTCGTATGACGCTTGTTTAAGCATCTTTTCTATATATTGCGGAACAAAAAGGTTCATATACCTATATCATACAAAAAAACCGTGATCCTGTCCACGAGCAGAGACTGACCACCAAAAGGTAGCTACTCTCAATATGTACTTGCGTGGTGCTAAGGAGGGGTTGCAACACACGTTCCATCTCGTGGACAGAACCACGGATTCTTTCCGCGACTCATTATCTTATTCCAACCCATAGCCCACTGTCAAACAGAGTTATAAACATCCCTGACAAACTCAAAAACAGATCTCCGACAAATTTGACAACTGACATTTGATATTTGATATTCCGCATAGTACACTAATCACCGTATGATTGCATTAGCTGTCGGCCAAGAGCTATCGCCACAAGAACTGGTGCGAGATCTGGTATACGAGGGGTATCAATACAATCTAACCGCAGACCAACCCGGGGTGTACGCGCACCGCGGGGAAATTATTGATGTGTGGATACCGCAAAATCAGCAGGTAACACGCATTCGATTCAACCCTTCTGCAATCGAGCATATTTCCGATATCAACGCCACCACAAGCGCGGTTATAAAAACGCTCTCTGCAGTCAATATCATTTCTCCAGATACCGTTCCTCTTAAAAAAACGACACGGAAAAAACAGCGTGATTTTTCTTTTTTAATTGATCTTCTGCCGGGTGATTATATCGTGCACATTGATCATGGAATTGGGAAATTCGCCGGCCTAAAAAAAATCGTTATCACGGGAAAAGAAAAAGAATTTTTTGTTATTGAATACAAAGAAAACGATAAACTCTATGTTCCGGTTGAATCGGCAGATCGCATTGATAAATACATTGGTGGCGGCACGCCGACACTTCATCGGCTCTCTGGCGCAACATGGATGCAGATAACCCAAAAAGTGAAAGAAGATGTCGAACGGACGGCAAAGGAACTCATTGCGTTGTACGCGTACCGAACCGTTGCGACAGCTCTGGCGGCACACCATGATATTCCAGAAGAACATGAACTTGCGGACAGCTTTCCGTACGATGAAACGCCGGATCAACAGCAAGCCATTATTGAGGTACTGCATGACTTGGAACAATCAACACCTATGGATCGCCTGGTATGCGGAGACGTGGGGTTTGGTAAAACCGAAGTCGCAATCCGCGCGGCTTTCAAGATAGTGCTTTCCGGTTATCAGGTTGCGATTCTCGCGCCAACCACTATTTTAGCGCAACAGCATTATGACACCTTCAGCGAACGATTAGCGCCATTCAATGTTTCTATTGATGTGTTGAGCCGATTTCGATCCAAAGACCAGCAGAAAAAAACAATTCGTGATTTAAAAGCAGGCACAACAGATATTGTTATCGGTACTCACCGACTTCTTTCAAAAGATATCGCATTCCGGCATTTGGGACTATTGATTATAGATGAAGAACAAAAATTCGGCGTCACGCATAAAGAGCAGATAAAAAAAATCAAAACAAATGTTCATGTGCTCACGCTCTCCGCAACCCCCATTCCGCGCACGCTTCACTTTTCATTAGCAGGCGTACGCGATATGAGTGTTATTTCCACTCCACCGGAGGGGCGACTTCCTATTAAAACTATTATTCAGCCATACAGCGATGAACCGATTATCAACGCAATCCAGCAAGAAAAAAAGAGAGATGGACAAATCTACTATCTGTATAATAAAGTGGAAACCATGCCATCTCGACTCAAGCAGTTACAAGAATTGCTTCCGAATATTTCAATAAAGATGGCGCACGGACAAATGAACGAAGCGCAGCTTTCCGATATTATGCATCAGTTTGACATAGGCGAGATAGATATGCTGGTCTGTTCCACTATTATTGAAAATGGATTAGATCTTCCTAATGTAAACACCCTCATTGTGGAGGATTCAACTAAATTTGGATTGGCGCAGTTGTATCAATTACGAGGGCGCATTGGTCGCGGTCTGCGTCAGGCCTATGCATTCTTTATGTATCATCGGTTAGGCACAAATGACACACGCATAACTACGAATGGCTCACTCATGGCACTCACTGAAAAAGAAAACAAACGATTAGAAGCATTGGAAGAAGCAACCGAACTCGGAAGCGGGTTTCAACTTGCCATGCGCGATATGGAAATCCGCGGGGTTGGAAATATCCTTGGCAAAGCACAGCACGGCTCTATGCGGGCAATCGGACTTTCGCTGTATGGCCGATTGCTTGCGCAGGCGGTAGAAGAAATCAAATCCGGCACCAAGTCGCCGGTTATTTCCGACATCACCATAGATCTTCCTCTTGAATATGGCATCCCGGAAATCATTGAACCGAATGAACAAAAACGCATGGCTCTGTACCAACGCCTCGCGCAAATTGATTCTCTGACAGAACTTGCTCAAGAAAAAATAATGTATACAACAGAAAAAAAAGACGATATATCATTACTTGCCACTTTCTTTGATATTTTAGAAATGAAAATTCTCGGCCGCGCGCTGGATGCGCGATCAATCACCACATCAACGATAAAAGACGCACATGGATTTGATCAGAAAAAAATCATTATCGAATTCCGCACGCACGAATATGCCAAACATATAGACATGCTTCTTGAAACATATCCGCAATGGAAAGTGGGAGAAAAACAAATCAAAATGCACATCACTTCAGATGATTGGTTTACCACTCTCATCCAATCACTGCGTATCCTTTCACCTTCATAAGATATGGAACTCATCTATGTAAACGCTATCAATCTTTTTGGGAAACTCGGGCCGCAAAAAATATCCCACCTTCTTGCACTCATTCCAACATTCGAAGCAATATGGCAAGCGGAACGATTATTACTTTTGCACGCCAAGATGCCAGAAACGCTGGTTGATGAGTTTATTACGTTTCGCAAAACCATTGACCCGAAACAAGAATGGGAACGATTAGAAAAAGAACACATCGCAATGATACTCCCGCACGAAGCATATCCCCCTCTGCTGAAGGAAATCTATTCGCCACCGATCGCGCTGTACATTCGCGGCGTATTACCCGACTTTTCGCTTCCAACGCTTGCCATTGTCGGATCGCGGAAAATATCAGCGTATGGCGCGCAACTCACACCTGATATTTCCGGCTCCTTGTCAGATGCGGGTATTGTGATCATAAGCGGCCTTGCGTTAGGCGTTGACAGCATGGCGCATCACGCCGCAGTGGCAAAATGCAAACCCACAATCGCGGTACTGGGATGCAGTATCAATGACACTGCTCTGTATCCAATATCAAACCGAACCCTTGCCGCGCGCATTCTTGAAACAGGTGGAGCAATTATTTCTGAATATCCATTAGGCACTGCTCCGCTAAAACAGCATTTTCCAGCGCGAAACCGCATTATTTCCGGTATGTCCCTTGGCGTTTTAATTATTGAAGCAAGTAATGAAAGCGGATCACTTCTTACCGCCCGCCACGCGCTTGATCAAAACAGGGAAGTATTTGCAATCCCGGGCAGTATTTATTCTCAAACCAGCGAAGGAACAAATAATCTTATTAAAATGGGAGCTCACTGCGTTACCTGCGCGCATGATATTCTTGATGTTTTGAATATTGCGACATCGCCATTGCTATCGCGCAACTCGCCCATTACTCCTGATTCTTATGAAGAATCGCTTATCTTGCCCCATCTTTCAAAAACCCCGACTCATATTGATGAACTGGCACTGCGATCAACCCTTGATATGCAAACATTTTCAGCAACGCTGACGCTCATGGAAATGAAAGGCATTGCACGAAATTTAGGTGGGATGATGTACGTCCGCGCGCGATAAGCTGATTTGACATATTCAGGTGTTATGCGATATGGTGGGACTTGTTTTATGCACAGCAATATTTGACTATTCTTTCTATTATCCGAAATAATAAACAATATCATTCGTAGATTAGTATTACTTTTTATGAAATTAGTTATCGTGGAATCACCAACAAAAGCAAAAACCATTTCCCGTTTTTTGGGAAAAGGATACACAGTGGAATCATCATTCGGCCATATTCGCGATCTTCCGCAAAAAACCATGGGGCTTGATATTGAACACGATTTCAAACCGCATTACGTTACCCCAAAAGATAAACTCGCATTAGCAAAAAAATTAAAAACGCTCGCCGCAAAAGCAGATGAAATTTATTTTGCAACTGATGAAGATAGAGAAGGAGAAGCCATCGCGTGGCATCTTGTGCAACTATTAAAACCTCCAAAAGAAAAAATCAAACGCATTACATTTCACGAAATCACAAAACACGCCATTGAAACCGCGCTTGAGCACCCTCGAACCATTGATCAGGACTTAGTAGACGCCCAACAAGGACGGCGTATTTTAGATCGGCTTGTCGGATATGAATTATCTCCTTTTTTATGGCGCAAAGTTGCAAAAGGATTATCTGCCGGTCGAGTGCAGTCAGTGGCAGTCAGATTGATTGTTGACCGCGAAAGGGAAATAGAAAAATTCACTCAAGAAGAATACTGGACACTGATGGCGTTGCTCGCACCTCAAACGAAAACGCCACACAGGGACGTCTCTACAGATGTAGAGACGGGGTTAACCCCGTCTCTACAGATTGAAGCGTCTCTCTACGCAAAAGATGGCAAAAAATACGATAAACTCGACATTAAATCTAAAGAAATGATGGACGAAATTGTATGCGATCTTGAAGGCGCATCTTATACCATCGAATCCATTGAGAAAAAAGAAAAAAAACGCAATCCCTATCCCCCATTTACAACTTCCACGCTCCAGCAATCCGCAAACAACCGATTAGGAATGTCTGCAAAGCAAACCATGCGCATTGCTCAACAACTGTATGAAGGTGTTGATATCGGCGAACATGGATCAGTGGGTCTTATCACTTACATGAGAACTGACTCATTTAATCTTGCAGATAAATTTTTAACTGAAGCGCGTGATTATATTGAACAATCTTTCGGTAAAAATTATCTCCCCGAATCACCAAACCGCTATAAAACAAAATCAAAAGGCGCGCAAGAAGCGCACGAAGCCATCCGACCAACCGACCCGACTCTGACGCCTGAATATGTCAAACCCTATCTTGATAGCGGACAGTACCGTTTGTACCGCCTCATTTGGCAACGCGCAGTTGCATCACAAATGACTCCGGCCATCATGGACCAAACAACTATCTCTATCCAAGCAAATCAATACACATTCCACTCAACCGGAAGCATTATCAAATTCCCGGGCTTTATGAAAGTATATTCCATGAAAACAGAAGAAAAACTTCTGCCCCAACTTTCAGAAAAAGAAAAACTTGACCTTCAAGAACTCAACCCGGAACAACATTTTACCGAACCGCCTCCGCGCTATACGGAAGCATCTTTAGTGAAAGCGCTTGAAGAACGTGGCATTGGCCGACCTTCCACCTACGCGCCAACAATCAGTACGATTATTGAACGCAATTATGTTGAAAAAGAAGAGAAAAAACTCAAACCGACTGAAATCGGAACTATTGTGAATGATGTATTAGTTGAACATTTCCCCAAAATCGTTGACTTTGAATTTACAGCAAAAATGGAACAGGACTTAGATGAAATAGCAGATAACCACAAAGAATGGGTGCCGATGATGAAAGAATTTTACGAACCATTTAAAAAGAATTTGACTCTCAAAGACAAAGAACTGAAAAAATCAGATATCACAGAAGAAAAAACAGATGAAATATGTGAAAAATGTAACAAACCCATGGTGATTAAAATCGGCCGCTATGGAAAATTCCTTGCCTGCACCGGCTACCCTGAATGTAAAAATACGCATCCTATTGATAGTAATGGTGATCCTATCCCAGAAAAAGAGCCCATCATGACTGATGAAAAATGCGAAAAATGCGGCAAACCAATGGTGAAAAAAGACGGGCGGTTCGGCCCATTTCTGGCGTGCTCTGATTATCCAACCTGCAAAAGCACAAAAAATATCGAACAATCAACCGGTATTACCTGCCCGGCATGCAAAAAAGGCGAGATTATTGCAAAACGCTCACGCAGAGGCAAACCGTTTTGGGCATGCAACCAATACCCTGACTGCGAAAACGCGTACTGGGGAAAACCAACTGGCGAAACCTGCCCTGTGTGCACATCACTGATCGTTCAATCAACAAAAGACACGACTGCGTGTAGTGACAAAAAATGCAGTTATAAAACGTAGAGACGCCCCGCTGGGGCGTCTCAAAACGATATGTACTGAATCGAGACGTGCCAGCGGCGCGTCTCTACAGTTACGACCGAATCTTTTTCGCGATCTCGGCAAGAACCGCGTCATCTGCTCGCGCGCTGTCATGCGAAGAAATATATCCTTCGTAATAATCAAAATATTTTTCAACATGCGATTTACGCTCTCGCCATGCGTCTGTTTTTGTTCCATGCATTGGGAATAATTTTACATGAAGATGATCCACGCCAAATCCTTCAAAAATCATTCCCGTCCTTCCCACATCGTCTAACTTTTCATCAATGAGTTTGCCAACCTTTTTTGCGACGAGCACTAATCCTGACAATACATCATCTGGCATATCAAATGCATAACTTGGATAATGGTCTTTCGTAATGACAACCGTAAACCCTTCCGTGTTCGGAAAAATACTTAAAAAGGCCAGATATTTTTCATCTTCCCATACTGTATGGCATGGCGTTGTGCCTGCCACTATGTTGCAAAAAATACAGTCAGTCATAGATAGAATAATACGCCCCCTTTTGTCAACACTATCAAAATTTTTATATTTTGTATATACTCTCCTCAACAGGCGAACAACTGACAACGCACACAGGGGGGGGTACATATTGTCGCGACCAGCGCGATAAGTGTATCCCTCTTTTTTTTTTGACAAAAATATGCTTTAGTAAGAGTACTATGTCTGATGTTTCCATAGAATCGCTGATAGAAATCATCAAACTCAATAAACTCAATATTGACACTCAAAAAGTGAAGCAGGCGTTTGAATTTGCCCAAAAGGCGCATGAAGGTCAAACCCGCAAAACAGGAGAGCCCTATATTACTCATCCGCTTGCCGTTGCCATGACTTTGGCTGACCTGCGACTGGACGAGGCAACCATTGTCGCAGGCCTTTTGCATGACGTTCCTGAAGATACAAAAAAAACGCTCATTGATGTACGCAAAGATTTTGGATCTGATGTCGCAATGTTAGTTGAAGGCATTACAAAATTAGGAAAAGTAAAATATCGCGGCATAGAGCGGTATGTTGAGAATTTACGCAAAATGTTTATTGCCATGGCCGCTGATATCCGCACCATTTTTATTAAATTTGCAGACCGCATCCATAATTTACAAACCATTGAAGCACTGGATGCAAAAAAAGCAGAACGCATTGCAAAAGAAACTCTCACAATTTACGCTCCCATTGCAAACCGGCTCGGTATCAATGTATTAAAAGATGTGCTTGAAGACCTCGCGTTTCAGCATGCCTATCCAAAAGAATATAAAAATGTTACTGCTCTTTTAGATGGAGGCCAAAAACAACGCGACCGATGTTATCTTTCTGTGCATACGGCGGTCTTAGACGCGCTAAACAAAGAAAACATTCAGGTTGTTTCATTTTATGGAAGAACAAAACAGCCATACAGTTTGTACCGCAAACTCCAGCAACACAGCAATGATCCAAATAAAATATTCGATCTCCTTGCCATGCGATTGATAGTGCCGACAATTCAAGATTGTTATGCAGTGCTCGGCATTATCAACGCCCTCTATCGGCCATTGCCCGGCAGAATCAAAGATTATATCGCCCAACCAAAACCGAATGGGTATCAATCATTGCACACCACGGTTTTGTGCGATCGCTCTATTATTGAATTCCAAATACGAACACCTGAAATGCACGAACAAGCAGAATACGGTATCGCCTCTCACTGGCATTATGATGAAGAAGGGGCGCGCATTTCTGATAAAGATATCACGTGGGTACAGGAACTCGCGCGCTGGCAGGAAGAAATCAAAGATGAAAAAAAATATCTTGAATCACTCAAGATTGATGTATTCCAAAATCGTATTTTTGTCTTTACCCCCAAAGGAGATGTCATTGATTTACCCGAGGATTCAACCCCTGTTGATTTTGCCTATCATATCCACTCTGACATCGGCAATAAATGCGCTTCCGCAAAAATCAATGGTCAAATAGCAAAATTAGATGAAAAACTCAAAAGCGGCGATGTGATTGAAATTATTATTGATAAAAACCGCAAAGGGCCGAACACCAACTGGCTTAAATTTGTCAAAACACAACAAGCGCGCGCAAAAATCCGGCAACACGCGCCCAAGCCGGTGTGGGAACAAGTCATTTCCGGCGTCACGGAAAAATTCGGGAAAAAGAAATAAACATAAAAAAGAGGGGTGTGGATAAATAAGGAGATGAATAATTGAGGCGCATGGTGAGATGATCTATACTTACGCTATATGAAACAATTTTTACAATACGTTATTACATTTGGAGTGCCTGTTTTAGTGCTTGCGTTGATGCTTGCACCTTTTTTTATTTTTAGAAAAGCGCGCGGTTGGCTGGGCTCTTGGCCCGGCGCGATTTTGCGGTGGGGAGTGGGGGTTGGGATTTGGTATTTAACAACAGATGTTTTTTTTAATAAATTTTATTACTCTACATTACCTGGAATAGACAGTGCGAATATCGTCCTTATTTTAGGGTTATTTATATTTTTCCTTCTTTGGCCGTTCTTTGGATTTAATCTTGCGCAAGGTAATAAACTAACCAAATCTATTATTTTTCAACTGATAGTAGGTCTGATAAATGTAGCAGTTGGTATTTTTATATTGATTATGGCTATTCCATGGGGATTGGCCGGATTGGGAGGACTGTAACCTCACCCCTACCCTCTCCTTATTAAGGAGAGGGAGACGACGGCACTCGTAATTATGCGCAAAAAAATTATTATCATCAACGTTATTTTATTATTAGGAGGAGGCATCTTGCTTCCGTTCCATTTTTTATCAGCCATAGATCAGCTGACTCCCATTATTATTGTACCTGGTGTCGGCGCTTCGCTTAACTGGCAAACATTCACTGACCATGGGAATAATAGTTGGGATTTTGCACCAAGTGTAAATGACTATAAAACATTAATTCAAACACTTGAAGCACGTGGATATGTTTTAAACCAAAACCTCTTTATTGCGCATTATGATTGGCGGCAAAGTAATCTTTTATCAGCAACACAATATCTTAAACCAGTGATTGATAAAGCAATACTAATCAATCGTACGAATGATGTCTATGTTATTGCTCACAGTATGGGCGGATTAGTAACACGATCATATGTGGAATATAATAATGATACAAGAATTGCAAGCTTTATTATGCTTGGA
The DNA here is from genome assembly GCA_000999025.1 of Parcubacteria group bacterium GW2011_GWA2_43_13. Lineage (GTDB taxonomy): Bacteria > Patescibacteriota > Patescibacteriia > UBA9629 > GWA2-43-13 > GWA2-43-13. The sequence goes on from LCFM01000003.1 coordinate 15,791, forward strand.
ACACCGAATTATGGATCCGGAGATACGTATACACTATGGGAAAATGGAACATTACCAGTAGGATATACTGGAAAACGCGCATATGCCATCTTATTTTATCTCTGGTATCTTACAGCTTCTCAAAAATTATTTGGCGATAACTTTACTGCCGTACAACAAAATGTCCAATCCGCAAAAGAGTTACTGCCGACATACGATTATCTCAAAAACGCAGAAACAGATGAAATAATTCCTTATGCAACGCATAAACGCAAAGCAAACACCTTAAGCCGCAATTCGTTTTTAGAAAGTCTCAATGATCCATGGAGCATGCAAAAAATGATTGATCGTATTTTTAACACACACATTATCGCAGGCACTGGCGAGCAAACGCTAAAGTATATCCCTGTCGCGCCGGATAATGATACTAACAATGCGCAATGGACTGACGGTGTGCCATTACCTAATCCGCCACTAAAGGATACAGATGAGGGCGACGGGACAGTATTACTCGAAAGCGCGTTGATTAAAAATTTGGATATTCATAAACGGATTGTTTTGGTGCAGTCGTGGTGGAGGAAAGCGTTATCTTTATTCATACCTCACCCCTCCCTCTCCTTCTTAAGGAGAGGGAACGACGACGCCTCCGGACATCACCCCAACCCTCTTCCCAATCCGCCAGCTGGCGGATTGGGACAAGCTCTTGTAAAGGAGAGAGGGATTGACGTTGCCTACGCGCAAGAAGATGATGAAGGATATACGCATGAAGAATACATCCAAAATTGCATTAATCGCGGAAAAACGCGGGAAGAATGCGAGCAACAACTTGAAAACTATTTTTTATCCAGCAGTTATCCAATTAAACTGCACACCATTGCCTCAACCCATGGCGATTTGCCAACAACCGCGATCCCTAAAATCTTTGAAATACTTGGACTTGGCGCAGTGCCTGAAATACCGGCCCAACCATCCCCTATCCAACGACTGCTCCAAGTATGGATTGGATCTCCTGTTGCAGTAGACATCACAGCCCCTGATGGAACCCCAATGAATGAAATAGAAAATATCGAAATCGCGACATCAGGTGGGGATGATCCGATTCAAATCATTTCCATCCCAGAACCGGAACAAGGGGAATATACTGTCACGCTTACTGGCACCGGAACAGGAGAATACCATCTTGCCGCCTCACTCATAAGCGATACTGAACAAACATTAACAACAAAAAATGGCACGACTGCGCCATCATTGCAAACAACATATACAGTAACAATCCCTGAACAACCAGCAGAACCCACACAAAATCAAAACCTCTTTGAGCAAGAACCAACCACGGACTACACCCTTTCACTCTCGCAAGGATGGAATCTTATTTCTATCCCCTCTTTTATTTCCGACTCGTCTCCGGAATCATTCTTTGAAGAGAATATACAATCCATTGATTCTATTTGGTCGTATGACGCTTTGCAAGAAAATCCATGGCACACATATTATCCGAACCGGCCGGAGCTCAACTCACTTACAACTCTCTCCCCCGGGTACGGCTATTGGATCAAATGGACATTGCAAGAGCCACTTACACTCACAAAACAAATAGCTCCGCTTGAGCAAGGGCCAATGACTCCGCCTTCACGCACACTCACAAATGGATGGAATTTAATCGGGCCATATCATCTCTTTAATACGCGATCAGGTGCTTTTGAAACAGCGTTTCAAACACTCACGCTGAATAATACCCCTTTATGGAAGTCCATACTTGGATATAATAATGACAGAAAAATATTTCAACGATTTTCGGATGATGATTTTGACGATGCAGGCAATGGCTACTGGCTGTTTGTGCAAAATAAAAAAGGATCCTCTGTGTTTGCTCCGTAATGAGGGAGATGTAGAGACGGGGTTAACCCCGTCTCTACGATTATTAAAAAGACACCCCGCTGGGGCGTCTCTACACTACTCAAGATATGAGCCAAGCACGTGTATTATTTTCCTACCAATTTCGCGACAATCGCCCCTAAATCCTCCTCACTATAAAACTCAATATCCACAGAGCCGCGCTCACCGCGCTTATGAATATGCACGCGCGTGCCAAGCGCTTCTTCAAGAGCGCTCTCCTGCGCGACGGTATCCGAACTTTTCCGCAAGGACCTATCATGAGTGCGTACTTTTATTTTTTGCACTTCCGCAAGCGCACGCGTGCCGGTCATCTCTCCTTTTTTCATCTTTTCCCATAATGCATTTCTCTCCTCGTCTGTTTTTAAACTCAACAAATTCCGCGCCTGATACTCATTGATTTCACCGACTGCGAGCGAATGCTGAATAGCATCAGGCAGTGTTAATAACCTCAGCGTGTTTGCAATAACCGGACGACTTTTGCCCATTCGTTTTGCTATTTCTTCTTGCGTCAATCCAAACTCATCAGACAATCGGGCGTATGCTTCTGCAAGTTCAATAAAATTCAAATCAGCACGTTGAATATTTTCAATCATCGCAAGTTCGAGTTTTTCCATTTCATCGGTTTCCCGAATCACCGCGGGAATTGTTTTCAATCCGATTCGTTTTGCGGCCTGCAAACGCCTCTGTCCGGCAACCAAAATATATCCGCCAACAGGATCAATGCTTACAACCAAGGGCTGTAAAATACCATGCTGTTTAATTGATTCAGCAAGATCATTCAGCGCCACGGAATTCATATCTTTGCGCGGCTGATATGGATTTTCTTTAATATCGCCAACGTCAATATGTAAAATCCTGTCTGATCGCACGTCATCATCGCTCTGACGTGGAGAAATATCATCGGTATCCCCTCTGTGATGCGCAGAAGATTGCGCCATTGGAATCAACGACGACAATCCTCGGCCTAATATTTGTTTTTTTGACATACTGTTAAAAAATTCGAGCCCACCAGCTGGCGGAAAAATTCGAAACTATTTTTAATGTTATATTTTGAATGTCCTACTTTGTGCTTTTTCCTATGCCCTCAAGGTATCTAAAATCTCGCGCGTTAATTTTTCATACGCTTTAGCTCCTCGTGATTTGTCGTCATAATTGATAATCGGCAATCCATGAGAAGGCGCTTCAGCAAGACGGACATTGCGAGGGATAACGGACCGAAAAATCTTTTTAGGAAAATACTGATACAATTCTTTTAACACTGCCTCGGAGAGCCCGACTCTCTTGTCATACATTGTAATCACCGCACCTAAAATATTCAACTCCGCGTGTAAATTTTGTTGCACAAGATTGATCGTATTTAATAACTGCCCCAATCCTTCAAGCGCATAATATTCCGCCTGAACAGGAATCAACACATGCGTCGCTCCAACCAAACCATTGATGGTCAAAAGCCCTAAACTCGGCGGGCAATCTATCACAATAAAATCGTAATCATGAGAAAAGGATTTCAGCGCGTCGTGCAAACGATATTCACGACGCGGAAGATTAACAAGTTCCACTGTTGCACCGGCTAATTGAATCGTTGCCGGAGCCATATGCAGTCGCTCATCTGCTTTGCCTAAAATAACATGAGGAAACGGATGTACCCCGACCATTGCCTCATACACGCCCTTATCAAGCTCGCTATGCCGAATCCCCATGCCACTGGTTGCGTTTGCCTGGGGATCAAGGTCAACCAAAAGAACTTTTTTTCCAAAGTATGCTAAAAACGTCGCAACATTGACCGCAGTCGTTGTTTTGCCAACACCTCCTTTTTGATTTACAACAGCAATACTATGAGCCATATTTACCTGTATCATATCATACGGTTTCTCTTTAGGAAATGGCAATCAGTAGACAATCTGCAAAAATTCTATTAAAGTATGGATGGTAAGTATAGGCATCACTCTCCAGAATTGAACTTAGAACGCAGGGGAAATTGTGTCTGGCGTAGTTTTGGAACGAGGGGGATTTGAGCCGTATCCAATGATACGGCGAAAATTTCCTGACGTGAAAAACAAGCCAGGCGCAATCTTAACAAGTTATGGAGTGCTATTTTGGGGAGTGATGCCTATGTATGCCGCCGTGGTGGAATTGGTAGACACGCAGGTCTCAAAAACCTGTGAGGGCAACTTCATGTCGGTTCGACTCCGACCGGCGGCAATTTTTCTACCAGGGTAGCTCAGTTGGTTAGAGCGAGGGAATCATAACCCCTAGGTCGTGAGTTCGATCCTCACCCCTGGTACTCATTACACACTATGGTTGCTTGCATTAAAATATCATGAATGATATAGTCCCGTACAAAGTATTCGCCATAAAATGCTTTAGTATTTTATGGCGAGAGGAGGGGCAAGCGTAGGCTGAAGTGTGGCACTTTAGTGACACACGTAAGCCAAAGCTTTGACCCGACGACGACGCGGGGTAGAGAAATGGCATCTCGCCTGGCTCATAACCAGGAGACTGCGGGTTCGAATCCCGCCTCCGCCAATCAAAAAACCGCCTCTCTCCATGTGCGGTTTTTTGATATTCAAAAATAATTTATCTGCGATACCCTGACCGATATTCAGAACGATGGGTGTTAAACACAAGCGTAAACAATGAAAGAAGTATGCTAAACACCAATGCCCAACCGAAATTGGCAACTTCAAACCCCGTAACAACCGCACTTGCCAACAAAATCAACATCGCATTGATAACAAAGGTTAACAGCCCGAGCGTTAAAATATTAATCGGCAACGTAAAAATAATAAGAATAGGTTTAAGCACCGCATTGATAATACCAATCACAATCGCCGCAACAAACGCAGCCCAAAATCCTGCTACATCAACTCCAGGCAAAAGGTACGCTCCTGCCATAACCGCGACAGTATTCAAAAAAAGATTGATAATAATATGCATAGTTCTTATAGTATACCACACTATACAATTTCACACCACCCAAGATAATCTTCTTTTTCGCCATACTGAATGGCTGTCATATCATAATAAAACATCTCCGTCATCGGCCCTATCTTATTATTGTTGATATTCATCTCATTTCCATCATGGTGAATGAGCCCGATTGGAGCAATAACTGCCGCTGTTCCTGTCCCAAATGCCTCTTGTAACTTCCCTATGTGACCCGCGTCAAACACCTCCTGTATGGTAATCGCTCGTTCCTCAACTATCATTCCCTTCTCTCGCGCAAGAGCAAGAACACTATCGCGAGTAATACCCGGTAAAATACTCCCTGATAACGCAGGAGTGATCAGTACACTGTTAATAACAAAAAAAACATTCATCACGCCTGCTTCTTCAATAGTTGCATTATCATGGGCATTGAGCCACAAAATCTGGGAAAACCCTTGCTCATGCGCTTCTTTAAATGGAAGCATACTTGCGGCATAATTGCCTGCTGTTTTCACGTCACCAACGCCTCCGCGTACCGCCCGCACATACTCGCCTGATGTCATAAGCTTTACCGGCTTCATCCCTTCTGGATAATAATAGCCCATAGGAGATGTTAAAATCGCAAAACGGTACGAAAGCGATGGCTTCAATCCAAGAGAATAATCAATAGCAAACACAACCGGCCGAATATACAACGACTTACCGCGTTCCTTCGGTATCCATGTTCTATCCAATTCCATGAGTGTGCGAATTGCTGAAATAAAATGATCATAGTCAAACTGCGGAATGCACATGCGTTCGCATGAACGCATCAGACGTTTGTAATGATCACGTGGCCGGAATACGCGCACCTTACCGTCAGCGCCCCAAAATGCTTTCATTCCCTCAAACACCGATTGACCATAGTGAAGCGCGCTTAACGATAACGCCATGCCCACTTCACCATACGGAAGAATATGCGAATCGCCCCATACTCCGTCGCGAAAATCCATTGCGAACATGTGATCAGACATCTCTTTCCCAAAAACAAGGTTGTCAAAATCAACATTCTCTCTTCGACTCTGTTGTGCTTTTTGTATGGTCATAAATATTTTTCCCACAGTTCTTCAAATATCCATTTTTGCGTGATAGCAAAATCACTTGAATGAACGATAAATCCTATAATATCATGCTTAAAACTTACCATTGCCACGCGATCGCCATACATATATACTTCGCTTGAAAAAGGATTTTCTTGGTGTGGTATCACCCGCGTTTCGCGGAAACATTTTTTATCTTCTTTCATCAATGCGTATGCCTCGGGCGTATCAGACGCGAGAACACGAATTTTAATTTTTTTTAGTATCCGCTCTCGAATAAAGCGCCTATGCTCAAGAGGAGAAAATACCCTACGCTCTTCTTTTTGATTCGAAAGCAACAGAACTTCGTTGCGCGCATGTTCCAAAACATCATCTGTAATCTCTTTCAATCCATGTTTGCCTGAAAAAAACCGCAATACCGGTTTTGCGTCATGTTCAGAATATTCAGCCAACAATGCAGGCAAAATGGAATCAATCTCATCAAATCGTTTTCGCAATGTTCTCATCTTTGAACGCAAATGCGAAGCAATCGCTTGAGGCGGACGAGCCCACACCTTTTTAATCGGTTGAGCAACATCTTCCTCTATCAATCCGTGATCCTTCAGCCGCCCAAAAGCAAGGTACGCAGATGAACGATCCATCCTTAACAGTTGAGCAATATCCCCAATACTCGACTTTCCCACACGATAACTGGTAAGATAGCATTGGATTTCATTCTTGCTTAATCCCAATTCAGCAAGCGCGCTTTTTAAACTATCAAGTGTATCCATAACTATAGCGTATTCCCCTCCTTTTGAATAATTATATTCATCAATACAAAAGCATAGTATTATAATATACCTTATATTAGATAAAAAACAACACTCAAAAGTGTTGAGGATAATTCTACATTTTTATACATTATCCACACCTATGTACGTTACGATCCATTCGGTAATAGGGGCAGGTATTGGAAAATTCATTCCCAACCCATTCATTGCGTTCACGATAGCGGTTTTACTGCATTTTTTATGCGATGCCATTCCGCACGGTGATTCAAAAAACGGACTTGCGGATAATGAAAAAAAGAAACACATGATGATTGCGTTTACTATTGATTCGCTTGCATGGATCGCAGTGATAGGAATTATTTTTCTCTTTGCGCCAATGACGCATCCGATCAGTATGGCATCAGGCGCTTTGGGAGGACTGTTCCCTGATCTCTTGCGCGTCCCGTATCTTCTTTTTCAATGGAAATTTTTTAAAAAATACTGCGTTTTCCATGATGCCATTCACAGGGTAGTACGTTACAATATTCCGATGCTTGCGGGAATCGTTGAGCAATCAATCGTTTTGGCCATCTTTTTTGCAATCATCTTCACATAACCCAAGCCATTACAGCTCTTTCAAAAACCGCAACAACGTCCTAACGCCAAAACCGGTTGCGCCTTTTTCAGTATATTCTCTTTGTTCGATAGCCCAGGCAGGACCTGCAATATCAATATGCGCCCATGGTGTCTCGCCGATAAAATTCTTAATAAACAGCGCGCCGGTAATCGCTCCGCCTCCCACAGCTCGTATCGCGGAAATATTCCGGAAATCAGCAATATCGCTTTTCATCAACTTTTCATAACTTTGTTCAAGTGGCAATTGCCACATTTTTTCACCGGCATCATCTGCCGCTGTTTTTATTTTACCCAAAAGAGATTGATCAGTACCAAATAATCCTGCGATATCCGGTCCCAAGGCAACGATGCAAGCGCCGGTCAAAGTAGCAAGATCAATAATCATATCTGCCTTGTGATCAACTGCGTACGCGCACGCATCGGCAAGCACGAGCCGGCCTTCAGCATCAGTATTCAAAACCTCGACTGTCTTTTTATTGTACGCGGTCAAAACATCACCCGGTTTGATAGCAGTTCCTGATGGCATATTCTCACATGCGGCAATAATGCCATGCACTTCAATTTTAGGAGAAAGCGTCGCAATCTGCGAAAAAACGCCTAACACAGCCGCTCCGCCAGCCATATCCATTTTCATATTTTCCATGGAATCAGCCGGCTTGATTGAAATGCCTCCGCTGTCAAATGTGATGCCTTTGCCTACCAAAAATACCTTTTTCTTTGATGGCATTTTCGGAGTATAACTCAAGTGAATAAGATACGGCGGCTCATCTGATCCGCGCGCAACTCCAAGAATGCACCCAAATCCCTTTTTCTTCAGTTCTTTCTCATCCAACACAGAGCACGAGATCTGTTTATGCCTCAAAGATATTTCTTGAGCATGACTCACCAATACCTCAGGGGTAATATGAGACGATGGCTCGTTCACCAAATCAGAGGCCTGCATTGCGCCTTGAACATACATTTCACCAAGCTCGACGGCGCGTTCTAATCCTAAGACCTCACGCTTGTTTTCGTGACATAACACAGCGCGCTGTAAAGAGACGACGTTATTCTCGTTTTCTGATTTATATTTTTTAAATGAATACTGAGAAAGCAGTATTCCTTCAACAATATCAGGCACGACATCTTTTGCTGTTTCATTGTTTGGAAGATACGCCGCCACACGGAAAGCCAGAGTCCCAACCCCTGCTTTTGACGCCGCTCGCGTGGCAAGCCCTGCCGCTTTTCTCAATGTCTCATCAGTGATATCTTTTTGAGGACCAATGCCAACAAGGATAATCCTGCGGCCGGGTTTGCTCATCCATAATGGAAATGAAAAAAGTTCACCTAATTTGCCTTGAAATTTTTCATGCTTTATTTCTGACACAAGCGTCGCTAATTCATCTTTATGTAAAAAAGAAAGTGATTTGCTAATTTCCTTTTCATCTTGAGGCACAAATACAGCATAGCCGTCTGTGTGTAATTGATTATTCCATGTTGGATTAATGGTTATCTTTGTCATATAATGCGAAATCTTTAGTCCCAGATAATACTCTATTATTCCACATTCTCATTCTCGTAATTCTCTGTCAAATACTCCACCGCCTTTTCATCATCATCCGCGATCACTGTATCTGTATTCGGATCAACCAACACAGGAACATATCGCTGTCCTGATACTTTTTCAAGTTCATCACGCTCTTCAAGATTACGAGGAACGTTATGAATAATATACGTCATCCCCAAATCAGTGAGCGCTGTTCGCACTTTCTTGCAATATGGGCATTCCTCAAACTGATACAATTCAAGCATTTTTTTTGACTGTTCCATAGTACTTTATTTTAATACGGGCTAAAAACATCTGCTATCATAACGAAAAAATCCCTTTATTGCAAGGGGGGTCGGTGTAGAGACGCGGCGGTGCCACGTCTTATAGATACAAGAGACGCCCCAACGGGGCGCGTCTCTACACTCTAATATAATGTTTTTTTATTCAAAAAGATGACTCTAAAAAATTTATGTCGCCGAAAAAAATACTTATCACATGACACTGCCTTCGATCCGCTTGCAAATAGCAAAACAACTCCTATCACAATCATCAAGAGATTCAGTGTCCATCCGGCCGCGCTCATCCAGCCGGAGAGAATAAAAAACATGGCATTCAATTTTATACTGCCGATCGCCGCGATATTCACCAAAAAACCAAGAATCAACAAAACACCAATAGTAACCTCTGCCCATTGCAAGAGTGTGCCTGCGGTGTGTGCGTTGGGAAGAATATAGTTGTGAAACAATGATGAAAACCACACAGGGACATCTCCTGAAAGCATCTTATTGAGCGTCTGTTCGATGCCATTAACAAAATCAGGACTTTTCACTTTTTCATACCCGGCATGCAACCACACCGCACCCATCATAATGCGGATCACTGAAAGCCAAAATGAACTGTATTTATCCGGCGCATTTCCTACTGATATGGACATAGTCATTAAACCACAAAAAACAAGAAACAAATAACACAAAACTTAAAAATTGTTTACTGTTTTTTGTTTATTGTCGCTCGGTTATACTGCTACCACTTCTATTACTTCTGGTACAATTTCTTTGAGTTGTTTTTCAATGCCGAATTTTAAAGTGAGATTCGAAATCGGGCAGTGTTCGCACGCACCCTGCAACGCCACAGTTACAACTCCATTTGTATAACTCACAAACGACACATCCCCGCCATCTTGCTGAATCAATGGGCGAATTCCTTGAATCACTTTTTCAATTTTTTCTAATTCTGACATAGATATAGTATACACATTTTCACATTATTACACCACGACTCAACGCTTCTCTTAAAGCGTCACGAACCAAAAGTGCACACTTGAGGCGCACTGGGGTAAGGGAAATGCCTAATAAATCTGTTACTGTTTCCGACGTCATTTGCTCTACTTCTTGGATTTCCTTCTCTTTTGCCCATTCAGTCAATAGAGAAGCGCTGGCAATGCATATCGCGCATCCATGGCCATCAAACCCAATAGCGACAATATTTGACAATTGACAATTGACAATTGACATTTGGACCCACACTTCAACCTCATCCCCACACAACGGATTAGAAACCTTACCAGAATAATGCGTAAAATCATCCAACCTCCCTCGGTTTCGCGGGTTTTTGTAATGATCTAAAATCTGCTCACGGTACATTGACATAAAATCATATTTATGGTAAGAGGTACCTTACCTCAACATAGAAAGGCGCAACATGTTGTCACGAAAGATCCGGCGCACGCCTCATAGCCCAGTGCCACAAATAACAGTGAGTTACAATATAGTACCACAGGCGAACCTCCGCTCTGCGGACCTCCGCGAGGCGGACCTCCGCTCTGCGAACCTCCGCGAGGCGGACCTCCGCTCTGCGAACCTCAGCTGGGCGTTCCTCAACTGGGCGGACCTCCGCTCTGCGGACCTCCGCAAGGCGAACCTCCGCTCTGCGGACCTCCGCGAGGCGGACCTCCGCAAGGCGAACCTCCGCGGGGCGTTCCTCAACTGGGCGGACCTCCGCTCTGCGGACCTCCGCGAGGCGTTCCTCAGCGGAGCGAAATACAATGCACAAACCATGTTCCCCGAAGGATTTGATCCGAAAACCGCAGGAATGATCAAACAGGAATGATCAAATCCGAGAACTAACTCCCCCCTGCCGACGCGAAGCTGTATCTACAGTTCCGCGTTTTTTTTATTACAACCGCTTCTGTACACTTTTTATACCAACCACCAACCTCTCAACATCCTCTTCGGTATTATATACCCATACGCTTGCCCGACACGATGCGACAAGTCCTAAGTATTCATGCAAAGGCATAGCGCAGTGATGACCAGCGCGGATGGCAATATTTTGTTCATCCAATAATTGGGCTACATCATGAGCGTGGATGTTAGGGAAGTTAAACGAAATCAAACCAGAGCGTTTTTCAATCTCGCGAGGACCAAGAATCCAGTTTTCAGTTTTCATCTGCCAGCTGGCGGATCGGTTTTCAAATTTGACATTTGATAACTGACAACTGATATTTGAAAGTATTGCCTCCTCGTGCTTCCGTATATCATTCCAGCCCAAACTCTTTAACCAATTCACTGCCGCGGCAAGCCCAATCGCGCCTGCGATATGTGGAGTGCCTGCTTCAAATTTATGCGGAACATCATTCCAAACCGAATAATCGCGATGCACTTCGCGGATCATATCCCCACCAGTTATAAACGGCTCCATCTCTTGCAGGCGTGATGACTTTGCGTATAACACGCCAATGCCGGTTGGGCCACCTAATTTATGCCCGGAAAACACCAGAAAATCACAATCTAAATCTCCCACATCCACTTTCATGTGAGGAACTGATTGCGAAGCATCAATCAATACTGGCACATGATGTTCATGCGCTTGTTTGATGATTTCTTTTATTGGATTGACCGTGCCAAGCACATTGGAGACATGGGTAAGCGCGAGGAAATTGATTGACTCAAAATAATGGTCAGGAATAATCAATTCTCCATTTGCATCAACTTCCAAGTACCGTAACGTACTACCTTTGACATTTGACAACTGACATTTGACAACCGACTGCCACGGCACAATATTGCTGTGATGCTCGGCAATGGATAACCCAATAACCGCACCGTCACCCCCTCCTTTTAAAGGAAAGGGGAGGGGGTGGTTTCGCAACCACGCGTACGCGACTAAATTGATCGCCTCGGTCGCGTTGCGCGTAAAAATAATCTCGGAAGGATGCGCGCCAATAAAGCTGGCAACATCCTCCCGCGCCTGCTCATACGCCGCGGTGGCGCGATTAGAAAGCGCATAAATCCCCCTATGAACATTCGCGCTGTATTCGGTGTAATACTTGTTCATCGCGTCAATCACGCACTGCGGTTTTAGTGCTGTCGCCGCGCTATCTAAATACACCAAATCTGGATGATGGTTAAATATCGGAAATTCTTTTTTAATACTTTGATCAAACATAAAATTGTCATGACACTTTATTTTAATGACCATTCTTGCCACATCCGCACTGCCCCCCGCAACAACCATCCTGTGCCCCACTACCTCCGCAACACTCGTCATCCTCAATCATCACCACAACCTCATCTCCCTCCACCAAAACCTTATACGTTTTCAATGGATGCGTCGCAGGCAATGCAAGCACTTTGCCGGTTTTGATATCAAACCGCGCGCCATGGCGAGGGCACTCAATAATATGATCGTCAATAATCACGCCCTGCACCAAAGACGCTCCTTTATGCGTGCACTCATCATCAAGGGCAAACCACCCATCTTGAAGATGATACACAGTAATCTTTTTTCCACTAATCTCAAACCTCTTTTTTTTACCAATAGAAATATCACCTATTGGAATATTTAACTGTTTTGACATAGATACTATGATTGAGGTATTAATTTCATCACTTCGAATAAAAATCCTTTGATGATCATTTCTTGCGCTAATGCCTTTTCTATACCACGACTTTGGAGATAAAACAACTGCCTATCATCAATCCTACCAGTCGTTGCGGCATGGCTTGCTTTGACATCATTGGCTTCTATTTCCAACTCCGGCTTGCTTTCTGATTTTGCATGTTTTGATAGCAACAACACCCGATTTTCTAAAAACGCGTTTGATTGCTGGGCTGGTTTATCAATTTTGATCATGCCGTTGAACACTTGTTTACTCGCATCTTTCCCCACGCCTTTGAATAATGTTTTTGATTGCGAGCGCGGACCAAGATGATGAACAGTAAGATTGAATTGATAATGACTATCGTGTTCAGCAAGAACTGCGCCACAGATTTCTGCCCGTGCGTCTGCGTGGAGTTCAACGCGCAGAGTACGGCGCGTCATCGTACCCTCTCCTAATGTAGGAGAGGGTACGATGACACTCGTCGGTACAAAAAAATACCGCACAACTCCAAACGGCTCTACCGTAATCACCGCCTCTCCCGAAACTCCCCCATCATCAACCACCACCAACTCATCGTTGGGATTAACACAAATATTATTCATCATATCAGACCAATGCAATAACTTCATAGTCGTTCATTCAAACACCTCCCCCTACGGTTGGCATCAGCCAACCGATCCCTCCATCTCCAACTCAATCAACCGATTCATCTCCACCGCGTACTCCAAAGGCAATTCTTTTACAATCGGCTCTATAAACCCATTCACCATCATTAAACTTGCTTCTTGCGGCGACAAACCACGGGATTGTAAATAAAACAACTGCTCTGTCCCTATTTTAGAAACCGTTGCTTCATGGCCAATAGAAACATCATCATTGTCAATTTCCATCACCGGATAGGTGTCCGAACGCGACGCCTCATCCAAAATCAATGCATCGCACTGTACATTGGATTTTACGCCATACGCCTCCGGATGAATTTTTAATAACCCGCGATACGAAGTTCTGCCGCCATGATGACTGATGGATTTAGAAACAATATGCGAGGTAGTAAGCGGAGCCACATGCACCACTTTACCGCCCGCGTCTTGATGCTGACCTTCGCCTGCCATTGCCAAAGATAAAATATCAGCGCGCGCGCCTTTGCCCATTAAATACACAGATGGATATTTCATGGTAACTCGGCTCCCAAAATTACCATCCACCCATTCCATAGTCGCATCCTCATACGCGACTGCGCGTTTCGTCACGAGGTTGTACACATTTTTTGACCAATTCTGCACCGTGGTATACCGCACACGCGCGCCACGCAATACAATAATCTCCACCACCGCGCTGTGCAAAGATGCTGATTGATAGATAGGCGCGGTACAACCTTCCACATAATGCACAAAACTGCCTTCATCCGCGATAATCAAGGTCCGTTCAAACTGCCCCATATTCTGCGCGTTGATGCGAAAATACGCTTGCAATGGCGTGTTGACTTGCACTCCTGGAGGAACATACACAAAACTTCCGCCGCTCCACACCGCGCTATTTAAAGCGGCAAACTTGTTATCCCCAGAAGGAATCACGGTGCCAAAATATTGTTTTACCAAATCAGGATGCTCTCGCATCGCGGTTTCAACATCAGAAAACACCACCCCTAAATCAACAAGCTCTTTACGCATATTATGATACACCACTTCACTATCATACTGCGCGCCGACTCCCGCTAAAAAATCCTGCTCCATTTGCGGGATGCCTAAACGATCAAATGTTTTTTTAATATCTTTAGGCAAATCAGACCATTCTTGCGTACTTCGCTCTGTTGGTTTGAGATAATAATACATCTCATCAAAATTGATGCCTGACAAATCCGCGCCCCAATGTGGCATCTTTTTTTTACAAAACACATCATACGCATGCAGGCGATACTCCAGCATCCATTGCGGTTCATTTTTATAACGCGAAATCATTTCCACAATCGCACGAGACAACCCCTTGGGGGTTTTAAAAATATGAGCTTCAGTATCCTTAAATCCGTATTGATAATCCGGTTGTATTTGAATAAATGACATAATGGATATAAAATATCAATTTTCAAATGTCAAATTTGAAAACTGAAAACTGAAATTTGACATTTGGTTACTGACTTTCTCTATACCCCATTGCTTCAACTTGTTCTGCCAACTCCTTTCCTCCACTCTCCATAATCCTCCCCTGTTTCATAATATGCACATGCGTTGGAGTAAGATATTTCAAGATACGATTATAATGAGTAATAATCAACACGGACTTTTCAGGCGACATCCACTCATTGATGGATTGCGCAACCGCTTGCAGTGCATCAATATCCAAACCGGAATCAATCTCATCTATCACCGCAAACTTAGGATCAAGCATTTTTAATTGCAAAATCTCTGCTTTCTTTTTTTCACCGCCTGAAAATCCTTCATTCACATTTCGATCGCTAAACTCTTCGGCAATCCCTAACGGTTGCATCGCAGATGTAATCTCTTTTTGAAATTCAGCAACCGAACCGACTTCGGCGTGCGTGCGCTGATACGCAGTGCGCAAAAAACTGGAAAGCGATACCCCCGGAATCTCGACAGGATACTGAAAAGCTAAAAAGACGCCCTTGCGAGCTCGCTCTTCTGGTGAAAAAGTCACAATACTTTTGCCTTCAAAAAGAATCTCCCCATGAGTAACCTCAAACCCGGGGTTACCTGCAATCACCTGCGCAAGCGTTGATTTTCCGCTCCCATTCGGCCCCATAATCGCATGAATCTCGCCTGCGCGTATCTCCAAAGATAGATTATGAATAATCACTTTTTGTTCCACACAAACATCCAAACCACGAACAAATACCATTGACATACTGCGTATTGTACTAAATAATAACCATACTATGTTACTCTCTCGGGCAGGGAGAGTGCTTTCTCACACAAAGGACCACAACGGGCCTATGCGAGAAAGCGTTTTTTTATTTATGATGTATTCATCCTCATTCATCTGTTATCCATGTTTTCGTTTTATCCCTTCCAAACACTTTTGTACAATCTTGACTGTTTTTTTAATTTCTTTTTCTGTTGTGTATTTTGACAATGAAAATCGAATAAATGTTTGGGCATCGTCTTCATCATATCCCAAGGTCTGAATCACATGCGATGACGTATGCGCCCCAGACGCGCATGCGGAACCAGAAGATACTGCAAGCCCTTCTGCGTCAAAACGCGTTACAAGAACATCATGGTCAATTCCTGGAAACAACATACCTAAAATATGAGGAGCGCTATCATCAGGATTGATCACTTTCACAACTCCTTTGCATTTTTTTTCAAGTTTATGTTTGAGCAATAACCGCAAATCATCAACTCGATCTGTATATTCCGCGCCCTCATCGCTCACCACCATTGCCGCGGCACCAAGCCCGACAATCCCTGAAACATTTTCTGTACCAGGACGCATTCCGTATTCCTGACTTCCTCCATATAATATGGGATGAAACGGAATTCCTTCTTTTAAATACAGTGCGCCAACTCCTTTGGGGCCATGGATTTTATGGCCACTGATAGTTGCGCAATCAACACCCAATGTTTCAACCCTGCAATCCATATACCCAAACGCTTGCACAATATCTGAATGAACTATTGCGGCGGCGTTTTTCTTTTTTACAATCCGCACAATATCACCAATAGGCTGAACGCTCCCGATTTCATTATTCACCATCATAACAGAAACAAGCGTTGTCTCGCGTATTACCTCGGCTGAGAGTTGTTCAAGGTCAATCATGCCAGCTTTATCAACAGGTATCACTGATACTGCCCAGCCCTCGCGTTCAAGATATTCAGCTGACTCCAAAATAGAATGATGTTCAATAGCAGAGATAACAATATGCCTGCCTTCTGATTGCCGCGCGCGCGCAATCCCTATAATGGCCATTACATTCGCCTCTGTCGCGCCACTGGTAAAAATAACTTCCCGAGGAGCGCACCCAAACAACAACGCAACACGCGACCGCGCCTTATCAACAGCTGATCGCGCCTCCCTGCCAATACTATGAGAAGAAGACGGATTGCCAACCATACCCTCGCAATAGGGCTTCATGGCAACGGCTACCTGTTCATCAATCATTGTTGTGGCGGCATTGTCTAAATAAATCATAGGTCTTTGGTCACAACTCACTACATCATCTGCTGAAGAGTTACCTTATCAAGCGCATCCCAAACCCTGCGTTCAACATGAGCCCATATATCTTTCTTCGCGCACTTCTTTTGCGAACAATCACACCCTAATCGTTTTGTGCAGTTGCGCAATGACGGCTTTACCCGCTCAACTGTTTTTACAATATCGGCAAGCGAAACAGATTCTGCCTGTTTTTTTAGATAATATCCGCCGCGCGCGCCACGCACAGAGGAGACAATTTTTTTCTTTTTCAAATCCTGAGCGATTTTTTCGCAATACTCAAACGGCAACCCGCTTTCAGCCGCAACAACCCTCAAAGAAACAGGATGGTCTTCTTTGGCAAGAGCAACAAGAAGCACAACAGCATAATGGGCTTTAGTCGAAAAAAACATATCGGAGTACTTTAGTGTGAATTATAATGAGTATACGTCCCTCGCCGTGCGTTGTCAAAAAAAAGCCCTCTCAAGAGAGAGGGCTTTTGACAACATACGCCAGAGCGATACTATGCTGCCATATCGCCGCCGACTTCTTCATCCGTATCATCATCCATGGTACAGGTACATGGATCGCTCCCGCAATTGGGACACATGTCTTCGTTCTCCATATCATGCGTGCGCCTGATGATGCTTTAAAATAAAGCACAATCAACGCATTATGAATAAAATACTACAATAATTCTCCGGACAGAAACGCAATAATATCCCGCATTTCATGTTCGCCTTTGACAAAATACCCTTGCGCTCCAAGAGAGCGCGCTTCCTCATGGGTCACCAAGCCAGAAGTGCCTGAAAAGAAAACAACCGGAATCGTGCGCGATTTCTCCCATTCCCTTAATTCAGCCAAAACGGTAAACCCATGTTTATCAGGTAAAATGACATCTAACAGAATACAATCAATCGCAATTTCTTTCAAGGTCTCCCGAAGATGAGACCATGAATACGCCTCATGCGCAACAAAACCCGCGCGCTCAAGTTCACAAGCAACATACGAAGCAAACAACTCATCATCGTCAACAATTAAAATAACTTTTTTACTCTCCTCCATACTTAGGGGGCTAACAAAGCTCGTATATATTCTACCACACGTTTTGACCTCTTTAGAAACAATACCACAACGCACACAATAACCACACTAATACTCACAAAAAGAGGAAGCCGTATCCCGATGACCAAAGGCACTGCATCAATGCGTAACAGCTCCATCACGGCCCGAATCATTCCAGTAACTAAAAAATAATACACAATCACATCACTCGCAGGCATGGCATCTTTCAAACGCACAACTCTTTTCAATAACACATATCCTAATATCAACAATAAAAGCGATTCATAAAAAAAAACAGGATGATAATAGGCACTATGTTCAAACCCTTGCATGCGATGCGCGGAATCAATAAAAATCGCCCACGGAAGCTGGCTCGGCTGGCCGTATAATTCTTGATTGAAATAATTTCCCCACCTTCCGATTGCCTGACCTATCGCGAGCCATGGAACAAGCGAAGCAAAAACGAATGATACGGCAAGGTTGTTTTTTTTACACACAATCACCCCAGCGATCAATCCTCCGATCAAGGCGCCATGGATAGCCAATCCTCCATGCCATATCGCAACGATTTCAAATAGTCGCGTACTATACCATGAATACTCATTCACCACATGATACAGCCGCGCGCCAATCATACCTCCAATCACTATCCAAAAACACAATGAATCAAAACGCAATACATTCTTGCCTAACTTCATCATCGTCTTTTTCCAACCAAAATAGACAACACAAAACGCAACGGCAATAAAAAAACCATACCAATAGATATGGAAAAATCCTATTGAAAATAAAAGCGGTGATGGAGCAAAGGCATGCCAAAAAGCCAGCATAGTTACGCTTTGTCAGCTGAACCCAATAAACGTATTTTTCTCATAACCTCGTGCTTCATAACATCTCGAGCAACGCCGATATACCCTCGCATATCAATTTCTTCAGGATGCAGAGCAAGCGCTTTGCGAATAGCAGACGTTGCGGCAAGACGCAAATCAGTATCTGTATTCACCTTACAAATCCCCAATAAAACAGCTCGCTTGATTGCTTGATCAGAGACACCTTGAGCATGCGGAACCGCGCCGCCATACTGTTCAATCGTGCGAATGATGGCGGATCGCACCGATGATGCTCCATGCAATACCAAAGGGACGGCAACAACTGCGCGAATACGCTTCAAAAGGGCGTAATCCAAACAAACTTTTGTGCGAGATTTTACCGGACCGTGCGCAGTGCCAATAGAAACAGCCAATGCCGCGCATCCTGTTTTTTGTACAAACTCACGCGCTGATTCAGGATCTGTGTACAATAATTCTCTTCTCTTGACTGTAACCAAATCCTCTTTCCCTGGAATTCTGCCTAACTCCGCTTCCACTGAACTACCATACTGCCGCGCCCATTGAACAACCTGCCGAGTGCGATGCACATTATCTTCAAATGAAAGGTGGGAACCATCATACATCACAGAGGTATACCCGGATCG
The DNA here is from genome assembly GCA_000999025.1 of Parcubacteria group bacterium GW2011_GWA2_43_13. Classification (GTDB taxonomy): domain Bacteria; phylum Patescibacteriota; class Patescibacteriia; order UBA9629; family GWA2-43-13; genus GWA2-43-13. The sequence continues at coordinate 35,154 of LCFM01000003.1, forward strand.
AAGCGCGTGCCGAATAATATCAAGGTTTTTCCCATGGTCAAGATGCAAAACAACAGGAATGGAAGATTTTGCCGCAATACGAATAATCGCACTTAAATAATCCATGCCAGCATATTCAATCGCGCCTTCACTGGTTTGCATAATCACTGGAGCAGACACTTCACATGCCGCCTGAATAATGGCCTGCGCCGTTTCAAGATTATTCACATTAAAAGCGCCCACAGCATACCCATGGGCTTGCGCTTTTTTTAAGACTGAGGCAAGCGTTACCAGCATAAATAGTCAACCATTCGCCATGTTACTCACTTTTAGCTCCTTTTTTCTTTTTCTGAATAATTTCACTATTCCGTATCCCCTTATACACAGGGATCATTGCAGCGCCAAATACAATGGCATACACATATTCCTCCAGAGGGATAGTAAACACATACCCCAAACTCGTTCCTTGCGTCAATTGTAAATGCGTGCTTACAAATTCAGGAAACAGCCAATCAACAAACAACAGTGTCATCAAGTACAGAGCTCCAAACAGCGAAGCGCCGTACAGCACTTCTCTTAAAATTTTTCGTTCGTTCCATACCACATACCAGAGAATAACAAGCCCCATAATAAGCGCGCCACGCACAACAGACAGTTGCGTAAAATAACTAATACTACTTGCGACAATCCCAGAAATTAACAGCAATACATAAATCACAATAGCATTTGTTTTTTGCTGACGCGAAAGAAGTTCTGGTTTTTTAAACCTTAATTTAAAGACCTCTTCAAATAATACCGCAATAATACCGCCTAAAAAGAAAATCCACAAAAATCCTCCAATGTCAGTAAATGTTTCAAATTGTTCCCGCACGCTTGCATGCCAATACCCCGGCACAAAATACGGCTGTGTGAGGCCGAATGGCAATAAAATCAAACTCATAAACAGCATGCGCTTTATAAAATTTCTCCGCGGCATATACGCGATTAACCACAGCACTGCCAAAATCAATGTCCAAAGCGTGTATGAATCAAAAATACCAGCGAATGAAATACTCATAGATAGAATCCATCATCTTCCCATGGGATTTACATCGAAAGAGAATGAGGATAAATTGTTTTATATTTTTTCATCCATTGAAAAAGGACGCGCTGTGTCAACAGTCCATTGTGAGGTCCAATCTGCGACACTACTGATCCTGAATTAAGGATACCCCACTTCAGCGCGTCACGCCAGTGATTCCCCAAAACTAAAGAAGATACAAATCCGCTTGCAAAACTATCCCCAGCGCCAGTGCTATCAACCGCCTTAAACGGAAGAGCGTCAATCTGATATGCGTGCTCTCCATCATATCCGCACGCGCCTTCCCGTGAATTGGTCATCACAATAATTCCGCACCCAAGCGCGTGAAATTTTTTCAGCAACCCCACATCTGATGAAAGAGAGGTTGACAGCAATGTCTGCGCTTCATGCTTATTTACGATAACAACATCAGCGGCGCGAAGAGCCCACTGCCACGCGGATAATCCGTCTTCCATTTGATGACTTCCGGGATTTATCGCAATACGATACCCGTATTTCTTTTTTCCTTCAACAACAGACCGCCATATCTTTTCATACCCCGACGCCATTGAGGTAAGATACACCCATTGAGTAGGAAAAAACGGCTTTGCCGTATACTGACGATCCGCATGATACGAAAGAATGGTTCTCTCTCCGCGATACAGCAATATGGTGGAATAATTCGTTTTACTCTTTGCCTGAAGCGTTGTCAGTGACACATCAATCCCTTTTCGATCCAAGTCGTCGCGGATAAAAATACCAAAATCATCATCTCCGAGTACGCCCCAGTACGCGGTTTTCAATCCAAAAGAAACGCACCCGCAAGCGACATTCGCGCCGTTTCCTCCAACCATGCGCAGTGGCTCGGCAATAGGAATCTTTTCTCCGAACGGGAGACAAATATTCGTGTGATTGCCTTTCGATTTTTGCACGCACGCATCATCAAGCATCACATACACATCCTGCGTCGCATCGCCTATGACAATCACATCACAGTGTTTTTTTTGAAATAGCATACTGACTCTATTTTTTTAATACGCGATTCAGAGCGTCCATAATAGCGGAAGAATCCAAATGATATTTTTCAATCAGCGCGTCAGCCGGCCCTGATTCCCCAAACGTGTCATCAATTCCGACCATTTCAATGGGAATGGGATACTCCTGCGCCATGTACTCTGCAATCGCGCTTCCAAGTCCGCCACTCTTTTGATGATCTTCAACTGTAACAAAGGCGCGCGTTTTTCTCGCGACAGTGCGCAATGCCTCGGTATCAAGTGGCTTGATTGTTGCCATATTCATAACTTGAATATGAATGCCATATTCCTTTTCCATGTCCCGCGCGGCGCACAACGCCTGATGCACAAGAGGCCCTGCGCCAATAATCGTCACATCACTTCCTTGTTTTATAATAGATGCCGCGCCTATCTCAAACGAACTTTTTAAAGATGTGATACAAGGAGTTTTCTCTCGTGTTAAACGGATATACACAGGACCCGGATAATGTGCCGCGGCGATTGTTGCTTTATATGCTTCGTGTTCATCGCATGGAACAATCACCGTCATATTGGGAAGCACTCGCATCAGCGCGATATCTTCAAGCGCCTGGTGCGTCGCTCCGTCCGCGCCGACTGTTAATCCGGCATGGCATCCGATAATCTTTACATTCAGTTTACTATAACACACTGAAACGCGCACCTGATCCCATGTGCGGCCCGGAGAAAAAACAGCATATGCTGTTGCGAAAGGCACTTTCCCTTCCATCGCAAGCCCTGCCGCAACGCCGATCATATTTTGTTCAGAAACGCCCATTTCAATAAATCTGTCTGGATATTTTTGAGCAAACCAATGCGTGCGCGTTGATTCAGCGACATCTGCGCACAACACCACAACATCGTGATTCTTTTTCCCCAACTCAACCAATGCTCTGCCAAATCCGTCACGAGTTGATCCTTCTTTTAATTTTTGTGATAACAGTCGCTCTTTATTCATATTCTACTTTCCCTCTCAACTGACGCAACTCCTTAAGGGGGCTGTCGCCAAATGCTCTTTTGAGGAGAAAATCTTAAATTACGCTTCGCGAACTTCGTGCGAGGAAATTTTTACGAAAAATTTTGAGGTAATTTTGGCGCTTTGCCATGCCATTGATACTGGCCTTCCATAAAATCAACGCCTTTCCCCGGAATCGTATGCGCGATAATCGCACACGATGTTTCTAACATCGCCTGCGCAGTATGACATGCGTCAATGATATGATTAAAATTATGGCCATCAATTTCAATCACATGAAATCCAAAACTTTCTAATTTCTCTCGCAACGGCTCAAGTGGCATTACATCTTCTGTAACGCCGTCAATTTGAATATTATTTCTATCAATAATAACCGTCAAATTTGAAAGCCGATATTTTGCAATAAATAAAAACGCCTCCCATGATTGACCTTCGTCAAGTTCGCCATCACTCATTAATACATACACCCTGTATGTCGCATGTCTCATTTTTCCGGCATACGCCACCCCTGCGGCAATGGAAATCCCTTGCCCCAACGGGCCTGCTGTATTTTCAATTCCCGGGGCTGACCGATAATGCGGATGGCCTTGAAGCCGTGAATCAATATCCCGCAGTGTTTTCAGTTCCTCGCGTTTAAAATATCCCGCATGCGCAAGCGTCACATACCATATAGGGCAAATATGGCCATTTGAAAGAATCACCCTATCGCGCTCGCGCCACCACGGTTTTTGCGGATTTTTTTTCAGAATATCAAAATAGAGCGCAGTAAAAATATCAGCCATGCCTAAACTGCCAGCGGCATGTCCGCTTCCAGCGGATGTTAATGTTATGATGCTGTCCGCCCGAATTTCTTGTGCCTTTTTTTCAAGAGTGTGTATTTTTTTTTGAATCACATGGCATTTATTTTTTGTATGATTTCCTCAATAGTATCATGGTCAAATAATCCGCTTCCCATCACCAACTGGTCTGCCCCGCTTTCAATAATCTGTTGAGCATTTTCATATTTCACTCCCCCATCAACCGCAATCGTTATGGTTGCGTACCGCGCCCGAGCCATACGAATACGATCATATGTTTGCTCTAAAAACTCCTGCCCTCCATATCCTGGATGCACACCCATAATCAAACAACCATCCACTTTTTCTCGATATGCATCAATCATCGTCAGCGGTGTTTCCGGATTCAGGGCAAGAAATACCTGCTTGCCCGCATCGCGCACTTTTGCAATACAGGTCTCCATATCTTGCGTCGCTTCAATGTGCAGTGTAACCCGAGCGACAATCGGCGCAAGCCATCTGTCAATGATAATTTCAGGCAATTCTATCATTAAGTGAAGATCTATCTTCGCCTCTGTTGTAATCAAATCTAAAACTCCCGGATCATTCATTATTTCATCAGGAATAAAAACACCGTCTCCAATATCAAGGTGGATACAATCAGCAAGACCGGCAATGCGATCGAGCTTTTCCTGAATATCGCCAACGCTCTGCTCTAATATCGCCGGAATAACCCGATTCATAAAATATACATTAGCGTTCGAATAAAGAAATTTTTTGAATACGGCGAAGATGCCTTTCTTCATCCGATGGTTCAGTGGTTAAAAATGCTTCAACAATACGATTCATTTCTTCATCTTGAGCCCCCGCACCGGCAAGCGCAAGAATATTCGCATGATCATGCGAACGGGCTAACCGAGCGGACTCCTCATCCCATGCCTGCACAGCCCTGATGCCTGTCATTTTATTTGCCGCAATAACCATACCTCCCCCACTCCCACAGAGTAAAATTCCCAACGACTCGGGAGTCCTTACCACCTCTTGCGCTACGTTTTGAGCAATATCAGGATAATCATCATCTGGAATATATTCATATGCACCACAATCATTCAATTCATATCCATGATCAATAAGCAACGCTTTCAGCGCTTCTTTTGCTTTAAATCCGGCATGGTCAGCTCCAATGTAAATCATAGGTGATACGGATAGTATACCATTATTACTGTTTTGTTTGAAAATACAGCCGAGCGACACGGCAGTCATTTTCAATCGCGTCAATCAACAATCTGATTGAATCAAACATTTTAATGGGACGAATATAAGAAACAACTTCAACTTCAACATCCTTACCTACGACATTTTGATCAAAATCAAACACATGCACCTCGCATGTTACTGTATCCGGCTCAAACATCAGCACTGGGCCAAAATGCATAACAGCGCCCCTCCACACATCATCAATGCATATACGACACACATAAATGCCATGCTGAATATTCGGGATATCCTGATACTGAATATTCATCGTCGGAATCCCCAAGTGCTTGCCTCTGCCTGCCCCTCGTACCACTTCACCTTTAATTTTCGCCAATACTTTGTACATACATTATTCTTTTGTGATTTTCACCTGCGTTCCAATATCAGCCCAATTCCACAGCGCCTCGGCCGCGCCCACAGGCAAACGGATACACCCGCCTGAAACACGTTTCCCTAAATGATCAGCCCCTTCTTTTGCGCCATTCGGCCATTCAGGTAATTCATGAAACCCCCATGCCGGAATTTTATATGCCATCCAATAGGGCATATATAATTTCGCAAGACGGGAATACGGTCTACGATATTTATTTTCGATTTTAAACTCACCGATCGGCGTCGGTGTTGAGGGCTTGCCAGTTGAAACCATAACTGAAGCAATTTGAAACCCGTCATCATAATAACGCAAACGCTGATCGGTAATAGAAACCTCCATTAACTGTCCCTGCTTGCCAGTCACTGGTTTGGGAACTGCGGAATCATACACAATCAATTCCGGAAACACCACCCCTTTTAATGAAGTATAGATAAAATCCTGCGCCATATCGCTTGTGATGCCAGCCAACTGATATGCCTGCTGAAGTTCGCCAAATCCATTCAGAATCTTCATACGCTGATCCTTTTCTCCTGTTATCAATACAAGCATCTCTTCTTTTTCATCACCCACAACATCTTCAGTTCCAATTGAAACAATACCTGACTCACTACTGACGAATACGGAAAATGAAGCAACCTCTGTTCCATCTCCTCTGACAAGATGAACCATCCCTTTTTCATCAACGCGATTGGCAATAATAAGCTCTGATGTTCCATCGCCCCCAAGATCAATAGGCGCAACTAGCAACCCTGATACATTCAATAAAGAAAAGTCAACCTTCATGGATATGCGTTTCCCTTTCGCATCAAACACGGCGATTGCAGGCATAAATCCTCTACCTGTGGAAACAATAATCTCCGGTTTTGCGTCGCCTTGTATATTTGCAACAGCAATTGCGTATTCACCGAATTGCTGTTTGTCAAATGCGTAAAACGAACGCACTTCTTTCCCAAAACTATTAAATATTTTCACCTGCGGATGACCATCTGAAGCAGGAATAGTCACTATTTCAGGTTTTGTATCGCCATCAAAATCTGCAACCGCAACCTTTACCCCTCCGCGCATTGTTGTGGGATACGCCTCAAAACTATTCAGCACAGACCCGTCATTCCGTAACAACCATACGCGAGGATCATTCCCTGCATACGCGCCAATAATCAATTCTTTCAGCCCATCTTTTCCTAAATCCACAACAGCAACACTTGCAGGGCGCACACCTTCTAATGACATCGCACGACTTGAAGTAAAGGACTCTCCGTCAAACAACAGCAACTCATTGCGACTTTGCGCAAAAACAACATCAGATAAAGACAATACTCCACCATAGAATAATCCGCCTATGGCGGAAAAAAACAAAATATAAAACGCTGTTGCGCTCAAAAATTTCTTCATGCAATTAGTATATCACAAAAAATCAGCTGGGTGTGGTTCCTACACACCCAGCATCAAAACATCGGAGATGCCAATCGAAGGCAAGAAGTGGTCACCTGCAACAGTAACCGTAAACTGCACCACTCCATGCCGATGCACGTCCTCTAACTCGCGCCACTGTTGCTCATACACCACATCCCATTCTTCTGGCTTTGCGGCTTTAAATCCCTTTCGGTATGCAATCTGACCATCAAAGATTCTCCGCGCCTCTTGAGAATCTTCCGCATACCCTACATGCATACCAAAATGATGGGGATCAGAGTATATCTCTGGAATGGTCGCTTCGCACATTCCTATATACTCTGTGATAATGTACACACCTTGTGGAAGGCAGGAAAAGAGCATAATGGCGCACACGTTCCCTGTCCTGCGATCCCATAGAATCCGAGCGTCAATTAACTCCGGCCACGGATTCCCCCACATCGAAAGCCCCCTTCCCAAAAAGAAAAACCGCACTCAAAAAGTGCGCCTCCCATTCTTGTTAACCTGATTGATACGATTGAAGTGTCATAGCAGGTTATCAAGCTCTTTTAGCACGGCATCTGCATGGCCATCCACCGTTACTGCCAGAAAAAGCTTTTTCACAATGCCGTGAGTATCAATAACACATGTCGTGCGTTCCGCCATGCCGCTTTCTTTTAACACGCCGTATAATTTCGCAATCTCGCCTTTCTCATCCGCAATCAATATAAGATCAAGATGATGGTCGGTACAAAATGTTTTATGAGAGAGTACCCCTTGCGTTGATATGCCGATTACAACAGTATTTCTTTTTTCAAATTCTGCTTTTTTTTGAGAAAAATCAATCGCCTCCCGCGTGCACCCGGGAGTATTGTCTTTAGGATAAAAATACAGCACCACGTTTTTATTCTCAAAATCAGACAATGAAACATGTGTGCCGTCCTGATCTTCTCCACTCCACAATGGTGCTCGTTCCTCTGCTCGAACCATAGGGTGAATAGTAATGTGATATCTGATAACTGACATTTAGAATTTACTTCTGTGGCCAGATTTGCATGCCACTCTCATCTTCCACAATAATCGCGTCAACAGGGCATGACTTTGCCGATTCAAGCAACTCCGCATCACTGGTTTGCGAAACCGTGTCTTTTACAATCGCCTTGCCCTCTGAATCGAGTTCAAAGGCCAAAGGAGCAAGCGCAACGCAAGATGCGGCGCCGATGCATAAATCACGGACTACACGAACTTTGTATGACATAGAAGGTAAAGACAAAAAACTACTACACCCCCCCTTATAAAAAACAGAATACACCCTATTTTTTATATTTACAACTGTCTATAAACACTCTTCCCGTAGAGACGTATAGAGCCATACGTCTCTACGAACACAAAACAACAACTCCCGCCTTGTTCAGGCGGGAGGAAAGAAGATGATTAACATCTGTCATGAATGACAGTATTTATTTCTTCTTTTTTCCGCCTTTCTTCTTTTTAGCTGCCATAATACCAGTGTGATCGTTGCAGATGCGCTAACACAGGGTGCTCCCGAAGAAGCGTCAACGTGGTCGCATCATTAACAATCAATAATGCACGCAAGAATGATTACTCACTCTTGCTCTACACAAAGCACGCGTGTGCTTTTCAATTAATAGTATACATGAAAAATAAAAAAAATTCATCAATGTGGATAACTTTTTTTGACAGTGCTCGCGTAAAAATCCTTTACAGTAAAAAAATAAGGTGCTTTGCGCAAGCACCCCCACCATAGAACGCCGTTGTTCTCGTCGTTCTATAGCATGATCATAGCCGAATGGCCATCCACGCCATCCCAAGTATGCCGCTATCAGACACACTATAATGAACACAATGATACCAACGATCCACCCGCGTCTTTCGATAGAAGGAAGAATGATTTCGATCCTCGTATTGGCATCAGCATCTGATTCCTGTTTCATGAAAAGTGCTCCCCTCTATGTATTTTGTTGTACTCCTTATACAAAAAAAATCAAATACAAAACTCCCCCGTTATACGCGAGGGAGTTCTTTGTCAGATTAAATTTATCTGTCACGGTTACTGCGAAAACAATCGCGGCAATAAATATCTCGTGACGGATCTGGGTCAAACGGCAATTGGGTAATTGCAGTTCCGCACCCGGCGCATTTGATGTTCAAATGAGAAACATCTTTCAGCGGCCGAGGCATGTGCTGAGCACCGCCGCCTTGATATCTGCTTCCGCCACTTCCACCACCTGAGCGGAATGACTGCTGATTGCGATGGCAATCACGGCAGTAAACATCTTGGCCTGGGCGCGGCTGGAATGGCAATTGAGTAATTGCCGTATTGCAGGATGCGCATGTCAGCCCCTGATCTGTTACGTCCACCATGGGACGGCTTGATTGAAAATCCATACGTATTTCACCGATAGATTAGCTTATAAATTCGTTTCCGGTGAAATACGCTTGATAATCGACTTACTATTGCCTTAATCAAGCATAATGCTTATTTAAGGACTTATCTCACAAATATTCCCCGATGAAACACTATTATTATACACTACTTGAAATAAAAAGTAAAGCACCTGTACCTTCAAAACCGATATAACGAGGCCCGTGAGCCCAATTCTTCTTCTATGCGCATCAATTGGTTGTACTTGCACAATCTGTCTGTCCGTGACATTGATCCTGTCTTTATTTGTCCAGTTCCCAGCCCTACAACCAAATCAGCAATCGTCGTATCTTCTGTTTCACCGGAACGATGCGAGATAATCGCGCGCCAGCCGGCCTCATGCGCCATCTGAACCGTTTGCACCGTCTCGGTTACCGTGCCGATCTGATTTAATTTTACGAGCACCGCATTTGCCCATTTTTCATCAATTGCTTGACGTAAAATCTTTGGATTGGTCACAATCAAATCATCGCCAACAATCTGGATTGTTTTCCCCAATCGCTCACTCAATCGCACCCAATGCGCGCTATCATGCTCATTCAACCCATCCTCAATAGACCTCATTGGATATTTTGAGACCCATTGCTCATATAACCCAATCAATCCGTCTGAATCCAATGTGAGATTATCTTTTGATAACACATATGTGCCGTCTTTTGAAAATTGATCAGATGCCGCGTCTATTGCCAACACCACATCTTTCCCTGCCTCATATCCTGCCTGCGCAATGGCTTCCAAAATCACCTTAAATGCATCTTCATTCGAATCAAGCGTAGGCGCAAACCCGCCCTCATCTCCGACATTGGTATTAAGCCCTCGTTTTTTTAACACTGATTTTAATGCATGAAATGTTTCTCCTGCCATTTGAACTGCCTGCCGTATTGATTGCGCGCCAATGGGCATAATCATAAATTCTTGAATATCTGATGAATTATCAGCATGCGCTCCGCCATTTAAAATATTCACCATCGGCACTGGCAGTACATACGCGCCATCCGGGTTATATGTATCGTGAATATACTCATACAACGGTTTTTCACTATCAAGCGCGCCGGCTTTCAGCACTGCCGATGAAACACCTAATATTGCATTTGCGCCAAGATGAGATTTATTTTCCGTGCCATCAAGCTCTATCATGCGCGTGTCTATTTTTTCTTGCTCTGTCGGATCCATGCCGGCGAGATCAGGAGCAATAAGCGTATGGATATTTTCAATTGCCTTCAGCACTCCTTTCCCGGCGAATCGTTTTGCATCCTCATCGCGCAATTCAATTGCCTCTTTTTCACCAGTTGATGCTCCGCTTGGCACACTTGCCCGACTCCGTTGTCCGGAATCAAGAACAACATCAACTTCAACCGTCGGATTCCCGCGGGAGTCCAAAATTTCTCTTGCATGGATTTCTTTAATTTTTGCCATAGAATAAAAATAGAATAAGAAAAGTTAATTCACTGTGATTATACCGCCTCTTATCCAAAAGTCCAGAAAAAGTATATACTATACAGATATGGTTCAAGAAAAGAAAAAACTGCGCATAGGGTGGTTTACATTCAGCTGTTGCGAGGATAGCACGGTTTTGATGACTGAAATTTTAAATGACCACTGGCAGGAATGGGCGCCATTGTTGGATATCCGCCATGCGCGGGTATTGCAAAAAGAAAATATTTTAGATTCTATGGATGTCGCGTTTGTGGAAGGCGCGCTGGCAAGCGAAGAGCATATCGAAAAACTCAAAGAAATTCGCACCCTCGCGACCAAGGTGGTTGCCGTTGGCGCGTGCGCCTGCATTGGTATGCCTTCTGGAAACAGAAATCAGTTTGATGATCACACTCAAGAAGAAATATCATTTTTAACCGCGAGATTTAGTCATTTGCCCAAAGTGTTAAAATTAGAAGATGTCGTAGCAGTTGATGCAAAACTCCCCGGCTGTCCCATGAATGAACAGCAATTTATTCATTTGATGAAAGCGATGTTGCAGACATTTCGTATCACCTAAATATTGCTGTATTCCAAATATCAAATGTCAGTTATCAGTTTTCAAATTTGACAACTGAAAATTGACAACTGAAAACTGCCAGTATGCACTTAATAGACCTCGACCTCACCATTGACGAAATGACCAAAGTAGAAGGCGCGGCATCTGTTGATGTCAAAATTCGCAGTGGCGTGGTTGAATCAGTCAAGTTCGGCATCACAGAATACAAACGATTTTATACCCAAGCCATGCGCGGAAAATCCATCACTGCCCTGCCCCAACTATTAGCCCGAATTTGTGGCACCTGCAGTAACGCGCATTTACTGTGCAGTATTGAAGCATGCGAACACGCGCTTGGCATCACCCCATCCCCTCAAACCCAAATTCTAAAACGACTTACCATGTATGGATTAAACATCCGAGATCACGCATTACATTTGTATCTTTTTGTTGCTCCTGACTTGCGTAATAAAGACAATTTTTTAAGTTTTGACGAGCATGATCCTATAGAACACGATATGCTCCACGATGCATTTGCCATCAAAGCCGCTGGCAATCATCTCGCCCAAATCGTCGCAGGCAGAAGCGTGCATGGCATGTATCCTGCTATTGGAGGATTTACCAAAACCCCTACGCAACAAGAAACGCAGTCAATTATTAAGCAACTTCAAGAGGTACGGCCACGCGTATTGCGACTCATTAAAACATTTGAACAATGCGATTGGAAATTTGATCGCACAACCAAGTATATGGGTATGTCGGCTGATCATTATTCTTTTTTAGAAGGAGTTATCATCAGCGATACTGGCCAACGGATAGAAGAACAGGACTACCACAATCATTTGGAACATGTCGTCATCCCCTATTCTCAAGCATCTGGATACAAACACGATAATGAATGTTATATGGTTGGTGCTCTCGCGCGTGTTAATTTATCAAAGGAAAAACTGCATCCGAATACAAAAAAAGACGCAAATTCTGCTATTGCGCTCTTTCCATCAACCAATATCTATCACAATAATCTTGCACAGGCGATTGAAATTTTGCATTGCATTGATGACGCGATTGACCTGCTTAATAATACCCAATTTAAACAAGAACCCCTCCCAAAACCGGTGTTTCGCGAAGCAATGGGCATTGGAGTTGTAGAAGCGCCGCGCGGGATGCTGTATCATCGCGTGCATATTGATGATAACGGCATTGTGATGGAAGGCGATATTGTGGTACCGACCGGACAAAATCAAATCAATATTGAACAAGATTTAAAAACCCTTATTCAGCGATTGATTGATAATGATGTTGAAAATAAACATGAAATCCAGCACGAGATGGAAAAACTCATCCGCGCCTACGACCCCTGCATGTCCTGCGCCAGTCATTTTTTAAAAATCAATTGGATAGAAAAAAATAACATCCTTACATTCTCAAGTTTATAAGGATATTATTAATAGATTCTGCTATATCATTGACATCCATTCCTCCCGTCGGTACACCAATAATGGTGATTTTTTTTATTGTACCAAGTTTTTTCAGCCATTTCAGATTTGCGACGACATCAAAATCATGCAAAGAAACAAGTGGCGTTTGTTCTATTTTTTCAAGATCATTAAATACCATCACCCCATCAATGCCTTGTACCGTATCAATCATCACAAAATGTTCTGGAATCTCGCCCCATTCTTCATTAGGATCAAGATGAACAAAGTCGAAATTGGGAACTTGTTTTTTGAGTTGCGGCATGAGCTTGACAGGCAACGAATCTTCCTCAATATCTGGATTACCAAAGATGAATATTTTCATACATATCCAATAATGAGATTGTTTATACTTCACACTGTCCGGTTCGCCAGCGCCAAATGCATGTTAGTAAAGCGCGCTAAATTTGCGACTTGCCGCGCATGCAACCTCTCGCATGGCAAATCCCAGTGCATGGAAATCCAATCACCTATAGCCGCATCATCCATTGACCCATCATCAGCCAAATGACGCCTGATAACGCGTTGCTCAACCGTAGCAAGATACAACTTCGCGCCATCAAACCGAATCGGCTGGCGCTCAACTGTAATTACTGGTCCGTCAATCGCAATCACTTTCCCCCAGCTAATCCTACAAGAATCAATACTCTCCACAGTATGCGGCTCCTCTTTATGCCCCATCCTCTGCCAGATGTTCATCACCTGAAACGAATGGTGCATTTTTGCCCCGCCAGATATTTTATCCTCAATATATCCAAAATACTTACTACCAAACCGATCTTTTACTTTGAGTGTATCTTTCAAGTGGATATACATATCCTGCTTGGATGGTGTATCCAAAAGCTCATTTCCAACCCAATACGCTTCAACCACTTTTTCATGCAAAGGGTCGGAAAGATGATTGGCGTCAGCAATGGCTTTTAAATAGGGATACATCACTTCAAACTGTGACAACAAATACCGCAGACCATAGTCCGCGGTGTTTTCGCCAAGATACGCCAACATCTCGCCCGATTTATCTGGTCCGCAAAAGTGCAATCTGTTCGGTGAAAACGCGTATCGCGCGCAACGAATAATCCCCTGCTCTTGAGATAGTAATTGAGGTGAGACCATAGAAACCATCGTCTCCCTCTCCTTTATTAAGGAGAGGGCTGGGGTGAGATTTTTTTGTCGTGATGACATCACAAATACACCTGCTCCAGCCACAAGCAATATCATCGGAACAATCAATGCGCTTGGCCATTGTCCTGTTGTGATGTTTTGCAGTACAACCGTAATCGGAAACGCCAACACTAACACTGTTGATACAAACGAAGCGGATAATTTTTTTAATCCCGTATACCAACACGCAACATACCCACACAACACCATACCTGTCACCAATGCCCAACCCACCTGCTCCCATGTTTGAGGAATCAACGCTTGTCCGCTCCCTTGAGCAATACTGTAAACAATCAAAAGCACCGCACCAAACGCCATCCGTGCCCAAGCTCCAACCAGAGCCGGAATATTCTGCAATATTTTTTTTGCAATGATCGTCTCAATTGCCCATAAAATCGTAGCCCCCAATGCAAGAAAAAATCCTATTCCCCAGTCCCATCCCTTTAGGCCGCCTAACATCACCACGCCTATCATCATCACCACTATCCCAAGCCATTGCAATCTACTCACCTTTTCTTTCAAGTAAACGGCAGACATAACAGCAACCCACACAAATAGGGTTTTATGAATAAACGCGGCTTGCGTTGCCGGCACCAACGTCAAACTCTTGAAAAATAAGACAAATGGCACAGAACCGCCAATCACACCGATTACAACAAGGTTGATCCATTGCTTCTTATTTAACAATTTCAATACTCGCCATTGGGCAACCGCGCCCACCAACCCTGCCAGCAAACATGCGGCAATGATATTTTTTGTTGTTGTATACGCTACCGCATCAGACCAACTTCCCACACCAAATTTATTGATAAACACCGCCACGCCACTGATAAGCGCTGTAATAAAGGGTAAAATAAATACATTATTTTTCATAGAGAATATGCGTTATTGCATGCAATATACCATAAAAATTGCGCAAAAAAAAGCTAATGCTATACTATTTACAAAACAAAACAATCCCTCTATGATAGACACCAACCTCGTATCAAGGAGAAACACATGACCTCCCATAAGCGATGTGCGTTGTTTACGGTCATTGCGTTGTTAACGGTCGTAAGCTGTGGGACTCTCCCAGTCCCGGCAACCAGCGTCAATGTGCTTATCATTGATGAAATCGGGATCACGCGGCCAGAGGCGATTTCTCTGGCAAAACAAACTACCCAATCGTACCGGTTTGATGCGATCATCTTCATTTCCGACCCCTCCGCCTTCCCGCCCCCTGAAGATGGGTTCATCCCGCAATTTCATGGAGCAATCATCCATGCGTTTACCGAGCAGGACACGATTAAAGAGGCCATTCATAGGGCTACTGATTTCATCAACGAACGCGCACTCCCCAAAAGGAACAAAGGGGTGATCGTGCTCTATACAACATCCACAGTACGGGAAAATAATATCGATACCCTTGTAACTGCACAGGAACAGGGGATTGATATCTTCATTCTCAACCCTGAACCCAAACCTCGCCTCAACGCCCGTAGCGCACCGTCCACGCGCTACGGGCCTCATTTTATGTATTGAATATACCTCAAATATCGCCTATACTACCAAGATATGCAAAACTACGATTACATCATTATCGGTGGTGGAGTGGCAGGTACGGTTGCCGCAGAAACCATTCGGCAGAATGATACAAACGGGACAATCGCCATTATCTCGGATGAACCATACCCGTTTTACTCCCGCATCATGCTATCAAAGCCAAACTTTTTTTTAGGCAAAATGTCGTTTGAGTCAATTTTCCGGCATGATAAGCAATGGTATATTCAAAACAATATAGATTTAAAAAATAGTATCAGGGCAACTACTCTCAATACTGATACAAAAAAGGTTACACTCAATACTAACGAATCCCTTACATACAACAAACTCCTCCTTGCCCTTGGCGTCTGCGCCCGAACATTAGGACTCCCAAACGAAACGATAAGCGGTGTCTATTGCGTTCGCACGCTTGATGATGCAAAAGGCATCATGAAAACCATAAAAACGGCAAAAAAAGCCGTTGTTGTTGGCGCTGGATTTATTGGGTTTGAAATGTGCGATATTCTCAAACTCGCTGGCCTTGATGTTACCCTCATTATCCGCGAGCCATTCTTTTGGGGACACCTCTTACATAACAAGGCCGGAAGTATTATAGAAAAAGCAATAACTGAAAAAGGAGTAACTATCATAAAAGAAGATGAAGTCGCAACTATTGAAGGCGCGGAAATAGTAACTGGTATCACAACAAAAAAGCAGGTCCATCTTAATGCAGATCTCCTTGCGATTGGTGTTGGATCCGTATGTCCTAAAGATATCCTTTTACAAAAAACAATGGAAACAAGAAATGGCATTATTGTGAACGAATATCTTGAAACCAATATGCCTGATATATGGGCCGCTGGTGATTGCGCTGAATATTTTGATACTATTTTGGATGAATATATCCAAATGGGAAACTGGGCAAATGCGCAATTGCAAGGAAAAATTGCCGGCCTCAATATGACTGGCACAAAAACTGCTTTTAGCGCCGTAACTAATTATACGTGTAGCGGATTTGGGCTTTCAATCGCTTTTGTAGGAGATGTAAAAAGCGGAGAAGGTAAAGAGTTAATAGAACGTATGCCAGACGACACACATTCGTATGGCCACTTTATTCTTAAAGATAACCGCATTATTGGCGCGGCGCTCATTAACAGAACATCAGAACTGAATACCATTACTACATTGATACAAAACAAAATTGATATTTCAAATAAAAAAGAACTCCTTGTATCAGGAGATATTGCAATATCGTAGAGACGCCCCACTGGGGCGTCTTCAGGAAAATGCGACAATAGTGCATCTCTCATAAAGACGTGCCATCGGCACGTCTCTACAAACATTAACGAACTTTCAACACAACCAAGTGTTCAATATGCGGAGTATGCGGAAAAAAGTTATACCCGCGTGAACATACCACAGAATAAGTATCAGCAAGCAATGCGATATCTCTTGCTTGAGTAGAAAGGTTGCATGACAAATACATCATAGTACGCGGACGCGCTTTTTTTAATTGTTCAATGATTCTATGATGTAACCCCGCGCGGGGAGGATCAACAATCACAGTTGAATCACTATCAATCGCGGTTTCATAATCCTCTGCCCTGCCTTCAATAATCTGCGCATGATCATAGCCATTCATCTTGCTATTCTTTTTTGCAGACGCGCAGGCAAAAGTATCATTCTCAATCAACACCAATTCTGACGCCTGACGCGCGATAGACAATCCGATTGATCCAACCCCACTATACACATCAACTACGCGACCACTCTCAACCCATTGCGCAATATCTTTTAATGCCAAAACGTACACTGGCACATTTACCTGAAAAAAACTTAATGGAGAATACGAAAATACACATTCACCAATATCATCAATCAAATCATCACTCCCATACCGTGCCAGTACTTTTGTCGGCACAGACGCAGGGCTTTTGTGCGTTGAATAATATACTGTAAACGATTCAAGTGGTTTTTCTATAACAAATTCAGGAAGCGAGATATCGTCTTTTTTAATAAACAATGCCGCGTGCACCATTCCTTTTTGTGTTGCTCGTACAATCAATGATTTAACATGCCAGCCACGAATTCCTGCTATTGCTAACTGATCCCGAATATCTTGCGCTACCTGATTGATTTCATTTTTTGCCAAACAACACCCTAAAATAGGAATTTTCCGTTTTCCGCCACGGCTAAAAAAAGCAAGCGAAAGATCGTTCTCTGTCTCTGACCAAAAACTAAACTCCATTTTATTGCGATACCCGTACTCAACCCCATCTGTCACAATGGCATCAGGAGAGAGATCAACATTTTCGCGTGCAAACGCCTCCTGTATAATTCTTTCTTTCCATTTATTTTCTTTGCTAAAATCCAAAATTTGCCACGGACTGCATGAAAGAAAATGATTTTCACGCGCATCGCGCCGCTGTGGAGATGAGGTAATAATGTGTTCAGTAACTGCCTCTCCGTAATCAGGCTTATTTTTGGTAACACGCGCTTCAACAGTTTCTCCAGGCAGAGCATTCCACACAAAAAATTTCTTACCGTCAACTTCTCCCATTCCTTGCCCGCCAAACACTAATCTATCAATCTTAATCTTAATAGTACTCATATAATATGCCACTTTCCTTTATGGAAAACCATACATCCTTCCCGAGTGAGCGCGTCTAAAATATCCCCTAACTCATGGGCGTATTTCTCCAAATACGGATTACCTGCACATGATTTCAAAATCTCTTGTGATGATGCTTTTTTATGTTCCAAAAGATACCGCACAATATGTGCGCGCACATACCGTTTTGATCCTTCAAATTTTGACTGCTTTATATAGTGTTTACTTTTTCTGTTAGGATTGAGAATTCCCTCCATTGCCAATGCCCCATAATCCATCAGTGCTGAATACCACATCCGCGGGTCTTTTTTATACAGATATTTTTCTATCAAAGGCATTAATTCTGCGTCTGACACTATTCTGTCATCGCGAGGATTCTCCCGAAGGGGAAAGACGTGGCGATCTCGAGATTGCTTCGTCGCCTGCGGGCTCCTCGCAATGACAGAAGAAGTAAAAAAGAAATAAATAAACACCCTCCTCACATTCGTCTCAATCAGCACCTCTGGATTATTAAACGCAAATACGCTCACTGCCCGAGCAGTATACGGCCCCACACCTGGTAGTTTCTCCAATTCTTGCGCAGTACGAGGAAACCTGGCGCCATACTCCTTTTGCACCACCTGACACGCGCGCTGTAAATACAACGCTCTACGATTATACCCTAACCCCTGCCACGCTTTCAAAACATCAGCAACTTTTGCCTGTGCCAAAGCCCGCGCGGTTGGGAAGTTCTTAAGAAACGCGCTATATTTTGGAATTACGCGATCCACCTGCGTCTGTTGCAACATTAATTCAGACACCAAAATCCGATACGCTGACTGGTTCACCTTCCTTCGCCATGGCAACGTATGCCTCCCGTTTTTCTTATACCAACTTAAAATCTCTTTTTGAAATTCAGCAGACATAATCTATTTTTACCGAAGCGCTAAAATCACAGGATCATCTGTTAGGTGTACTTTTCGCGCTGGAGAATATTTCCTTCCGTATTCGATCATGAGATAGGTGAATTCAAACCACTGTTTTTTCGGAACAATCTGCATAAGATCTTGTTCGATTTTTTTAGGATCATTGTTATCAGTCAAACCGAATTTTTGAGATAACCGGCGCACATGCGTGTCAACCGCAATTCCTTCAACAACACCATATGCGTTCCCCAACACCACATTTGCTGTTTTTCTGCCAACGCCAGGGATTGTCATCAATGTATCCATAGTGCGAGGGATAACACCGCTATATTTTTCTTTCACCATTTTCGCGGCTTGTAAAATATGTTTTGCTTTATTTTTATAAAATCCTGTTTTAAAAATATCCCGCTCAAATTCCGCGCGATCTGCGTTCACATAATCATCTAATGTTGTATATTTTTGAAATAATTTTTCTGTCACGTGGTTGACCATCACATCAGTGCACTGCGCAGAAAGAATGACAGCAACAAGCAATTCCCATGAATTGGAAAATTTCAAAACTATTCCCGCTACAGGGAATAGTTTTTTTAATTCTCGAATAACCAATCGCACTCGTTTTTTTCTTTGTGCCAATACGGCTGAGGGCATATATGTCATCCTGTTTACACACTCAACCCAACTTGCGACAATTCCTGCTTTAGTTGATCCGCATTTCGAAAATAAATAGCATGAATACCTAAACTTGTGGCAAGTTTTGCAGAATCCTCATCATCATCAATAAACACAGTTTCATCCGGTTGAACGCCAAAATGTTCAAGCACCATTTTATAGGATCGTTCCGTTGCTTTGGTAAATCCGTTTTCGCATGAAAAATACATAAAATCAAACAACTGCATTGATGGGAATGTTTTTTTAATCCAATCAGCCCGCTCAAAAAAATTATCAGACATCACGGCAACTTTTTCAACTTGGGATTTTACTTTTTTCACCAACTCAAAATGTTCCATCACTTCATGCGTACCCTCTGTTTTAAACCATAAATCAAAAAACTCCTGCTCATTCACATGCAAACCCCATACAGAAAGATACGGCTCCCATGCGGGAAACGAAGGCGTGTTGATATCGCATTTTGGCGGCATTACTCTGCCACGCAAAATACCTAAAAATTCCGGCTTGGAAACATGATATTCTTTTTCCAAAAAATCGCTAAATCGCGATCCTTGGAGCAAAAATCCGTCAAGATCAAATATCGCAAGTTTGATCATACCCTCGTTCCCCTCCCCTATAATCGGGGAGGGCAGGGTGGGGTATATGACCTCCCTCTACCCCCTCCTTCACAAGGAGAGGAAGATATTATCGCTATCCGTTATTCAACGCTTCAAACCCAGGCAATGTGCCTTGTTCAATAAACTCAAGCATTGCCCCTCCACCAGTTGATATGTGAGTAATTTTTTCCAAATATTCTTTTTTAGATACAGCGGCTAATGTTTCACCCCCACCGATCACGGAAACAGCATCCTTATTCTGCGTGATTGCATAATAAATAAAATCAGTGCCACGGCCAAATGCGGGATTCTCAAACAAACCAACCGGTCCATTCCATATAATGGTTTTTGCTTTTGCAATAATTGCCCCAAACCGCGCCTGCGTTTCTGGGCCGATATCTAAAATATACCCGTCTTGTGGCACTTCATCAACTTTTTTAATTTCTCCGCCTTCTTTTGAATTATCCGGCTCGCCGATCACAACATCAGATGGCAACACCACTGCAGTGTTTTTTTGCGCGGCCATATACAAAATCCTGCGCGCATTTTCAATTTCTTCATACTCAACCAAGCTCTTGCCAATTTCAAATCCCTGCGCCGCGATAAAATTATTCGCCAATCCGCCACCGACAAGCAAATAATCGGCAAGTTCAAGCAACCTGCCTATGAATTTAATTTTCCCTGAAATTTTTGCGCCACCGATAATGGCAACCAACGGCTTTTGCGGTTTGGCGATAACGGATGAAATCATTTCAATTTCTTTTTTCAACAGCAACCCGCCATATGATGGAATCAATGCCGCAACACCGACAACCGAAGTGTCAGTCCGATGACACACCCCAAACGCGTCGTTTACATACACATCTGCAAGTTCTGCTAATTTTTTTGCAAATTCAGGATCATTCTTTTTTTCTTCGGCATAAAATCGGATATTTTCAAGTACCAATATCTCATTCTCTTTTTGTGCGGAAAATGTTTCCTTGGGTTCAATCAAAAAATCATCAACTAATTTTACAGTAAAACCATCAAGATATTCTTGTAAACGAGCAACAACAGGTTTTAACGAAAGTTTAGGATCGCGTTTTTCAGGCCTATCGAGATGAGACACCAATATCAATTTATTGCCTTTTTCAAGTAAATATTTAATCGTAGGCAGACCCTGTTGAATACGGGCATCGTCCGCGATAGTAAGATTGTCATGCAACGATACATTAAAATCAACCCGCAATAATACCCGTTTATGCAAAATATCATGCTCATCAATAAAATGAATGTTAAAATCCGTCATAGAATATCATGTATCAACAAAACCAATGTAGAGACGGGGTGAACCCCGTCTCTACACAGTATACCTCTAATCGTGCTTCAACTCAAACGTGCTATCAAGACGATTCAATCGTTCCACAATGCCGCCGTATTCCAATTCTTCGCGCGGAAGCATAGATGGCTCGGTAAAGCCCTGTTCACGCATGGCAATAGATTTCTCCGCGGCTTTTTGACGAACATAATCCCAGAATGGATCAACAAACACATCTACCCACTCTGTCATCTTTCCATTACGCATTGAAAACGTTATGCCTTGAACAATTGGAATGCAATAATGCACAGATGCGGGCGAATTTATCGGCACCGGCATCAACGGCTGTTGGTGTGATCCGCGACAGTCGCCACCAACATAATGCGCATTGCGAAAGCACGCTCCCATTTCTTCTGTTGCCGGAAACATCTTTTGCACGCGCACCAATGCCACAGGATCATCCTTGCCAACGTATTTCCCTGCAATATGTTTTAACCGCGTTGTGGCTACAGAAACCACATGCTGATCTGGATACTTGCGAGAATAAATCGAGCGAACCACATATCGCCGTGTTTCCCGCAACAGCGCCGCGATATCATATAAATCCTCTGGCGCGTTTAATCGAATAACTTTGTCTGCTTCCAAATATTCTGTATCAATAATTTCAAAGGTAAAGCCCTTGTTCATTTCAGGCGCCACCAACAGACCTGGAGACCACATTGGATCTGCGAACGCAAGATACATGGGCAAGTTAAACGCGCCCGGCTCGGTTTTATCCATAGTAAACACCATCACGGATTCATTCGGCCGCTCTTCAAATTCAATTTCCGCAACCCCAGGCCCCATCCCTTGAATATTGCCGGTAAACGCGTCTTTTAATAAATCCTGCCCAGCGCCGTACAGACCTTGTGACTTTGCAACTTCAGTGCCTGCCACAAACGCGTCCCATACTAATTGATGAATCTTTTCATGCTTTGGGCCGTTGGTATGAGTCATCAGCACTGCAATATCATCGCCAGTATAAAACACGCGGTGATCAGTTAAAAGATACTGGCCTTTTGCTTCAATAAAAGCGCGAACTGTTTCCAAAACTTTTTCTGACGGTTTTGTATGCCCGCCAACCCCTCCGATATCTGCTTTAATGAGTGATAGTGTTATTTTCATAGCCCCAATACAATACACTTTTGACTTATTTTTGTCAAAAAAATGCGTGAAGAAAAAAATCCTCACGCACGCCTTTGATACTCCTGCCGCAAGGCATCTACGGCCTGTTCAAGTGCCTTTGTCAGCGCTTCCTGCGTTCCATACAAATGAGAATCAATCGCCTGTCCCAATCTCACTTGTATGCGTGCGCGAAATAGCATTGATAAAGAAAAAAGCCGGCTCTTTTTCGACCACACGAGATGCGTCCCGAAGATAAAAATCGGGACTACTTGCAAAGGAACAAGCTCGGCCTTGCGAACGATGACTGATACCCCATCCTTAAAAGGCATGCCACGCAAAGGATCTGACTGCCGTCCCCCTTCTGGATACATAATAAGCGCATGCCCCTGATGAAGCACGGTGTTAATCAGGGTCAAATCCTTTCCAAGTTGATACCCGCGCGCGTTGCTTCTTTCAATAAGAAGCACATGAAAGCACTCGCACATAAACGCTCGAATCCGACCTTTTATGCCCCAATAGTCGCGCGCTCCGACAACATAGAGCTCAACCCCTTGCAGTTTTGCCCACTGTGTAAGCAAGGAAACAAGCAAGGGAGTGTCAAAGTGGCTCGCGTGGTTCGACACAAACACCACTGGCGCTGTTTTCGGAAGATTCTCCCATCCGCAAACCTCAACGCGGTATAAATACCGCGCAATGTTTTGAAGGAGAGGAAACATCACCCTTTGTTTCAACCACTGTTTCATCTCTCCGCCTCCTTCGCGTAACTAAATCGCCACAACAAGAATTGATTCAAACTGGCCTTTGTTGTTTTGTGAAACCTCCCGCTCATGCCGTTCCACCTTTGGCATCAGTTCTATCTCTTCCTCCAAAGGAAAGCCCTCAAGTTCTGCCTCCAGATACGTCTCTGAAAAATCACTAATAATAATATTAGTGTACACTTCATTATACGAGCGTGAAAGCCCTAATAATTCGTTTACAAAAGATACAAGCAAATCGGTCTCATCATCCGCCTCGAGCGCGAGTGTCCGCGTAATGGTCGGCTCCTCCACAGGAGCATCCAAAGCAAGTAAATTCATCGCGCCTTCGAATGCTGAATAAAAAATATCTTCTAACTCTTTGCCATGAAGGTGTAAGTGTAACCCTTCTTCATGGTCTTCTATTGAATACGGCATATTCAAAAAAAATAATTAACTAAACCTCCGCGCGTTATCATTGCGATCCCCCACACAGGGATAAGCAATCTCGGAGAAAATAACGAACAAAAAAACAACCGCTCTTATTGTTAGATGATCTGTCAAAATTGTCAAGGAAAACAATATTGAAATAAAAAAAATCGAGTGGTTTCTCGTTCTTACGATTGAGAAACCACCTATACTATGATGATCGTCGTGATAATACCTTATCAACTTCAGCAAGCACCTTCTGTGGATCAATATCGGATGCTCCTATTCGCCTACCATTTTCTTCAACAAAATGAGAACTTTTATATTCATCAGCCCATGCCTTATTGTAGGTACTCCCCCCTTGTTTGTAAATTCCCCGCGCTACAGGATGCAAAACTCTTCTCGTCGCAGGACCAGACCATGTGATGGGGTTTCCAAGAATCATCATAATATTTGGTGTGCCATACATTGAAGAAATATGGCCAATACCAGTATCCGGGGTAATAGTCATATCAGCAATATGAACAAGTACGCCGATACTCCCAAGGTCTTCTTTCGCCCGAGTAATATGATAACCCTTATCACGAATCAGGCGATCCACCAGTCCTTCACTATACATACTCACCCGTTCTGGCCGAGTATCGTCGAGAAATACAATATGTGCATCAGGATACTTAGTGCAAATCCCGTCAAAAACCTTTTCCCATTGATCAGGATGATATTCCTTAGGCATAACAGACGAACCTGCAGAAACCACAATCACACGCTCTCCTGATTGGATATTATACTTATCTCTTAACGCTTGTTCTCGTTGCGGGAAGTCATGACCTGGTTCCCAATAACGCTCTATTTTATTGATATTGTCAAATAACTTTTGTCCAAACATCACTTCAAAATTTCTCAAAATACGAGCAGGAAGCATATCATATCGAGTAATTCCTTTAGACACTGCTTTCTCATATACCGTATCTCTCCTCCTGCGAGGAGCTTCTTCAAGCCGCCAACTCGCATAGTCAATAGACATAACCCGAGAAGAATCAGTAATATCATTTTCACTCAACCCTAATATGTCATAGCTCTCAAAATTCTTATCAGCGTTTATGAGAAATCGCTCTTTACGCCCCTCCCACACAAAAAATTGTTTCATGCCACCAACTCCATATACTGAAACACCAGGAAACTGATTTTCCAATGGCTTCATTAAAGAAACCTGATTATTAGCAACAAAGACACGAATTGGCTTTCCTGAAATATTATTCCGTTTCATATATTCATGCAACGCCATAATCATAGGCGTTGTAAGTACTGCGTCGCCAATAGGATGATCTAATATAACAACAATTTCTTCAGCGCGCTCAATGCCAGCAATAAGAGGGCTACGATCATAATATTCCTGTTCAAATGGACGCAATCCGATCCGTGTTTCTTCTAAATAAATATTTTCTATTTGATAATGGATTCGCCGTAACTCTTGTTGCACGAATGCATCCAAAGAATTATTTTTACCATATTGCTTGTTATATTTCTCAAGTTCTTTTTCATATTTCTGCCGCTGTACTGCCGAAATCGTTGAAATCTGTTGCAACTCATGATATCTCTTTATTAAATAATCATATCTCCCCTTCAAACGAGAATCTGCAGCAAACCGCTCAAAGAACTTCTCACTTTCTGTGAGTGAATGACGGTACACTGCCATATCTGTATAATGTTTTTTCACTTCTCCACGATAATAATCAGGGGTCCGTTCAGGTCCATCTGGAGTTGGTTGCCGAGGTGGCATAGATGGCCCTCCACGCAACGGTGCGGCTTTGAGTTGGTTGCGTTTCCAGAATGGGAGCGCCCATGGCGACTCAACTGGCCCGCCCGGTGCAGGGGGCATGATGAGCGGGTTATGTATTGTCGCTTCTATCAACTGCTTTGTCATGTCATTGCCGATTGTAGTAGCTAATGCATGCCCATCTAACCGAATCTCCATAAATTTCACCGGATGATGAAGATAATGCAAACTCTGCTCTGTGGTAAACAGTTTTGCGATTTCAGGCGGAAGTGTCAAACGGCCGTCAGGACTTGCGCCGTCAACTAAAATACTTAACCCCTTTTTATTTAATTCATCTGTCGGAAAAATCGCAAGTTGTAAGTGTTTTAATAATGACCCTTCACTATTCCACTGCCGCAACTGATCCCGCAAATGTTCTAATTTGGAATCAAAACTTCCGTCCGGATTTCTGCCAAATTTGTCAAACGCATTTTCCGCGTTTTTCATCAAATTATTGGCAATGCCTCGAATGTCAAAATAGACCTTTCCATCTGCGGATTTATGCACATACCCCATTTGCTGTTTGCCTTCAAATTCAATCAAGCGATTAAAGAAATTACTAAACCGCTTGCCGGGCTCATCATGCCAATCAGCGCGCGCATGTTTATCCAGCATGTCTTTCACATAGTCCATCGGATCAACCACCTTGCTTTCTTTTGTAATAACATCTTCCATGTTAAATCCATGCTCTTTGAGTTGCGAGATAGTATCTTCGGTCAAACTTCCATCCGGGTTGAAATGCAAATTTTCAAAAATCACTTTGCCTTTTTCATTTACCAAATCAAATCCATCTCCTTTGCTATCGGGAATAATATTCATCCCGTCCGGTATTTTTACATTCACATCCTCTGCCCCGGGCAAATCAACATGCACATCATGAAACCCGGGACGGGGCGCTAACTCTTTAGCATGCTCTGCCACCTCGCCTGCGGCGCCTCCGGCGCCTTGCGCAACCTCATGCGCCACGCCAGCGCCTCTTTCACCACTGCCGGTCATGTGATGCCACAACGCCTCAATATAACTGTCAGTTTTCGGCGCATGGCCAACTGCCTCTAATCCCTTAAACCATGCAAACTGCCCAACCGTTCCGGCTAACCCGCCTACTGCCACGCCAGCCAGCCCTGCGATAACTGCCTGGCCTCTTTTATACCTATCAAATGCTTTATCATTCTCTTGGATATTTGAAACCAATGCATTCTTGCGATTATTAAAACGATTCAGAATTTCTACTGGGAGGTTATCATCATCTTCGAATCCAAATTTTTTACGTACATCGCGCAATCGAATTTTTACATCAGTCATTGCAATTTCTTTTGTTTTATGCGGAAGGCCATACTGCACACCAATTAAATCAACTGATTTTTTTTGCTCAACCTGAATCCGCGCCATAATATCTGCGACATAATCACGATCAGCATCAGCTAAACTACTTTGCGCATAAATCGCATCAAGTCGAGGAATAACTGTTTCCGCTTTAATATGATCGTAATGAAACCGCTCAAGCGCTTTACGCTGGCGATCATTGGCCACTGTTTCCGCTCCAAGCGTTGATTGCCTTATCGCAAGCCCGCGATCATATTTCAAATCCCTCATCCTGCGCATTGCCACAAACGCTCCACCGACTGCCATACTTGCAAGCAAAGGTGCCCAGGCAGGAGCCGTACTTGCAACGGTTGCAATAAATCCAGCAGTCGCAACTGCTTTTGCGCCGCGTCGAAACAAAGCATTGCCGACAAATCCACCTAATACGCCATATGCAACTGGATTCGCAAGCACTTTACCGGCATGCTTCCCTAATACAGGAATATTTTCAACAAAATCAACATATTTTTCAAACCGAGTCAGAACCTCTTTAGGCTTATTATCATACAAATCACGCTGTTTTAATCCGAGCTGAATATCTAATGCCATTTCACGACGCAGATGAGTGAGAACCTTTTCCTCTTCTCCAGGATATTGTTCTGTAAGCTCTTGAATCCGTGCGCGGTATTCTTGCGCCAATTCCCAAAAATTATTTGCAAACAACAGCCCCCTTGCCTCGCGCTCGCGCGTTGCATCATCTGAATAATTCTTTCCATGCAACAATGGTAATAATTGATGTTCAAGTTCCTCATCAAACGCTTGTCGCGTCATGGGATGCATGGCATGACGATAAAATAAATCAGCCGACACACTATTAATAGTTGCATTATCAGAAACGACCGCGCCTTTTTCATTTTGTTGGTTGATTTCTTCTGCAAATTGACGAATGACTGCGTCCAACACCTGATACGAAATATCTTGGCTTCCCGCATCAATCTGAATATTACTGTCGCCGCGAACTTTTGCTTCGATTTGTGTAAGTAAATTCTTATTACTTTGAATTGCGCTTAACGCCTCTTGATAGAATTTAATCAAATACCCTTTCTCGCTTGACCGTACCCACCAGCGTTTCACCATATTAGAATTATCAAGTAAGACACGAAGTTTTTCTTCTGCCTCGCGCCATGCGTAGGCCTTTGCGATTTCTGACACATCAATAAGATACGCTTTCTTTTTGCCCAACGGCTGTGGTTGACGACGTTCCGGAGTTGGCGTTGGAGTTTGCTCGGTTGGAGGTGTTGGAGTAGGTGCTGGGGTCGGGGACTGAGTTGGTACTGGCGCGGGCGATGTCGCAACTCTCGGCCGCGGAGTTGCGAGTAAATATTTCCAATGTTTGTGAGGTGTAATGGCTAAAAGGTTGAATGTTTTAGGATCCAACTGCACATGCCCAGCGGCGTCAACTGTCCCCAGCTGTTTTAGCGTATCAAGCATGACTTGTATATTATGCACATGACTTTGCCATACGCTGTCAACTAATGTTTGTATTTCCGGGGATGACCGGGCCATGGTGCGCAAACTTGGATGCCCACCAGAAGCTTGAGCCAAGTAATCATAGATACCGTTTTCCTGCGTCAAAAGCGTTAAGAGCTGATCAAGCGATATATGGTTTGAATAGGTGTATGCTAACACTTCTTCTTTCCCCCACTTGGCAATATGTTCAAATACAATACGACCAACATGCGAGGAAATAACATCACGTATTGTCTTATCAGGAAGTGCCTGCCACCAATCTACAATATTCCAATCCTCCGGTACCTGTGCATTCGGATCACCTATTTTTTTACGAATATTTTCAACTTCATTTTGAATACCCCAGTGATCAATATGCTCAGGGAACATTGCTGAATTTGCCCGATGCCGCCATTCATGGCTTTGAATAGTAGCACCAGAAAGAGCACCTGTTGTTGATCCATCTACAACAATGATACATCCTCGTAAATCAGGAGCATTCTTTGTAATGCGTGGATCACTATAGGAAAGAAATGCAGCGAGCCCGCCACTCCCAATAATAGTAATGTAATCGCGCTTATCATAAAAGGTAATATTGATGGTCGAAGGCGTAGGGCTTGTAATGTCAACATCGCCATATAATGACGTTTCAAAAATATCTGATGCCCATTGTTTGGGATCAGACATCATTTTTTGTGTCCGAAGTACAGCTGCGCATTGATCCACCACTAACCGCACTCGTTGTTCAACAAGTTTTCGTTGATAAGTGGTTAATTTATCCATCTGTTCAGGAACCAATACCTCTCTCTCAACTTCTTGATACGTAATAGTCCCTGTCGGTCCGCCACTGGGATTATTTTGACGAAACCCTTCAATCACCTCTATGGCATGATCAACAATCCCTGCCATAACCTTATATTCCACAACTAACTCATCGCGCGTATTTTTATCAACACGATCTCTACGCGACGGCTCTCCCGGCGCAACAGCCACTAATAGTTGATTGCGGTACTCAGCCAAATCATAATTTGGCGTGGTATCTTGTGAGTGCGATGAGTCATCCGCTCTACTGATACCAATATACTCTCTTGTTTCTCCCATAGGGCTAACTGTTTAAATAAATATCCCGAAACTCCATCATGGTTTTTGCCATAATTTCATCAATACTCGGAATTCGTTCATGTAAAAATGACTGTACCTCTTGGCTATTGAAATCATGATTCTCTATGAGCTTTTCAAAATCCTTCGCATCCTGCGATGAGAATTCCTGAAAAATCGCCGTACCGATATACGCGTTCAAGCGTTGAGTAAGACCTGCCATCATATCTTGACGCAAATTATCTGATACTCCGCCCTGTTCTGCCTCATCAATCAATTTTTCTAAAAAATCATGAATAAATTGTTCTCCTTGTTCCATAGAAGCGTATGTAGAGACCGGGTGAACCCCATCTCTACAGATTATATCAAAAACAAACACTACGTGCCATTATCTCCATTCCCTCGATCGCTTTTTGCGATTCTCATAGAAAAAAATGCAACAATACCAGTAATAATCAACGCATAGATAATCTTTGCCATAACTGTTCCGCGGTCTAATGGGAAAATCTCTTCAATAAGCGCCACGATGGCATCGTTCCACGCAAGTCCTGCTACAACTCCAAGGCCTGCCACAATATAACCCAGTGTTTGCCTATGTAGTTCCTTGGTTAATTTGTCTTGTTTGTTTTTTTTCATAGTTCAGCTAATACCTCAATAACTGTCTTCATAAATACTGGTAAATCATCTGGTTTGCGCGAAGTGATCATATTCCCATCCTGCACTACGGCTTGATCTTCCCAATCGCCTCCTGCGTTTTTCATATCATCTTTAATTGCAAAAAAAGATGTAACCCGCTTTGCGCGAATCACATCCGCAGATACTAACATCCATCCGCCATGGCAAATCGCGGCAACCACTTTTCCCGTTTGCGCCATCTGGCGCACAAAATCAACCATTTGTTTGTGGCGACGCATGTAATCAGGAGCAAAGCCACCAGGAATAATCACTGCATCAAAATGATGTTCAACAAGTTCATCCATTCCCATCTCCGCAATTGCCTCATATCCGTACTTTCCTTTATACATTTCTCCCTTTTTCACGCCAACAAAAAATACCTGCGCTCCTTCTTCTTTTAAGCGGTAATACGGATACCATGCTTCCATATCCTGATACAGCGTCTCCATTAAAATCGCAACTGTTTTCCCTTGAAGTAACATAGATTCTTTCTGTATTGTAACAGAAATCTCCCACCAGTTGTAGAGACACCCCCCTGAGGCGTCTCTATAATCCCAAATCATCAGCAATGTCTTTCATGGCCTCAAGCTCAAGCACAACTAATTCTTCAAGCGTCATACCAAGCAGTTCTTGGCATCTGGCAATAAGATCGCGATCTACTCCGCGAGCAAACCCCGGTGTTTTAAATTTTTTCAATATTGATTCAGAAATAACTGATGCGAGTTTTTTATCCGGCTGTACCAATGCGCACGCTACAATCAACCCGGTCAATTCTTCTGCACAATACAATGCCTTTTCAAGCATAGTTTGCGGTTCAATCCCATGCAAATGATTATGCACATAAATCGCTCGGACAACGTCATCATCCACTCCTGCTGTTTTTAAATATCCTTGCGACATAATGGAATGTTGCAAGGGATCATCTGCTGTTTCTTCCCAATCAATATCATGCAACAGTCCTGCAAGCGCCCATTTTGCTTGATCTTGTTCAAACCTTTTTGCCAGCGCTTTCATAACTGCTTCTGCCGCAACCATGTGTTTGATTAAACTTTCATTTTTTACATGTTCTCGTAATAATGCCATTGATTGTTGTTGTGTCATAGTATTATTTTCATACCACCCCCTCCTTATACAGGATGGGGAAACTGATACATCACCTCTCCTTTACAAAGAGAGTGCCCATACGTCTCCCTCTCCGTTGCAAGGAGAGGGTAGGGTGAGGTTTACCGACCATCCCCGCTCCCACCTAACACACCACGGTCTTTGCGAGAAAATAATT
This sequence comes from Parcubacteria group bacterium GW2011_GWA2_43_13, assembly GCA_000999025.1. Lineage (GTDB taxonomy): Bacteria > Patescibacteriota > Patescibacteriia > UBA9629 > GWA2-43-13 > GWA2-43-13. The sequence goes on from LCFM01000003.1 coordinate 66,657, forward strand.
TTTCAATATTTGCTTGCGCGATATCATCTAATGATAATCCAAATTCTGTTGCGCATTGTGAAACATACCACAACACATCACCAAGCTCGCTCTTAATATCTTCGCGTTTCTCATCAGATACAACACCACTATCATCCCGCATTATTTTTTTCACTTTTCCGGCAACCTCGCCTGCCTCGCTCGCAAGGCCCAATGTCGGGTAAATAAAATTCTTTCCCACATTGGGATACAGTGCCGTTGTTTTCGATTTTTGCTGATACTCTTCAAAGTTCATAGGATAAAAATAATATCATTATCAATATTTTAATGCAAAAAAACAGCTGTCCCGTACGACAGCTGGTGAGAGAAGTCAACGATCAGTACAGTAAGAGAACAACACCTTGTGGGAAACTGATAACAAGCACCTTGGGGCATACCGCCTGCAACCACAACGATTGATATATGACAATCGCATCTCGCAACCGAGAAAAGAATCGCTGTTTCACAGATCTGCTAAGTTGTTCCCACAAAAAACCGACACCCTCCAATGCCATACACGCACACTCAAGGGAATAGCATACCTCCATCTCACCCTGCGCTCGGACAACTCCGCGCAATTCATAGATGAATTGTTCGAGCACGCCATCAAAAGCAATGGCGAGATCCGACTGGTCCATGAAAGTCCCCTTCATCACGTTGTGTTATTTTTATGATACTCTTCTCCGCCACCACTGTCGAGAAATAAAAAAATACATTATAACACGTCTAAAATGCTCTTAATCACCCGCATTTCTTGTGTATCCAAATCCTGCGCCGTAATGCCGTGCGCGGCGCGCAAGGCATTGATCGGCTTTTTATCATCTCTCCGCTGATACTTACGCGGATAGCTTTTTTCCAAATCGCCATTAAGAATAAAAATATTCGCTCGGCGCAACAGCTGTATCTTTTTATTCCGATTGGCGCGTTCATTCCCATACAGTGTCTGCGCAATCACATCAGACCAATGGCTCCGCAAAGCATCACCATCCAACATAATCAGGTATGGGATTTTAAACGCCTCAAATACTTTTGCGTAAATATCAATATTATCCTTACTATTGGCATACATAACTTTCACATCCAATTCGCCATGATAAAACCGGTCAATCAATCCGCGCATTAAAATTCTGTCAGACACGCCTTCTACCAATAACACTTGATCCGCAAAAAACATTTCAGAATTATCAGCATCAAGTTCTTGCTCAAGGCGGTTGGTGTTAATGGCAATACCAGAGTCGGTAAGTTGGTATATTTTTGTATTCCTGTTTTCATCGCGCGCAACCCGCCATAAATGCGCAATCTGCTGGGGCTGAACAAACACAGGGCTATGCGTGGTTAAAAATATCTGATTATTCAATTTTTTATCCTTTAATACCCGAACAAATTTTTTGATCAGCGTGGGATGAAGATGCGTTTCCGGCTCATCAATCAGCACAATATCATAATCAGGATGATACACATAAAATAACATCACAAATAATCGCTTAAATCCTTCACCCATGCGCCCTAATGGACGATCTTTGCGATCTGAAAACACGGTTGCCAAAAACAGGCGATCGCTGATTTCAATATCATTAAAATATTCTTTGAGCATCGCGCAAAATTGAGCATATACGGCAGGATGCGTGGATGAAAACTGTTTCAACTCTTGCGCTACTTTTAATGTGTCTGTCTTCTCTACTCCAATCCGTATCACGCGTTTTTGAATATGTAAGATCGTAGATGTATTTTTTTGCACTTTTCCCCCATCTATCAACCATTGTTGAATATTTTTATGCTGTTTGATGCTAACATATTCTCCGCTTTTCAAACGCAGAGTAAGTTCCAAATCAGCGCGCGAATCATAAAATCGGTCAGGATCAGGAGATGGATTAAAAAACTGCTCAATCGCATCTAATACATTGGTTTTGCCGGAATTATTTGGGCCGATCAAAATCTGAAGATGCGAAAAACGATCAAGCACAATCGGCTCTTCAACTGTTTTGTAATGATTGATACGCAACGCTTGTATATGCATAGTAATCAAAATATCAGATTTCGATTCTCACATATCAAATTCTCTACGATTAACGCGGTCGTCATTTGAAAACTGACATCTGACATTTGATAATTGGATATTATTCATACCGCAACGCCTCGATCGGGCTTTTTCCTGCGGCCTTTTTTGCGGGATACAAGCCAAATACTAATCCGATAAGAGCGGAAACCCCCAGTCCTAACAGAGCCGCGTCAATAGGGAACACAAATGCCCACTGCATGGTTGCAAACCGCGATAACAGAAACGACGCGCTCCACGAAAGAAAAGCGCCAAACGCAATACCCACTATCCCGCCGATACCAGTAAGCATCACTGCCTCGCATAAAAATTGTATCAAAATATCGCGATCCCTGGCACCCACTGCCTTTCGTAACCCAATTTCGCGCGTCCGTTCCGCAACTGCCACAAGCATAATATTCATAATACCGATACCGCCCACAACCAACGATATCGCCGCAACCGCACCCAACAACAATGTCAGTACTCCAGTTATAACTCCAACCCGCTCAATCGCGTCCGCCTGGGTAGTAACATGAAAATCATCTTTTGATGGATCAGCAATCCCATGCGTCTCCCGTAATGTAAGCTCCACATCGCGTGCAACCCGCTCAACGCTTTCATCCGTCACCGCTTGCGCAATAATGGAATGATAATAATTGATGCCGAGTAAATATTCCTGCGCCGTGGTGTAAGGAATAAAAATAATATCATCAACATTAACCAGCGACACGCGCCCCTTTTTCCCCATCACACCAATCACGCGTAAAGATTGATTTTTGACTTTAATTTTTTCGCCTATCGCATTTTGGCCATTAAATAATTTATTTTTTATTTCCGCGCCAAGCACTGCAACTGACGCGCGCTGGCGTACATCTTCATCCGTAAACATGGCACCTTCGGCAGGCCGAATATCCAAAATATCAGTCAACAAATCGGAAGATCCCCATACTGTTGTTCGCACTGATTCATTTTTATAATTCACAGACGCGGCAACAGTAACAACCGGCGTCATATCTTTTAAATCCTGTACATTTGCGAGTTTGCTCAATGCGCGAATATCTTTTTCTGTTAACGAATCAGTATACATTTCAGCAAAATCAGATGGGCCTTGTGGTTCTCTCCCCGGCTCTATCGAGATTGTACGGCTCCCCCACCCTTGAATTTGGCTCAAAATCAATTCCTGCGCTCCGGCGCCGATTGCCATCACCATCATAATGGCGGTAATGCCGATCACAATCCCCAGAATAGTCAAAGCAGATCGAGACCGATTCGATTTTAACCCATGTACTGCTTGTATGATTGCGTAACGAAGCTTCATAAGTGTTCATGAACCCACTCCGTCATCCGTAGGGTGGCACCTCTCCTTGTTAAGGAGAGGAGGACGACGGCGTATCCCCCCTCCTTAACAAGGAGGGGGTAGGGGGTGGTCTACCTCCTTATTTTTTATACTCTCTCTTCTCTCCATCTTTCCCAACACGCCGATCATGCTCAACATGGCCGTCCTTCATGGTGATAACCCGATGCGCGAATGCGGCAGTTACTGTTTCGTGGGTAATAAGAATAATCGTTGTGCCTTGTTTTCTATTCACCTCATCCAAAATAGTCATTACTGCTTTCCCAGACACGGAATCAAGATTCCCGGTCGGCTCGTCTGCAAAAATCACTTCTGGATCCAGCACTAACGCGCGCGCAATGGCAACACGCTGTTTTTCACCACCAGAAAGTTTTGATGTATGAAATTGAGAACGATGCGAAAGCCCGACTGCATCAATCGCGTGTTCAACACGATTATGCCATTCTTTTTTAGAAATACGAGAATATAGCAAAGGCAAAGTAACATTTTCATACACTGAAACACGCGCAAGGAGATTAAATGCCTGAAAAATAAACCCCATTTTCTCGTTACGCACCAATGCTATTTCATCTGATGAGTACTCATCCATTGTTTTGTTTTCAAACCGATACACGCCATCAGTATGGCGGTCTAAAAAACCCAATACATGAAGCAGTGTTGACTTACCTGATCCAGACGGCCCCATAATCGCGACAAACTCGCCCTTATCAATTGCAAAAGAAACACCGCATAACGCATGTGTTTCAACCCCGTCTGACTCATACACTTTGGTAATATTCTCTATTTCCATCAGCGCCATACTATCGAATTATTTTTCTTCAATAAATGAAATAATCGTATCCCCTTTGGCAATGCCTTGTGTAATTTCCGTATTGCCGTCAGACCCTCGCAACCCAATGAGGATATCTCGCTCCTCATAGAGCGGATTTCCTTTTTTATCTTTACCTGTTAACACGCGGGCAAACCATTTTCCATCTTTTTGCACCAATGCGCGTTGCGGAAGTATAATCACTCCTTCCCGCATATCAGTCAGAATATCAATATTTACTGTCATGCCTGATTTTATGCGATTGTCATCTTTCTCAAACTGCACCTTTGTCATATATGTTGACACACCGTCAACCGCGGTTTCAGCAGGGTCAATAGTAACAACATGCCCTTGAAATGTAATGTCAGGCCCATACGCGTCAAGCGTCATGACAACAGGGTCAGAGATAGAAACAAAAGAAATATCAACTTCTGGAATATTTGCTTCTATTTCGTATTGAGCATCCGATATAACCGTAACAACAGGACTACTCGCAGAAACAATTTCTCCGCGCTTCGCGCTCACCTGCGTCACAACGCCTGTGATGGGAGAGCGAATCATCCTTTTTGCAATTTGTGCCTGAATAGATCCAATATTCGCGTCCGCTTGCTTAATAAGCGCTTGCTGGGATTTGACAGTTGCCTCTGACTGACTAAGTTGCGCGCGCTGAGCTTCAACCTGCTCATCTGTCGCGCCTGCTTTTTTCAACGCAAACTCGCTTTGTGCCAATGCCAATGCGTTTGTTGCGTCAGTCACTTGCGCCTGCGCAGATGTAATCGCTGATTCATTTGTCGCTTTTTGCACGGCAATGGCTTGTTGTTTCGCAGATGCTGTAATAATCTCGGCGTTAATGTTTGCTTTTTCCGTATTCAGATTTGAAGTATTCGCCACTGACACTCGATTCTCAATAGCAACCGAAGTCAATGCCGACTGAATGGCAAATAACGATGTTTTCATACTGCTGATTGCTTCGTCAATATCCGCATGCGATTGAGAACGTTGGGCTTGGATAACCTTCCCACGCGCACCGTTTTCTATCGAATTCATAAATTCTTTCGCCATTTGCCTGCCATTACTCTCTCCTAAAAAAAGAAAAATAGCATCCGCCTTTGCCTGGGCTAAGACAAAACTATTGGTATCATTATTTAAAAAATAGGCAAACTGAATATCAGTCAGCGTGTACAACGCACCTAATCCAATACTCACAGATTGAGACAGCGCGGATAACGCATTTTGATATGCCTCATTGATATCTGCCTCTGCTTTTTTTTGCGTTGATATCAGCTCTGATTGAGCATCTTTTACCCCCTGCTCCGCATGGGCAACTTTGATTTGGAAAATAACAAGCTCTTCACTGCGCATGCCCTTAATCACTTCATTTAATTTTACTTGCTGGGATTTTACACCAGCTTGATACTGCAATAATAAAGCACGCGCGCTTTCCGCGCTGGCCTGCGCCTGCCGAAGTTGCGCTCCCAGTTCCTGCGTTTCCAAAGACACTAACAACGCGCCCTGTTGCACATAATCTCCAACTACTGCAGGAAGTACGGCGATTTTCCCACCCACTTCAAACGCCAAATCAACCTCTGTTGCAGGTACAACTTTACCGGTCACACTCACTTCATGTGTTACATCTTGAATGCGCGCTTCTGTTGTTTCAAATTGCACCGGCTTCTGCGACCCTATTACAATAAGTCCAATTCCTCCGGTCGCAATAACAAAAACAATAATCATGATGATGATTTTTTTCATTCTTTTCATATACTACTGATGCTGATTACTTTTCCTCTTTCAACCCTATCAATGCGCGATACAACCACATGGCAAGAACCGCACCGACAATCGGCCCTACAAGATACATCACGTTACGCGCTCCAAACACAAGCGCGACAGCAGGGTTCAGAAGCCCCAATGAAACAGTAGAGGCAACGCTGATACCGATAAGAAACGCGCCTCCAATAACAACGCCTGATAATGATTGAGAGGCCTTTTTCTCAATCACCGCGCTCACACCAAAAGCCAACACGAACGCGCCGATCAATTCTGCAAGACCGACAATGCTGGTATTTTTAACCAATGGATTCATTGGGCTTATGATAAATACCCCTGCCAGCGCCGCCGCAAGCCCGGCGCCTGCTAATTGCGCGATGATATATCCAAGCGCATCCTGAACACCTATTTTACGCACAGAAAATACCGCAAGCGTAATAGCGGGATTCAAATGCGCTCCTGATACCATGCCGAGTGTATACACGCAAAAACCGAGCACAAGAGCGGCAAGCGCCGGTGTGCCGATGCGGGTAATAAGTCCAGTTGAAACAAGCACGCTGAATGCAAGCAAAAACGTGCCGATAAATTCTGCAAGATATTTTTTCATAGTATCGCGATCCCCTCCCCTTGGTAAGGGGATGGCAGGGTGTCACCCTGCGGGTGATCCCCCGAAGGGGGAAGGTTTAATTTTACAAAATAAAAATTTTTATCAATTTAATGCCGTACTCCACCCCACTCAACCACAGTAAACCCTTTCCGAGGAATAGTCCGCAACATAAGTGGCTCAACATCAATCGGCTGATCAAGTGGGATGAAATCCATTAAGACACGAATAACCGTATCTGGTTGCGGATCCACAGTCAAAGGCGCCAAAGCATCCATGGCTTGATTTCCCATAAAAGTAACAAAATAATACGGCTTTGCCTGCATTTCAGGAACCCAGTACTCAACAAAATCATCTATTTCCGTATTATTCAATCCGATCAATGACAACTTCTCGCGCAATAATCGCTCAACGCCAACGCGTTCAACCACAAACCCTTGTTCTGGAATCTCATAATATCCACCTCGCCCTTCCCAAAACAAGTAAGGATATTCTTTCCTGCTATGGGTATCAACCAACCTGCCGTCTGGAAACGCTATCACGTCCCAACCGCCGTTATACGCTGGCTCGGAATAGGTGAATCCGCCTTCTGGTTTTAAATCCACAGTAACGCGCTGTTCTTGTTGAGGATACAAATAAATAACCGGTTTTGCGCATTCTGCCACAGGCAAAAATGCTCTGCTTTGGAATTTAATAATCCTACCAAACGAATCTTTCCAAAAAAATACCGGATGTTTTTTGACAAACTCATCATACGAAAGTTTTTGCGCTCCAGTCCCATCGTAATCAATGACAAAATACTCTTCATCATATATTTTTTTCAGCAATGGATGGTCTGCTTTTTTGAATTCCCACATCACATCTCCTTGAGTATTCTTTCCTGCTACCACCAAATCATTTTTAGAGTCAATATCTTTTGCAGTCATCACAGAAGCAACATTTGATGATCCGCATCCTCCGATATCTGTTGAACTATATTCGCCTCTATTGCGCGTGCCATCATTCCATATCACCTGCGGAACAGCGTCTTCTTCACTCACAAAATCAATCGCCAGTTTATAGGCAATCTCGGTCCCATCAGGGGACTTAAACGAAAACCCATGACCTGCATTTTCATACACTGTGCCATAATCAGGATGTATGAATGCAACAGTTTTATCCTTACTATCAAACCAACTCATCCCCGTCCAAAAAGGATTATACCTATTTAATGTTTGTCTTGATTTTGGACCGTATATGGTATCCGGGAAAATCAATTCTTCTAAAATGATATTCTTTGCAATAAATGTGTGGCTCGTATCGATGGTTGTCTCATATACTTGCGCAGTGACCATGTCCGAAGAATGCACCTCAATAATATAATTTGATCCGTTATGAACAATAACATAATAATGCTCACTATCCATGCCGTAATCCGCCAAAACCAGAACCAACTCATCTCCTTCGAACGTACCTGATTTTTTAACCTTTCCTATCGTTGAATAAGTAATTGACTCATACCTTGGAGCTATGAGCAAACCCAATGACGCACGTTCTTGATGTTCAATCCATTCTATATCGCTTTTTTTAAAAGTATCGCTCTCATCAAAGAAAGAAAGCTTTGATGCCTCGCTTTCGTCTGTCGTGTCAAAAACGCCAGAATCACTCACTGGTGATTGTTGTTCTGATTGTGGTTGAGATACATTCACAGCATCACGCTGTATCAATGCATATCCCCAATACCCGACACCAACGCCGATAATCAATAATGCAACCCCCATAAGCGCTAATCGAAACACTGTTATAACAATTTTCATAGATAAAAAAATAAAATACTTACTTTCTTAAGAATACCACTCAAAAACATAATAATCAACTCACTCTACCACAAACACCCCGGTGATATAACTCGTTGCGTCAGGGATGTCTTTGCCAATCAATTTTGCGGAATTAGTGTTTTCAAATAACTCAAAACGGCGCGCTCCATATTCGTCAAGTAATTGCAGTACTACAGCAAGCGCAGGCCTCGAATCAACAGAAACATCCATAATATGAGCATAATCAAACTCCTGAACAACTTTTTTGCTCACTTTATCTCGCGTTTCGGCAACAGACGATGGGGCATTATGCGAAAAATCAAGAGACGCGATAACAATAGCGTCATCAGGGAGCAATGGTGCCACTGCGCGAGCAAACTCCCGCGCCTGATCAATAGAAAGAGTATCTTTAAAAATAATCGGGATAATACGCGCTTGTGGCAGTTCTTTTTTTATCAACGGAACAATTCCGGACACTCCGTGTTCATGATCAAACGGCACAGGATCAATCACCGCCATTCCGGTACGAGCAATGATTGTAATCGTTTCAGCGTCTGCTGACAAAATACCATAGGGTGTTTTCCAATCATAAAAAGTTGTTGTAATCCGGCCTTTGCCTGCGAAAAAATGATCAGGACTCAACACCACCACAGTCACTGGTTTGTCTGTATGAAATTGATGCAAAATATCTACAATGGTACGCAAAGACAGCAGATGATGATTCACTATCCCGCCGCGAGGAACGCCTGCAAATTCCCTGACAGGAATTGCTTTTACATACGCCTGCTCAAAAAATTCCCTTTGACTAAACAATGAGCGATGCATAACATAAGCATCTTCACCTCTATTCACGCGATGCGTGGAACCATACGCATATATACCAACCCCTATTCCAAGCCCCAGCGCCACCAAAGCGCCAACAAACATCAACCCCAAAAAACCTTTTATTTTATTCATAAAACATGTGTAGTGTATCTTTTTTCACACTTTGACGCAAAAACGAAATGTTGACATGAGAAAATCATGAGAGTATAATACCCAACGATGTATGAATTACACCACCCCACATTACTGCACAGACCGATTCCGCATGAGATATCTTTTCTCACATTGTTCATAACCCTGCAAGGGTTATTTTTTTATGCTATGAAACATTGTATCTCTATTGCTCAATTTTCACGACAAGACATCGAAACGCTTTTGCAAAAAGCGAAAGATATTAAATTATCTCCACAAAATTACTCCCTATCCCTTTTAAACAGCATTATCGCAATGCTGTTTTTTGAGCCATCAACCCGCACCCGGCTTTCGCATGAATCCGCGGCACTGCGGCTCGGCGCGCGTGTGATTGGATTTGCGGACAGCAATACAACGTCTGCAAAAAAAGGGGAAACATTAGAAGACACCATTCGCGTGATCAATGGCTATGCAGATGCCATTGTCATGCGCCATCCGGAACCCGGAGCGGCACAACGTGCGGCAACTGCCTCCGATATTCCAATCATCAACGCAGGCGATGGCAGTAACGAACACCCAACGCAAGCATTACTTGACCTGTTTACCATTCAAGAAAAATTTGGAACCCTTGATGGTTTGCATATCACCTTTGTTGGAGATTTAAAATATGGAAGAACGGTTCACTCGCTTATCAAAGCATTCTCTCTGTTTCATGTAAGTATCGCATGCGTATCGCCATCATTATTAAAACTACCCGACACTATAAAAACCACAGATATCAAAGAATATGAAACATGGGATGAAGTTGCTCAAACAACAGATGTTCTGTATATGACGAGGGTTCAAGAAGAACGATTTGATGATAAAGAAGAATATAACCAATTAAAAGAAAACTATATTCTAACATCACAAGAAGCAGAAAAATTCTCAGCAAAAACAATTTTCATGCACCCGTTGCCACGGGTAGTGGAACTATCACCGGATATAGATAGCGATCCGCGCGCGTGGTATTTCAAACAAGCGCACAATGGCGTATGGATGCGCATGGCAATCTTGTTACATATTCTTTCATAATTTTACATTTTGATTTTTGAATTTACCTGTATGCACCTCACACTGAAAGATGGAACAAAAATCCAAGGTATCCCTTTTGGCGCAGAATGTGATGCCGCCGGCGAAGTGGTATTTAATACCGGCATGGTTGGCTATCCTGAAGCGTTTACCGATCCCTCATATACCGGACAAATTTTAGTTCTTACCTATCCGCTTATTGGAAATTACGGAATCCCTCAAGAAAGTGCGCGGACTACTATGCCATCCGCGCTATTTGAATCAGATCGCATTCATATCAGCGGACTTATTGTCAGCGAATACTGCCAAGAACATTCTCATCCTCAAGCGCGGGAAACCTTAAGCGCATGGCTTACAAATGCAAATATTCCGGCATTGCAAGGAATTGATACTCGCGCGCTTACGCAAAAATTACGGGAAAAAGGCACCATGCTCGGCCGTATTGAACACACACCATCGAGTAAACCGTTTTACGACCCCAACCTTCACAATCTTGCCCAAGAAGTGTCATGTAAAAAAATCATCACATACTCGCCATCATTGCAATCCAAAGGAACCATTCTTGTGGTTGACTGCGGTGTAAAAAATGCCATTATCCGCAATATCCTTATGCGCGGGTATCGTGTACTGCGGGTCCCATGGGATGTGCCTGTTACATTAGAACAGATGGAAGATGTACAAGGGGTTCTCATTTCCAATGGGCCGGGAGATCCCATAAAAGCGGGTAAAACAATCGCATTCGTAAAATCAATCATTGAAAAAAAGAAAAAAATACCCCTCTTGGGTATTTGTCTTGGTAATCAAATTTTAGCGCTTGCGACTGGAGCAAAAACATACAAACTCCCGTACGGCCATCGTTCTCAAAATCAGCCAGTGATGGAACTGTCATCAAAACGCGCGTTTGTTACCACGCAAAATCACGGGTTTGCAGTTCGAGACAAAACGCTTGCAAAGGGATGGAGTGTGTGGTTTAAAAATTTGAATGACGCCACAGTAGAAGGGATCCGTCATAACCGTTATCCGTGGATATCTGTTCAGTTTCATCCCGAGGCCACCCCCGGACCTGTTGATACTCAATGGGTGTTTAATGAATTCTTAGATCACATCAAATAAAGCATATGCCATCATCATACAAAAAAATTCTTCTACTCGGATCAGGGGCATTAAAAATTGGTGAGGCAGGAGAATTTGATTATTCAGGATCCCAAGCCATTAAAGCACTGAAAGAAGAAGGTAAGCACGTCATTGTTGTCAACCCGAACATCGCAACATACCAAACATCCAAAGGTCTTGCTGACACGGTCTATTTTGTGCCTGTGAATCCTCATTTTGTTAAAAAAGTCATAGAAAAAGAAAAGCCAGATGCGATTTTGCTTTCGTTTGGTGGACAAACCGCACTTAACTGTGGCATGGCGTTGTATGAGCAAGGCGTGATTGTTGATCAACTATCAAAACAAAAAAATAAACCGCGCATATTGGGAACGCCAGCCGAGGCAATCCAAAAAACAGAAGATCGCGAAATTTTCGTAAAAACACTCAAAAAAATCAACCTTCTATGCGCAAAAAGCAAAGCAGTAAAAACCGTATCACAAGCATTAAACGCGGCAACTCATATTGGCTATCCAGTCATCATCCGATCCGCGTATTCGCTTGGCGGGCAGGGATCCGCTTTTGCGCGCCATCAAAAAGAGTTAGAAGAATTAGCCGCAACAGCGCTTACCAACGCGCCGCAAATCCTTGTTGAAGAGGACTTAACCGGATGGAAAGAAATTGAATACGAAGTCATGCGCGACAAAGCAAACAACTGCATCACGGTCTGCAACATGGAAAATTTCGATCCCATGGGCGTGCATACAGGAGAATCAATCGTGGTCGCGCCATCGCAAACATTAACCAATAAAGAATATCACGAGCTTCGCGCCATTGCGATTCAACTCATCCAACATCTGGGCATTATCGGCGAATGCAATATCCAATACGCGTTAAAACCGACAAAAAATCCAGAAGATCCGCTTGAGTATCGAATCATCGAAGTAAACGCACGGCTCTCGCGTTCATCCGCGCTTGCCTCAAAAGCGACTGGTTATCCTCTTGCGTTTGTCGCGGCAAAACTTGCATTAGGATACACCCTGCCGGAACTGAAAAATGCCGTCACGCAAACAACATCTGCATTTTTCGAGCCAGCACTGGATTATATTGTGGTCAAAATGCCACGCTGGGATTTGGATAAATTCAAAAATGTCGAGCGCTCTATCGGCTCACAAATGAAAAGCGTTGGCGAAGTTATGGCTATTGGCAGATCATTTGAAGAGGCCCTGCAAAAAGCGTCTCGCATGCTGGGACTTGATCAAAGCGGCTTGCTTGCAAGTTATCACAGGTTAAAGAAAAAATATCCAGATCTCAAACTCATAAACGGATCATATTCACGCGACAAAAAATTAATCGAACTCATAAAAAACCCAAATGAACATCGCTTGCTTGCAATAACCGAAGCGCTGAAGCAGGGAATATCGCCGCAACAGATTACAAACTGGTCAAAAATAGATCAGTGGTTTATTGAAAAAATAAAAAATATAACTGATCAGATGAAAATATTAGAATCAAAAAAAGCCCTTTCCCCGCAATTAGTGCAAACTGCAAAATGGTTAGGTTTTTCAGATAAACAAATTGCTATTTTGCGAAATACAAAAGAATCGCTCATCACGCGCTATCGCCATACCAACGCTATTCATCCGACCATCAACCATATCGACACGTTGGCCGCGGAATATCCGTCAAAAACAAATTACCTCTACCTTACCTATCCGCGTATCGCGACACAGTCGCATGGCGCAAAAACCAAAAGATCATCTAAAAAGATACTTCTACTGGGATCTGGAGTATACCGCATCGGCTCATCAGTAGAATTCGATTGGTGCGGCGTCACAACTGCGCAACTGCTCCGATCTATGGGATATACCGTTGTTGTTATCAATAATAATCCAGAAACCGTGTCAACGGATTACGACATGGCAGATACTCTGTACTTTGACGAACTTGACTTTGAGACGGTCAAAGAAATTTACCGCACAGAACAGCCCATGGGCATGATTGTTTCTATGGGAGGACAAATCCCCAATAACATTGCTTTGCAATGCAAAAAAGCAGGTATGCGTATTTTAGGGACATCGCCACAAAGCATTGATAGAGCAGAAGATCGGTATAAATTTTCACAACTCCTGCATGCGCTTGATATTGATCAGCCACAATGGAAAGAACTCTCAACGCTATCAGCTGCCTTGGCATTTGCAGAAGCAGTACGGTATCCGGTTTTGATTCGGCCGTCGTATGTGTTAAGCGGCGCCGCCATGAATGTGGCGTTTAATGATCTTGATCTGAAAGAATATCTGCAAGAAGCGACATTCATCTCCCCAGAGCATCCGATCGTAATGACAAAATTCATTGTCGGCGCGCGCGAAATAGAAATTGACGCAGTCGCGCATAATGGAACTGTGCTTGCGGATATTATCAGCGAGCACATCGAAAATGCAGGCGTGCATTCAGGCGACGCAACCATCGTGTGCCCGCCGCAAAAAATCTATATCGAAACACTACGTAAAATCAAAGTGATTACCCGCAAAATCGCGCACGCGCTCAATATATGCGGCCCATTCAATATTCAATTTCTTGCAAAAGATAATGATATTAAAGTGATTGAATGTAACCTGCGCGCGTCTCGCAGTTTCCCTTTTGTGTCAAAAGTAACCGGAGTAAACCTTGTTGAACTTGCAACGCATGCGATTATGAATCATACAAAAAACCTCACACCGCCGAATATAAATATTTTTGATATTCAGCATATCGGAGTCAAAGCCCCGCAGTTCTCTTTCTCCCGTCTGAAAGGAGCAGATCCTGTTTTGAGCGTAGAAATGGCATCAACCGGCGAAGTTGGGGCCATTGGAGCGGACATAGAAAGCGCGTATTTAAAATCTATCCTTTCAACAGGATTCAACCTCCCGACAAAAGGGGTGCTGATAAGTTTAGGCGGCGAGCTCAATAAAATAAAATTTTTGGAAAGCGCGCTCTCTCTTGTGTCTGCAGGATTCAAGCTCTATGCAACCCACCATACTGCTCGCTATTTAGAAGAAAACGGTATGGAAGTAAAACGATTGCATAAACTCCATGAAATGCCGCAAGAACCGAATATAAAAACCAAAATGCTTAAACGGGAGATTGATTTAGTTATCAGCATTAATGATTTTGATTACAAAAAATCGGTTAAAACAGGATCGTTTGAAGTGGATGATGATTACCAACTGCGCAGAACTGCAGTTGATTTGAATGTCCCTATTTTAACTGATGTGCAAACCGCGCGTTTGTTTGTCCGCGCGATTTCCCAATACACACTCAATGATCTTGATATTCATTCGTGGGATGAGTACCTTAAAAACATTCCACACATTTCGTAATACAAAATTAACGAGTGAGATATTTTTTGCGTTTATTTTCAGGGAATCTTTCAATTGCGTATCGTAACATCGTCCGTGGCATCACGCAACTATACTTTTTTAAAAATTCTTCTTCTGTCGAAAGAGAACGCTTGCCAACCTCCCTTAGCATCCAGCCCACTGCTTTATGTATCAAATCATGTTCATCCTTGAGTAATATCTTGGCAATGTTTAAAGTATCATTGTATTGTTTGCGGGAAATAAAATACCAGGTTGAAACCATTGCAATTCTGCGCTCCCATACATTTTTTGATTGCGCAAGTGTATATAATACAGCGCGGTCTGTATCAAAAAGATATGCGCCGACAATATCACGGCAGGTAATATCAACCAAATCCCAGTTATTGATCCATTGAATATTTTTACAATAAAACTCAAAAATCTTTTTTCGTTCCGGCTCATTCGCTTTTTTAAACTGATAGAGCAAAATCAATAGCGCGGTCATGCGATATTCATGAACTTTGCTTTGTAATAATTTTTTTACCTGCCCAATCGGCATCTCGCGATACATTTGCGCGATCCTTCGTTGCTGTGGAACTATAACTCCTAAAAATCTATCACCCTCCCCATACTCGCCTTTGCCTGTTTTAAAAAACCTCTGCAAAATCAGCGCCTTTTCTTTATTCACACATTGACGCAACTCCTTTGCGCAACGCTCATGTTGAGATACTATGGCCATAGAACTGGAGAGACGCCCCCTGGGGCGTCTCTCGTAATGTCACGCCGATCCCTATTCAATAAACCCATGAGACCACCAGCATTCTTGGGACTTTTGCTGTTCTGCAATCAATTCTGTTTCTTCTGGAGTTAACTCCTCTCCGTTCTTTCGCTTTTCAAACAACGCACTAACACCAATAAAACTTTCATCATTTGGCAACTTCTCCATGGCCCTACCTGGCGCAATAGTATACATTCGGATATGTTCATTTCCATCTGTACTCTGATCTTTTCCCAATGCCATAAAAATCTTTTTTGTTTGCGGCCGAGGCGCTTTATAATGAGGCACAATGGCTTCTGCCCGCAGACCTAACCGAACATTCCGCTTTCCTAACTCTTTGTTACATTGCGCAACAAAATCTTTTTTTTGATCTAAACTCCCAGAACAATTCAAAATGAAAACATCCTCCCGTGCATGGTTTAAAGCAGTCATATCTTCTTCTGAAACTATGCCCCGATCAAGTATTGCTTGAGTACTGATAACCCCCTCTGTCCCAACCACTGCCTCTGTTTCTATTTCTAATGCAATACTCTGTTTATTTTCAAAATCAAGATGTTCAGGTAAATACCGAGCCGCCAAACGAAATATCTCCTCAAGTGAGTCAGCAATAAAAATACCGCCTGCTTCCTGCGCCCGAACATGGCGTGAAAAAATATGTTCAAAACTTTGTGCAGTCACCTCTACTGTAATGTCGCCAGACCCATGCAAAAAAACCACAACATCATCTATCGCAAGCTCTAATTCTGATCCATCTGGTCGCGCCGCGCGATACGCTGTGCGGTCAGCGTCTGACGGATGAATAGTACTGATAACTTCTCGAATATCTACTTCCCATAATGAGCGAGGACTATTTTTATGGTCAAAAGACCCTGTTTCAGGATGATTCATCATAGAATATGTAAGAAATAATTGCTTTACATTGGTTGGGAAAAATGGGAATTGATGATGAGCGCGCATTTCTTGTATATCACGACCTTCCTTATCCAATAGTGCTGTCAAAAATGGCAAGACAATCATATCTCGAAACTTCTCTGCTTGATCTTGAAAAATTGGTTTTATACCATGCGCAAGCAGTGACTGATTACGCAGGGTAATCATACCCATAAACTGTGCTTCATGTTCTTTATACATTATGCCTAAAGGATCACCAAGACAATACAATAGTAAAAAAGCATCTCGCAAAGCAATGCCACCAACCCCGTCTTTATATATATTGGGAAGATCTCCTCTGCGTGCTTTTTTATAGTTTTCAACAACATCTGCATCAAGTATTGAAAAATTAGGGGATTGTGTACTGATGCCGTAGACAGATAAAGCATACTGCCCCATCATATCCAAACACCGATAATAGCGCGCAACTGCGTCATCATACCGGCCTTGAGCAAACCTGCGTTGGGCATTTTCAAAAATATCAACAATATGTTCAAGCGCATCTCCGGCAACGAGTTGTTCAAGACAGGCGATGCTTTTTGCTATATCCCGCTCCAACATACTGCTTGCATACAGAGTTCTCATGTGGTGCAGATGATCGCGAACTCCTTGCAGGAGTGACAACGCTGAATTGATAGAAAATTTATCCCATGCATCATACCCCTGCGCCGCTTGGGCTAACTGCTCATAGAGTAAATGCTGTTCCCCTGACATCCGTTTGCCAAGAATTTCAAGCACTCGTTGTGCCCGAGGATAATACCCTTCATTAAATAAATCATTTGCAAGCACTGCTAAAATAAATCCGATACCATTAATTGGCGGCTCTAACTCAACTGTATATTCCGTTCCAATAATAGGAGCCCCATAAAGATGCGAATCAGCGCTTGATGATACCCAATCGCAATTGGTAAGAATCAACTTAATATCAACGTCTTCATGAATAAGATCTTTAAATACTTCAATAAAACTTGCGCCAAAATACAGAGGGAATGCCATGGATGTTAAAACATCTGTCGCATCAACAACAACATCTCGTATATGAACCGTCTCTGTTAACCAATACAACGCATTAAAAAATTCTTGGATGGTCTCAACAAATGAGATTGTATCTTTCACAAAAAACTTACGCACCTCCTGTGGCTGATAGGTGATTTGTGATAAAATTTTAGGAAGAAGCTCAATGGATTTTTCGGTAACAATAAAAGCAACGTGCGTTGGCTGTTCGCTGTTTAAGCTGTGAGTTACTAAATATGAATCAAGGCCCGGAGCTATAATAAGGCCTTTGTTCTGCCCCATATTGACTTCCACTCTAACACGCCATACCTGTTACATGCAACATATTGCGCTCCTGTACAGATAATCTATAATACTACCATGGTCCTTTAAAAGAACCATTTTAATTACTCTTAATTTTCTCCACGCACCCATATGCAAGAAGAAAAAAAGCCAGTCGCAGAGACGACGGACACAAAAAAGAGCACTGCTCCTATTATTGCCATTATCGTTGTTATTCTTATTATCGTCGTCGGGTATTTATTGCTTAAAAATAAAGCCCAACAAAATACAAAGCAAATACCCCCATCCAACCAAAACGAACAAAGCACTCCTGATACTGATTCTCTTTCTGATGTACCTGTGCCGCCATCAGACGCGCCAGCACCAACAGATACCCTGCCTCTTCCTAATACAGACGATTCTTTATCAACCACAGATACCATTGTAACACAGGCAGAAACAAAAACATTCACCATCAATGCCAGTAATTTTACTTTTTCACTTTCAGAAATCAAAGTCAAACAAGGAGATACAGTCAAGATTGTGTTCCAGAATAATGACGGGGTTCACGACTGGGTGATTGATGAATTTAACGCCCGAACCAAACAGATTAAGGCAGATGCAACTGATACTGTGGAATTTATTGCGGATAAAGCCGGCACTTTTGAATATTACTGCTCCGTAGGCAAACACCGCGAACTCGGGATGAAAGGAACTTTGATTGTTGAATAATGTTTACGCAATCTGTAAAGACGCCCCGACGGGGCGTCTTTTTGAACTATTTGATAAAAAAGCAGAGTTTGGTATAGTAAGCGCGCCTTCTCACGCATCCCACTGCGAAAGGATCATCCCATGCTGTATGCTCAAGATGGCGTCAATATCAGCGTTGGAGACGAGTTCAGCAAACACGCCGCAATAATCTGCAAAACGACATGGGGTAGCTCTCTATTCGTGACCATACATGACTACACACGCGGAAACTTCCGCGGTCCGAGAGGATTCACTTTCCACGATCTTCCCGAAGGATACTTTCATACTGGTGGAGCTGACGGCATCGGTACAAAAGTCGTCATCATCACAGAAGCGATGTCGCATTACACAGCGGCAAGAGATCTCGTGGCAATGACCTGTGGAGACATCACGCGCTATGGAGGACTTCCGCTCATCTTCATCAATGTGCTTGATGTCGCAACGTTTGGAAATCGTGGAAGCCAAACACAGCTTTCTTTGTCCCAAGTCATGAACGGACTCTATAGCGTTGCGGTGCAACAACGCCTTGTCCTGTTTGCTGGAGAAACAGCAGAACTTGGCATCTGCGTTGGGTCGGAAAACCCTGATGCGGTAACCAAGTTCAACTGGGCCGGATTCGCACTCGGCGTAAATCACCCCAATCAAATCATCACCGGCGAGAGGGTGAAAACAGGCGACATCGTCGTCGCACTCCGAGAACAAGGATTCCGAAGCAACGGCATGAGTGCAGTCCGCGCCGCGTTCAGAATGCAATTCGGCGAACAATGGTGGAAAAATCCAGACGCCAAAAATGCGATTCAAGCGGCGGCACAACCGTCAATACTCTATGACCTCTTTCTCGCAACAGCGAATGGTTGGTATGGGGATACGCCGGTAAACGTCTCCCTTATCGCCCATATCACTGGCGGAGGGATCGTCGACAAACTCTTCCGCGACTGCCTTGCGCCAATGGGATTAGGCGCGCATCTCGATGATCTGTGGTATCCTCCCAAAATCATGCAACAATGCGCACAATGGCGCGAAATGCCGGATGCAGAATGTTATGAGGTGTGGAATGGCGGGCAAGGAGTAGTAGTCGTCCTGCAACCAGACCATCTAAAACGATTCCTTGCACTTGCGAAGCCCTTCGGCATTCAGGCAAAGGTTTGCGGTACAATCACCGCTAACCCGACGCTCATCATCCAATCTAAGTTCCTGGATAGGAACATTCTCGAGTACGGTGCATAGGCACAACACTCGAACGACAGGAAAAGGGTCGCGACAATAGCGACCCTTTAATTTTTTAAATGAGGTTAGAGAGTATGTTATACTAATAATCTATGCTTTGGTTGCTTAAATACATTCGCCCTCTTACCTACGCAGGGGTAGTTGTGTTTGGCATTGCGATTGTACTATACGCAAAAATACAAACATCAATCCCCATTCAGCAACAAGGCCTGCTGATTAAATATTTTGCAAACACATCAGTCCTATTTCTCTATTTCACTCTCCTTGCCAGCCCGCTGTACGCAACCTTCCCAAAACTCCCATTACGAGCGGTGTATATCAAAGCGCGTAAAGCACTTGGGGTATCTGCCTTCTTCTTTGGGCTTTTTCACGCGCTCATGGCATTTTTTATCAGCATAGGAGGGTTTTCAGGATTAGCAAACATCACAGGCATCTACTTAACCTCGATCATTCTTGGCGCAATATCACTTTTTATTCTCACCATTCTGGCAATCACCTCGCTTAAATATTGTATAAAAAAACTCGGCAAATATTGGAAACCGCTCCACCGAATGGCCTATATCGCAGGCATTCTCATCCTTATTCACGCAACTATTATGGGCAGTGATATGCTCACCCTTTTCAATATATCAAGCTGGGGACTCATGATTCTCTTTATTATGGAAACAATACGGTGCTGGAAATACCTAAAAATACGCAAAACTCAGACACAAAACATTGACTTAAAATAGAAAGTATGATATACTTTATTATCAATTCAAATAGAGCTCGAATATCATACGCATACATCATGTAATTGTCTGATAATCGGGTTACATGATGTATATATGACAACTGTAAAAAACGCCCCAATCGGGCACAATACCCCAAGCTTTGAAGGGCTTGGGCTTACTAAATCGTTGCTTAATCGCCTTGATCAGCAGGGCTTTACCGAGCCAACGCCGATTCAACGCAAATGCATCCCTATTGCCATCACAGGCGAGGATGTCATTGGCATTGCGCAAACAGGCACTGGTAAAACATTGGCCTTTGCTTTACCAATGATTCAACGATTAGCGCAAACAAAAGGCACAGGTCTGGTTATTTTACCAACCCGCGAACTTGCATTACAAGTAGATGAAGAACTGCAAAAAATTGGGAACCCAGCCGGCTTGCGTACTGCAGTGCTGATTGGTGGCGGATCAATGTCTTTGCAAATTAGAAGTATTAAAATGCGGCCTCATATTATTATCGCGACTCCGGGCCGTTTGAACGACCATATCCAAAGTAAGACAATTTCTTTACACTCAACAACTATATTAGTTCTTGATGAAGCAGACCGCATGCTTGATATGGGATTTGAGCCGCAAATTAAACGCATACTTGCAACTGTTCCGCAGGATCGCCAGACCATGTTGTTTTCCGCGACCATGCCTCCGGGGATTGAAAAAATCGCACGGAATTACATGAAACAGCCATTACGCGTTGAAGTCGCGCCATCAGGAACAACTGCGGAAAATGTTGACCAAGAACTTTTTGTTATTGGACATTCAGAAAAATTACGCCTCCTTGATACAGTATTAAAAGAATACACAGGATCAGTGCTCGTATTTAGTCGCACTAAATATGGAGCAAAACGTATTGCCGCGACAGTGCGCCGTATGGGGCATACAGCCAGTGAACTGCATTCAAATTGCTCACTCGCGCAACGCCGCAAAGCGCTTGATGGTTTTAAATCCGGAATATACCGTGTTCTGATTGCAACAGATATCGCGGCGCGCGGTATTGATGTTAAAAATATCGAACTCGTTATCAATTACGATTTACCGGAAAATCCAGAGGATTATGTACACCGCATTGGCCGCACTGCCCGCGCAGGGAAAGCTGGCAAAGCTATCTCATTTGTCGCGCCGGAACAACGCCGCGATGTCATGATGATAGAACGACTCATCCGCGCCCAGCTTACCATCAGTCCATTACCACAACTCCCTGAACGACTGCCACAAATCCCAGAACCAGACAGATTTACTACCGTACGGACGTACCAGCGAAGTGGAAATGTTCAACCCACTCGCGCTCGCGCCACTCATAAGCACAGTTCATCATCTGCTCCTGCCTACCGTCGCCGATCATATTAAAATCTTTAAAAAAACGCCCTGCACAGGGCGTTTTTTTATTACTCATTCCACAATACATCCTTACATTCTCAAGTTTGTAAGGATGTATTTATAAAAAACGATGCTCATCTTTTATAATCCTGCTAAAAATATTACCACTCGTTCGTCCAACAAAATATCTGCCTGCGCGACTGGCCGTTTTAAATAAATACCCTCCAGCGTCCGACAGCGAGAAAGCGCAACATACAATTGCCCATGAGCAAAGGTGCCAGCAGATAAATCAATATACACCTTGTTAAACGTCTTGCCCTGGGCTTTATGAATAGTAACAGCCCAGGCGAGTTTGAACGGGTATTGAGTGAATGTGCCAGTGGATGTGCTCTCTATTTTTTGCGTGCGCCTATCTAATGTGAACCGAAACATTTCCCATGTGTGAGGCAAAATAGGCACGGTCTCGCCGGTTTCAAGTTCCACGATAATGGCATCGCTGTTTGAAGCACCATCCTCATCGCTTTTGATATCAAAACCGTATTTGCTATCGTCTGCAACATATTCCAGCTCCGGTTCATATTCCGGCACGGACTCCGAGTCACTATTCTTGCGTATGCCGATCACTGTGCCCATAGTTCCGTTTACCCAGCGTTTACGCACATCATTATTCAACATCATCACTTGCGCGCCGACTTTTATATGCAAATGTAAGTCCGTTGGCGGCTCTCTGTCTTCAAAATTTCCAGTTGCACTACCTGTGTATACTTTCAGCGGTGATACTATTTTTTCGAGAAAAAAATTATTAACCTTTCGCGCTTGCGCGTTGTGCGGGGTAAGATAGATCGCGAATTGTTCAAATGTAAACTTTTCGCCAACTGCTTGGGTGCGCTGGTTAATAATATCTAAATGCTTCTGCTGAACAGCATTATTGCGCACCGCGTTCAACACATCAATAAATACCTGATCCTGCTGGCGGTATATCTGCCGCAATTGGATATGCCGAAATTTCGCAGTACGAAATACAACAGAATCAAAAAAATATGGGGACTCGTATGTGTGGAGCAACCCATGAGTGGCAACGAAGTCCTTTTCGACCGGCGGAAGCTGGTACAGATCGCCGATACATATCATTTGAATCCCGCCAAACGGCGCATGCGGGATTGGCCCATTGATGCGCAAAAATTTATCCACGCAGTCCAATAAATCCGCGCGCACCATGGATATTTCATCTATCACAATCGTGTGCAAATTTTCCAATAACTTTAATTTTGGGCCTGCCCAACGCCCTGACAATCTTCGCACTGTATGGATTGTGATATCCGGCTTGAATCCGCAAAATGAATGAATGGTCTGGCCTTCCACATTCAACGCCGCAACACCGGTAGGCGCAAGCACAACCACATTCTTATATGTAGTTGCGCGGAAGTATTTCAACAATGTCGATTTACCGGTGCCTGCTTCGCCAGTTAAAAAAAGATTTTCACGCGTTGTTTCCATGATACTCAACGCCTCTTGAGCTTCAGGATTCTCCGAAAAATCAAATTGTGATGTAAAGACGGGACAGCTTGCCCCGTCCTTGTGAATAGGGTGACCCGTCTCCCGTCTACCCACCAAATCATCTCTCTTATATTTTTGCACATCCCCAACTAAGTGAGCCAATCTGCGACTAAGAAATATTGTTTGCACAGCGCCCACTTTTAAAGAAACTCTCTTTAAAAATTTTTGATACGTTTCCCGTTTAGAAAAAAAATAATTTTGATATTCATCCGCCAGCAGTTCATCGTGTTCCGGGGTAAACAGCGAATCCAAATAAATTTTCATCTCGTTTTCTCGCTGTTTATCCTGCTCATAATCCCAGCCAGGCACATCATCAAAATACCGCGCCAACCGCGACTTTAACCCGCCCGAAGTACGTCCAAATTTCGCAATAAGCCCTATCAAAAACACATCAAAGTTCTCACCCTCCTGCAATCGAAAATCACCATACAACTTTTTAAGTAAATCATCCTCCTCTGTCTCCCATGTCAACCCAGACTTGGGGTATAGAGTTACTGTTTGCATAAAATACTATCTTTATGGTAATGACAAAACAAACTTTCATCTCATCCGTCTATTTTTCCTATCTTGCCACACGACAAGGGGATAGTAAAGTTCATAACAACAAAAAGCACCAACTATTGGTGCTTTCTGTTATGGGCAGCACGTTGCTTATGAAACCTTGCTAACCTTGATCGCGTTCGGCCCTTTCGGGCTATCACCAACCTCAAAGGTTACTCGGTCGCCTTCACTAAGCTCGTCAAATGTAATTCCTACGAGCTCGTTTGAGTGGAAAAAGAGATCCTTTTCCTCGCCTTCGCGCTTGATAAACCCGAAACCTTTGTCGGTTTTACGGGACACTATTCCTTCTTGCATATTTAATATGAAGATAGAGCGTATAAAACATCAATTGCAGTATACCTCATAAAAAGCATCGAACCTTGCTCTTAGGTCAGCACTGCATTGATAGTTACACGATACCACACCCTCATGATTCTGTCCATGCATTGCGTGATTCCACTCTAAAAAAACGACTCCTCCCCCTTGATGCCGTACATGCGATAACGAAATGATCCGTAGCGCCATTCCTGCGTTGAATCTTCAGGGGCCAATTGAATAGTATTATTCCGATCAAACACCGTCGCATGAGCGCCAACTGCAATTCCATCGCCTGTATCCGTTATAATATTATCCTCAATAGTTGCCTTCCCAGCTACGACAACAATTCCCGCATGTACATCATGGATCGTATTGCGTTTGATAACAGGCGATCCGTCTTGCACATCCACGCCCTCATGGCCTGCGTCACTAATATCGTTATCATACAACTGCATAGATGATGATGAAAGCGACGGCCCGGACCAAAAATTGTGTCGAAAAATCGAGTTCTGCGCCACAGAATGTGGCTGATTGCCAAGAGGATTCATCCCATTGCGCGAATATTCTATAACACTATGGTCAAATATACTGTAATCGCCCCAAAAATAGATCGCTTCCCAATCTGCCAATTGAGGAGCATCGTTGGCTGATGTAAAAACAATAGGCGCGTCAGCTGTTCCTCTCGCGTCAACTTTCCCTAAAATAAAAAGATGAGAATGTATTGTGGTATATGATTTTAAACGCGTCGGGTCTGCGTCATTATAACCGTCTGGCAACACTTCGCTGCCTGACTGTTGATCATCGCGCTCTTCAAACCGAACAACAGTGCCCGGAGAAACGATTAAACGCCCAATAATCGTTGTATCACCAGTAACTGTAATAGTATTAGAAAAAGTGCGACTGCCAATAAGCAATCCACTAATTGCTGTATCTTGAATCAAAAAAGCAGGGCCGTAAAAAAGAAATCCCCAAACGCATACAGCGACTGCGATACAACCAACCCCGCAATAAATTACACCTTTTACATACTTTTTCATATAAGAAATTATCACTCATCATAACTTCAATTCAGTATCAAAATCATATAATTCAAGTATATCGCAAAGCTTACCCAAAGAATATATGGCACCAAAAGCCATGTGGCTGGTTTTGATATTTTTGCAAAAGCAATGATTGTGGCGAGGATGGCAAGCCAAAGAAACACGATCTCAATCAACGCGCCACCCGGACTACGCAGGCCAAAAAAGATAATTGGCCAAAGCGTATTCAAAATCAGCTGACCAATAAATAACACAACTCCCATTCTCCACACCCACAACATCCTTATATTCTCAAGTATGTAAGGACGTTTGTGCCAAACCAAGAAGAGCGAAATACCCATCAGCGCAAACAATGTCGTCCAAACCGGACCGAACACCCATGATGGAGGATTAAAAGCCGGCTTAACAAGACCAGCATACCACGTCGGAATAGATGGCGTGATAAACACCGAGCCGATAATGCCGGCAAGCTCGGAAACGACGATGGCGATGATAAATTTTAGCGTGTTGTTGATTTTCATAGGACAGAACCATTATCCGTATCAAATATTTTTTAAGTATCACACAAACCGCCCCATAATCCTATTTTAATTAAATTTTACCAACAAATCTCCACACCTTCGCCGATTTTTTCCTCTAAATAATCAGTAACTTC
This sequence comes from Parcubacteria group bacterium GW2011_GWA2_43_13, assembly GCA_000999025.1. GTDB lineage: Bacteria > Patescibacteriota > Patescibacteriia > UBA9629 > GWA2-43-13 > GWA2-43-13. Next base: position 92,657 of record LCFM01000003.1, read on the forward strand.
CGGCATCCCGCCGATTTGATCAATCAAGCCATGTTCAAGCGCCATCCCGCCAAGCATCGTTGAACCATCTGCCAATGATTCCACTTGTTCAATGTTAAGTTTTCTATTGTCAGCAATCATTTTAACAAAATTTTTGTGCACTATATTGACATCACGCATCAAAAGATTTTTTTCTTCTTGTGATAATGGCTTATTTGGGTCGCCAGTGTCTTTAAATTTTCCCGAGCTAAGAGAAACATAAGCCACCCCTTCTTTTTGATTTTGCTGGACGTAATCCAAGTAAGACATAGTAGCTCCAATACCGCCGACGTCGGAATTTTTTGAGGCAAAAATTATGTCAGCACCACTAGCCGCCATATAGGCGGCCGATACACCACCTACTCTAATTAAGGCAACCGTCGGCTTAGTTGCTCGTTTCAAAGCATTGGCAACTTCCTCACCAGGCACAGGATAACCGCCGTAAGAATCCACTTCCAAGATTATTGCTTTTATACTTTCATCTTTTTCCGCGTCTTCAATAATCAACACAAGATCTTCCGAAGCAGTTGAATTGCTTAAAGAGACGCCATCCTTGTCGGCATCTGTCGGTGGGATGTATGTGATTAAATCTCCATGTAATTCTATACCCAACACGTTGCAAGTAGGTTCTTCCACGGAACTATTATCAGTCAAATAATCATCATCTGATACAGAAGAATCAAGTTGCCAAAAAATTTCATCTTTAATTATTATCAAAGAAGCCAAAATTATAGCAGATAGAGCAATGCGTCTTAAAATTTTTAAATCTCTTTCACGGTTCCAAATCTTGAAAGTTATCCATTGTTTGTTTGTTTGTTTTTTCATCCATAGTTTTTTGATTATTTTAATAAAATCGTTTTTGGAGCGGAGTGAAAAAAACACAATATACCCTCCCACACAACAAACTACACCCTTACATTCTCAAGTATGTAAGTACGTTATGATGTTCGTTGAAAAGATTTAAGGAAACGGACAAATGTTTTGCCATACGGCGACAACGTATGCTCCACAAATTTACCGCGGTATTTTTTATTGAGAAGCCCGGCTTGATAGAGTCGCCGTGTGTGCTCGCCAATTGTTTTTTCATTAGCACCGAGCGTTTCAACAATATCCTGCAAGGTTATGCCATCGCGCTTTGCGATAAGCAGAAGTATTTCAATACGATAATGGTTTGCCATTCCCTTAAGATGCCGTTCCATTTGTTTTGGTGTCTTCATCTTTCCCATACTCGCATTATACACCAGACGTACTTACATTCTCAAGTTTGTAGGGATGTCTGTAATTAGTTCTCGGATCACGAGAGACTAAACCAGCATGTGGTGCGTTCATAGCATATATTCTTTTCATTCAAATATATGCGCATATTGTTCACCGTAATGACGATACTTACACCACCGGCAGTTTGAATTTTCTGGCGGAACCGGCCCCTCTATTAACGTATGAACCTCTTTCATAAATTGCAAAAATGTATCCTTGTTCAACGCTATCTCCAGCCACCGTGGCGGGAAATTAATAACCGCCTGCTGATTTTCAAACTTTACCGCGTCAGGGTACATAATAATCAAGCCGAGCTTGGTGATTTCCTTGCGCTCACCCCTTGCCGGATGTTCAAAAGCATACTGATACGCCAAAAGCTGGGATTGATATTTCGCAATCTTGTCTTCATGCGGTTCACTGATTTTAAAATCAACAATAAGATAGGTGTCATCTGGCTGTTTTACCAAAAGATCATATTTCCCTTTTATAAATAAATTTGTCCCCGTGACTGATTCCGATTCCACAAACCCCTCTTGGCTTTCCACAATGCCTTCAGGCAAAATCGGAGAAAGCTCGCGCAAATCCTTGTCAATCAGCGTGCCCTGCAGACGAGCGTTGAGAGCAGAAAAAACACCCGGGAATGGCAGTTGCGGCCTCTGCATCCCGTGTTTTATCTTTAGATAATAACAGCATTTGCATTCTTCATACAAATACGCAAAATCCGACGGGCTTAGTGTGTAGGGTGGTTGGTTCATAGTTTCTGATAACACTATGATAAGGTTATCATACCTTGCCATTGATTAACCAGATCTGACTGTATTCAGATAAAATAGTATACGACGAAAAGCAGGGCGATTTGATCTTCTTTTCACATCTATTTTACCAAACAAAAATCACCGATATCGGTGATTTTTGTTTGGCTCCCGAATTAAAACCCTCGCAAACTTTTGAGATTATTTTACCAAATCCGATACACAAATCCAAAAAGCGAAATCTCAAATGATGCGCCCCGCCACTATTTTTCTGGGGCAAAGGAGGCGGGACGACGGACTCGCCCGCGCGGAGGAGGGGTCTGGGGAGGAATCCGCGCGGGCTTCGGCTTTCTTTTTTGGCGAAATTCATATCGGCGAATTATATGGCAAACATTAAGACAAAAGAAATAAATATACTCCCCGATCGGAGCTTGATGCCTAAGATCGGGCAAACCGGCTATTCCGTTAGCCAAGCTATATCAGAATTGGTCGACAATTCAATTGACGCTCGCGAGGATGGCAAAGCGCTTACTGTCGAGATTCATTTTGATAATGAAAAGGGCATGATCGAAGTCTCTGATGATGGAGTTGGTATGGATGAACAGACTGCGGCGAACAGTATCAAGCTCGCGCACTCCGCTAAGAAAAATAAACTTGGCGAATTCGGTCTTGGCCTGAAAACCGCGGCAATGAGTTTGGGGAAAAAATTTCAGATCAATACCACGCAAAAAGGAAGTGACGAGGAATACATCCTCGAATTTGATGAGGAAAAATGGTTAAAGAGTGGAGATTGGACTAAGCATGAGATGAAGGTCAAAAGTGGGGTCGATAAAAAAAGATCAAGTACAACAATCCATATAAAAGATCTGCATTTTAAAATTTACCCTAATTTATCGGGCAATCTCAGAAAAGATCTTGCCACACGCTTTGCGCCGTTTATAGAAAATGGTGAAGTTAAAATCAGAGTAAACACAAAGTGGTGCGAACCAGAGCCACTTGATTTGAAAACCGAATACCACGCGCCAGACGGTAAAGAGCCATTTCGAATGAAGTTAGAGAGTGGCAATGAAGTTTGGGGATGGAGAGGGTTGCTAAAAAAAGGTTCAAACAAGGGTGAATACGGTTTTCGAGTTTTTCGACGCGGCCGCTTAATTATGCAGTACGCGAAGTTAGGTTTTCACCCTCACCCCGAAGCTCGTCAGATTGTTGGGGAAATTCATCTTGATCATGTTCCTGTCACCCACAATAAACGCGAGTTTATTGAAGAATCACCTCTGTATCAAGAAATTATCAGCGAGGATGGGATCTTTTGGAAATTCATGCGAGACCTTATTCGTGAAGCAAAAACTTCTGAACGAAAAACGCAAATTGACCAAGGTATTTTGGATAAAATGGAAATCCAAAAGGACAACATAATGAAAGCTATTAAAAAAATCCCCCAACTTAAAGAATACGCATTCCCAGACTTAAAAGAAAAAGTGCGAGCTAAAGAGGGAGAAAATGAAGGGCTTACAGATTTAGAAATAGAAAAAAGAGATCAGAGGGACATTGTTACGATTGAGGAAGAACCAATACCTCAAGACGAGCAAAATAGAAAACCAAAAAAGAATCAAGTCCGCAAAACTTACTACGTCACAGTGAACGGAAAAAAGTTTAAAGTTACGCACAGTTTTGTGGATCTGAAAACAGATGAGGTATTGAAAGACAAAAACGTTGATGATGAGCTTGGAATTCAGGTTTTTACGAATATCGCCTTTCCGGGATTTGCGAGTACAACAGATCATGTTTTTTATGGCACATGGAATATCGCAGAAGCTATAGCAGAAGTTATGGTTGAAAGAAATAAAAAATCGCCCGAAGAAGTTATCAAAATTCGGGATTTAATTCTTAGATCCAGCTCCGAAATCGGCCAAGAACTTGATGAGGTTGAGAAAGAAAAGAAAGTTGCGGAGCGATTAAAGAAAGAATACGAAGACAAGATGGCAAAAATAAAAGAAATTGAAGACAGGCATGTCGACATAAAAGTTTAACTTAACTATCTATGGCAAAAACCAAATACATTGTTTTCACAGCCGATGTTCAAACTATCCAATCTGCTAAACTTAGGCAGGCAATTACTGACTGTATAAATCAAAAGTACGAAGAAATTTATTTTTTAATCTCTTCTGGTGGTGGAAACGTCTTTGAAGGTTTAAGTTTAGCGGCTTATATAAATGCACTTCCGATGAAAACAATAATGCATAATATAGGTCAAGTTGATTCAGTAGCAACTGCTATTTTTGCTAGCGGTAAAGAAAGAATTGGAAGTAAAAATGCTTCTTTCATGTTCCATGGTGTTTCTATGAATTTAGAAAAAAGTACTTTGATCCAATCACAATTAAAGGAATTACACGATAGCTCAAAAAAACTAAAAGAAGATATTGCAAAAGGTGTTAGTACTTATACTGGTATAGAGCTTTCAATAGTTGAGGCGTTAATGATTGATGGAGGTATAACATTGACTGCAGAAGAAGCAAAAACCAAAGGATTCATTTCTAACATTGCTGAACCGGCCATACCCGCTAACGCCGATATTATTAGTATCAGTAATGGTTGATACTAATTCGCCGATATGAATTTCGCCAAAAAAGAAAGCCGAAGCCCGCGCGGATTCCTCCCCAGACCCCTCCTCCGCGCGGGCGAGTCCGTCGTCCCGCCTC
>LCFM01000004.1 GCA_000999025.1 Parcubacteria group bacterium GW2011_GWA2_43_13
CCAGCGTAAGTCGCGGTGGTGAGCACTTTTGAGGCGTCAGTGTCGCCAAGCAGTGTGCCGATGACACCAAAGATATTGATAGCGTTGGCGATCTTTCCTACTACTAAGTCAGCGTCTCCAGCCAAAGTGCCGCCACTGTAATAGCCGGCTGTTACTGATTGGTCTGTTGGGCTAGCGCTTAAAGCAAACGCGCCATTGTCGGCTATTGTCCCCGCGACACCCAAATAACTCGTTCCTGAAAGCAGTTTCGTCGCGTCAATTGTCGGAATGGAATTGTAGATTTGCGTCAGAGTGTAAAGAGTGCCTGCCGGAGCCGCGCTGGGCGAAAAACCATGGTTTGCTTCGGTTGAGGTGGCATTGGTGGTCAGCCGCGTATAAATATCGGAAAAGGTATAACTTGTCGCCGCCGGGCTGACCGAAGGCGCTAATAAACCCGCTTGAACGATTCCGTAAATCATCAAAACGGGAATCATTACTGTTAATCCACCCTTGAGCACGCCCCCGAAAAGACGAGCCCCGGCAGTAGAACGCTTCGCGTTCACTACGGGGTAAGAATGTCTCTGCCAAAACAACTTTCTCGTTCTAAGATAAAAACTTTTGTGCCGACCAGAATAAATGTCGTGCACCTGCCATTGATTTTTTCTTTTGAACATATTTTTAGACAATTCCTCGGTATCTATTTTGGTTACGTTTCCGTCTAATTACCTTGATGTTTAATAAATCCAACTAAACCCCTGACCACTCCGCCACCAAAACCGGCGATTAAAATTGATAAATAAATTGATTCAAACATAGTTTTGTGCAATTAAAAAAGCACTATAAAAATAGCGCTTTAAGTTATTAAAAGTATGAAATTCTAAATCAAAATCGCGGAGCGATTTTACTCTCTCTCTCTCGTAATTCCGTCCTGCTTGCCCCGTAGTGAACGCAAAGCGTTCTATTACTGGGGCCGGCTGAATAGGAGTTATATTGTTATAAAATTGTTTAGTCATCTTGATTATATTATAGCATACCCAAAATCTAACGCAAAACTCAATGGCAAATTCGTCCTCTTTCAAGCTATTTTACATTATACCATATTTTTGATAAAGTGATATTATATAAATAGTGAATTTTTCTGCCTCGCCGCCTGCTCTGTCAGGAGCAAAAGCCAGCAAAAAAGTTTTCTTTTCCTTTTAGAAGAAAAAATCGGGCGCGCGCAAATTAAAAAATGTGAAGAAAACTTTTTACTGGCTGGCGAGCGTTAACGAGCGGCGGCGAGGCGGAGCGTCAAAGTTCGCAGTCCGGATTTTCGTCAAAAAAAGTTCGGATTTTAACCAAAAGGCACCGAACCAAAAACAGAGCGTACGCTCTGTTTTTGGTTCGGAAGGGGTGGGATTCGAACCCACGAGGACCTTTCAGCCCTAACGGTTTTCAAGACCGTCGCTTTCGACCGCTCAGCCACCCTTCCACTATCAAGGCGTTGTAAACTTACAATACAAAAAATGATTGTGCAAGTGAATAAAAAAATAAAAAACTACACCCTTTAGTGTGGAGCCAAGGGGTATTGAACCCCTCTATCCGAGTGTCAAGCGCGGATTCCTCACCATGAGGTGGCCACTTGAACTCCACACAATGTATTGTATCATGATGAAATGTAAATATAAAAAGTCCGAGATATAATCTCGGACTTTTAGGATACAATAGAACCCGCGCCTGACACAATCAGTATAGCATATTCGTACATCCTGTCAGGTGTTGTAAGAAAATATTTTTATTGCATACTGTGGGGGTGTTTAGTCCGATGTTTGCGTACGACGCGCAGGCGCAATAATGAGCGCTGGAGTTCCGCCTCTGCAGATGCGAAACTTTCAACATCTCCATGTTTTTCGCTCATAATCTTTTCCGCCCGCTCGCGCGCTGATTCTGCTAATTTTTCATCTATTTCTTCTGCGCGCTCTGCCTGATCTGCCAATACCACAACACTATCCGACTGAACCTCTGCCATCCCACCTGATACTGCCATGTAAAACTCTTCGCCTTTCTGTTTGGCAATAATCTCGCCTAATCCAAGCGATGTTACCATTGGCATATGATTCGCAAGCACACCAAACTCTCCTGCCGTGCCAGGTAACGTTACCATGTCCACCTCTTGGTCAAATACCAATCGTTCAAGCGTTGCTATTTTTAATTGGAAAGAAGCCATACCGTATAATGACAAATTTCAGTTATCAGTTTTCACGTATCAAATGTGATACGTGAAAACTGACATTTGACAATTGGCCTCTATTTTTTCACTTCATCAATGCTCCCCACCATGTAAAATGCGCTCTCGGGGACATCATCACAATTCCCAGACAAAATTTCTTTAAAACTGCGAATGGTATCCGCAAGCGGAACATACTTACCTGCAGTGCCGGTAAATATTTCTGCCACAAAAAACGGCTGTGATAAAAATCTTTGAATCTTGCGCGCACGGGTTACAGTTAATTTATCTTCTTCGCTCAATTCATCCATCCCCAAAATCGCGATAATATCCTGCAAATCTTTATATCTTTGCAAAATCCTTTGCACTTCGCGCGCAACGTGATAATGCTCCTCGCCCACAATCCCCGGCTCAAGCACGGTTGACGTTGAATCCAATGGATCAACAGCCGGATAAATCCCCAACTCGGTTAATGCGCGGGATAGCACCACCGTGGAATCCAAATGCGTAAACGCTGTCGCAGGAGCGGGATCAGTCAAATCGTCTGCAGGTACATAAATCGCTTGCACTGATGTGATTGATCCTTTTGTTGTTGATGTAATGCGCTCTTGCAGGGTGCCCATCTCTTCTGCCAATGTCGGCTGATACCCCACCGCAGATGGCATACGCCCTAACAATGCCGATACCTCGCTTCCCGCTTGAGTAAACCGAAAAATATTATCAATAAAAACCAACATATCGCGATTTTCCACATCACGAAAATATTCTGCCATGGTAAGCCCAGCCAACCCCACGCGCAAACGCGCGCCTGGTGGCTCATTCATTTGGCCAAAAACCATAATGGTTTTATCTATCACGCCTGATTCTGTCATCTCATGGTATAAATCATTCCCTTCGCGACTTCGCTCCCCTACTCCGCAAAAAACAGAATACCCGCCATGCTCTGCCGCGATATTGCGAATCAATTCCTGAATCAATACTGTTTTACCAACACCAGCTCCGCCAAACAACCCAACTTTACCGCCCTTGATAAACGGCGCAAGTAAATCAATCACTTTAATGCCTGTTTCAAAAATTTCCGTCTTGGTTGATTGCTCGCAAAATTCCGGAGCTGGTCGGTGAATGGGCCAACTTTCTTTTGCTTTCACCGCGCCTTTGTTATCAATGGTTTCACCTAACACATTAAATAAACGACCCAAACTTCCCTGCCCCACTGGCACGGATATTGGGGCGCCGGTATTTTCTACTTCAGCGCCACGCACCAATCCGTCGGTTGATGTCATGGCAACAGTACGGACTTCTGATCCGCCCAAATGCTGTTCAACCTCAAGTACGACATCAGTACGGTCATTATTTTGCACTTTCAATGCCGTGTACACCGGTGGCACATCGCCGTCTGAAAATACGACATCAACAACTGGTCCGATAATTTGTGTAATAATTCCTTTCATAAAATATGGAGCAATCCTAATTACGAATGACATCCAAATCTACTAATATACGAATGTACCGCATTACTTGTAACATTCGTAGATTCGGATGCAATGAGTAGATTAGGATTGCGTTATACTGTTGCCATAGCGCCTGCACTGATTTCCGCGATCTCGCGTGTAATATTAGCTTGTCGCGCCTGATTATACGCAAGTTGTAAATCGCTGATCATTTCCCCTGCTCTGTCTGTTGCATTTTTCATTGCAATCATGCGCGCGGAATGTTCAGATGCGCGTGAATCCAGTAGTGCCTTGTATACCAGCACTTCTATTAAATAAGGAATAAGGTGCTGGAACACTGTTTCTGGTGATGGTTCAAAAATATAATCAGCACGCGTCCCTCCCGCTCTCACGTCATACCTCACCCCACCCTCTCCTATGTTAGGAGAGGGGGACGACGCAACTTCCGCAATCTGCTCAAATATGGAAATATCAATCGGCAATAACTTTCTCACCACCGGGCGCTGAAGAATCGTATTCACAAAATCCGTATACGCAATATACACCTCCCGATACTCTTGTTTTATAAAACCTTGCGTTGCAATATGCGCAATCGGGGTAACCTCATTCATAGTAAAATGGTCGCCAATACCTGAAAAATCCGCACTAATCGGCATACCCATGCGCCGCGCAAAATCACGCCCCTTTTTTCCCACAGACACAATATCCAAATCATGAGGATGATCCTTAATCAACGGCAATACAGCGTTAAAAAGGTTAATATTTAATCCGCCGCAAAAACCGCGATCAGCGCTGATAAGAATAAGCCCCACTTTTGCGTTTACAGGCGACTGCTCCCAAAAAGGATGAAAATGTGAACCTGCCAAATGTTGAGTTAAATGGTTGAGAATATTCAATGCGCCTTGTGCGTATGGATTCGCCTCTTGAGAACGTTTTTGCGCTTTTTTCATTTTAGACGTTGCGACCAATTGCATTGCACGCGTAATCTGCCGCGTATTGGTTACGGACTTTATTCTGCGTTTTATATCGCGTGTATTTGAAGACATATAACGAATAACTCACACATCCGCCAGCTTCCGCCAAAGGCGAATCTGCCTCTGGCAGTGGCAGACACATGCCACACAAATCTGTTAATCAACTTTCTCAACTACTCCATTTAATGTTGCAAAATAGGTCTCTATAGCCAGGTCTGGGAATGTCTGTTTGATATACTCACCTGCTTGCTTGAGTTCTGATTCGTGTTTGGCGTATTCTTGCTCATCTCCCTCACATGCCCCTTTCCCGCCATACGCACCACAGTCCTCATGATTGATCAGTATCACTTTTTGGATATGGTGCAAATTATGCGCGATTTCAATTTGCTTTAACAGCAAAGCGCGATTGTGTTCATCAGCAGGTGTCGTGATATTCAAAACCCCGCCAGCAATGCCGACTCTATCATGATCTCCAATAAGATGTTGCGATTCCAACCATGCATGGATTGACTTTTGAAATCGAAAATCAATGCAGGTAAAAACTATAGTTGAACATGAATGAGACATAGTGGTGAATGACAAATAACTTTCGTATCATTTGGCATTTATCATTAAGTGTTGATTTGACATTTGTTATTCTCATCAGAATCCTTTTTTAAACTCTTCTGCTAATTTTTTGACTTTTTCTTGCGTTTGTTCAGTAAAATCCTTTGTTTCATGAATTTTGGCAATCAATTCAGGCGCTGCTGTGTCAAGGAATATTCTAAAACTGCTTTCAAACTGTTTTACTTTTTCAAGTTCAATGTCATCCAATATACCGCTTGTCGCGCTAAAAATAGCAATGACCTGATATGCCAAAGGGACAGGATCGTAATTTACTTGTTTGAGTATTTCAGTTAAACGCTTTCCGCGTTCAATACGGTTGCGGGTCTCTGTATCCAAATCCGAACCGAATTGCGCAAATGCGGCCAACTCGCGGAATTGAGCCAATTCCAAACGCAACTTTTTTGCTACTGACTTCATTGCCTTGGTCTGGGCCGAACTACCGACACGCGAAACCGAAAGCCCCACATTCACCGCAGGCCTGATATCAGAATAAAATAAATCCGGTTCCAAATATATCTGGCCATCTGTAATAGAAATGACATTGGTAGGAATATAGGCAGACACATCACCTGCTTGGGTTTCGATAACCGGCAAAGCAGTCAATGATCCGCCTCCGTGCTCATCACTCATTTTAGCAGCGCGCTCGAGTAAACGGGAATGCAAGTAAAAGACATCACCCGGGTATGCTTCACGACCTGGCGGACGACGCAATAGCAAAGCGATCTGACGATATGCGGATGCATGTTTTGACAAATCATCATACACAATCAACGCATCTTTCCCTGCATCTCTAAAATACTCGCCCATGGCACAGCCGGCATACGGCGCTAAATATATCAATGCGGCGGGATCAGACGCACCTGCAACAACCACAATAGTATGCTCCATTGCGCCTGCTTCCTTAAGTTTAGTAACAAGTTTCGCAACTTTGGATTCTTTTTGCCCGATGGCAACGTAAATACATGTAAGGTCCCCGCCGATTTGATTCAAAATTGTATCAATTGCTATTGCTGTTTTCCCGGTCCCGCGATCGCCGATAATCAATTCGCGCTGGCCTCGACCAATCGGAATCATGCTGTCTATGGCTTTGATACCTGTTTGCACTGGCTGTTTGACGCCTTGTCGTAACATCACGCCAGGGGCGACTTTCTCAACAAATGAGGTCTCTTTTGTTTTAATCTCCCCCTTCCCATCAAGAGGACGACCTAAAGGATCAATAACACGACCCACTAACTCCGCTCCAACCGGAACCTGCAATATTTTTCCGGTTGATTCAACTGTATCGCCCTGTTCAATTTTGGTCCAGTCGCCAAGTACAACAATACCCACGCTTTCGCGAGCTAAATTCAAAGCAAACCCATGCGATTGCTGTTTTGGGAAATACACCATTTCTCCCATCATCACATCTGACAATCCAGAAAGCAGGGCAACTCCATCTGCCACCATTGTTACTTCTCCGACATGCCTGACTTCTGTGGTTTGAGGAAGATGCTCAATCTGCTTACGCAGTGTTTCGATGATGGATTGTGAACTATCTTTAGGCATATAAAAATATCGCTAAAAATTACGCGAGAAATCCTGCTAATTTTTTCCGTATGGACTGATCAACTTCTCTATCCCCTATTTGAATTTTTATTCCTCCCATTAACTCTTTATCCACGGTAAAATGAATAGCGCCGGTGCTTTCAATATCACGCAGTTCATTGGCAAGCCATGACGAAATCTCTTCAGAAAGAGGTTGAGCAGACGTAACAGTAATCTGTTTTCCATCGTTTTGTTCTGCGTGCCGAGCAAGTTCCGCAAGCGCACGCCAATCTTGATTTCCAATTGCCAATATCACAACATGTTTCACCGCGTCCACAACATATTCCCCAAAAATATCATCAAGCGCCTGCTTCTTTTTTTGATTATCACTCTCTTTTGACAATTCCTGTTTTTGCGCTTGATCCAAGGTGTGTACCACAAGAGACAGATGATCCAACGCCAAATCGAGCCGCTCATGCCCAACAGATTGCTGTAATGCTTGAAGATAATCGTGCGTTGTAGGCATAAACAATACATTAAAAATGAAAGTGTAAAAAGCAAATTGTGCATTTTTATTTTTGCTTTTTCTTTTTCAACGTGGCGAGTGCTTCTTCCATCAGCTTTTTCTGTACTTTTTCATCAACTTCTTTTTCTAAAATTTTTTCCGCCAATAGAGCTGCAAGTTGCTTGACCTCTGATTCTAAAGCAACAAACATATTCTGCTTTTCTTGAGCAATAATAGATCGCGCTTCTTCCACAATTTTATGCGCTTCCTCTTCTGCCCGCGCTTTCAATTCTTTTCTTATTTTATCCTGCTGTTCCAATGACTTTGCGTGCATATCTTCCAATTCCTTTCGCTGTTGAGCCATGCGCGCCTTTACATCCTTTTCCAATGCTTGCGATTTTTTTTCAAGCTCTGCCGCCTTATTCAAACTTTCACTTATTTTCCCCTCTCGTTCAGCCATAATTTTTTTAACTGGCTTGTATAAAAAATACCACAGCACGGCAAATAGCAAACCAAAATTAATGATTTGCCACAACAATACTTTGCCTTCTATACCAAATGATCGTAAAAGTTCCATATCACATGTGTGAGTTATTCGTAATCAATGTGTAAACTATTCGTGCTTTACACGAATCGTATAATCAGCGCTACCACTAACGCAAAAATCATGATTGCCTCGGTAAACGCAATACCTAAAATCATGTTTGTTTGAATTTTAGGGGTTGCCTCGGGATTGCGACCAATGGCCTCTAATGCCTTACCGACTAAAATACCAATGCCCAATCCAGGACCCAACGCGCCAAACCCGACTGCCATTGCCATGGCGATTAATCGTAATTCTTCCATATAAAGCGATACCAATCTACAAATGACATTCGAATCTACTCATCTACAAATAATAACACTATTAGTAGATTGGTAGATTGGTAGATTCGGATAAAATTCGTAGATTAGGATTGTATTTAATGATGTTCCTCTGCATGACTTGTCATTGCAAGTTTTATAAAGACAAGCGTGAGCATAGCAAATACAAACGCCTGTATCAATGCCACAAACAATTCAAGCCCGTAAAATGGAATCGGTAAAAAATATGGCACCAGCATTCCGATGACAGCCAACAGCACTTCACCTGCAAAAATATTCCCGAACAACCGGAAAGAAAAAGAAATAATCTTAGCGAATTCTGAAATCGTTTCCAATATCCCGACAAAAAAATTGATTGGATTAGAAACATTAAAAAACTTTTTCAGATACCCCCATCCCAACATACGGAATCCCACAATCTGCGTAATGGCAACTGAAATCAAAGCAAGGGCAATCGTCGTGTTTAAATCAGATGTCGGCGCGCGAAAGAGTGGCACAAATTCCTCATGATACTCCGTCTCCGTAGAAACGACCCCCTGGGGCGTTTCTACGGTCTCTCCATCTGCAACCTCTTCCGCCTTGACTGTTTCTTTCTCAAAAAACCCGACACTCCCAACCCCGGGCAACAGTCCGATTAAATTTCCAATAAAAACAAACAAGAAAATCGTCGTAATGAACGGCGCGGCTTTTTCTGCCCACCGCTTTTGTTCAAGCACGGTCTCGCATAAGTTGAGAAAAAAAACATACACTGCCTCCAAAACCATCTGCAATCCAACTGGAACCAATCTGCGCCTCCCCAACCCAATAAGAACGAGCACAGCCAATACCGCCATGCCTATCCATGTAGTAAACAAGGAATTGGTAATCGGCCAGCCGCCGATATTCCATAATTCTTCCGCAACAATCGAAATAGAAAGCATACTTCTGCTGTTTTTAAAAAATATTAAACTATAGTACGTTCTTTTCTCTTATACGTCAACCCTCGTATGCCTTGACACAAAGCATTTTCCCTCCCTGCGCTCCACTTTTCAACCCATCACTATACATAGTATAGCATAATACACAAAAAAGAGAGGCAATGCCTCTCTTTTTCTATAAACACATTGACTATTGCGATTTTTTATGGCTTATAATGTCGGATCCCACATATTTCTGCAATACCTTGGGCACTGCAATGGTTCCGTCTTTTTGCTGATTATGTTCCAAAATCGCAATCAGCATACGAGGGCTTGGAACAGCTGTACTGTTTAACATATAAACATGTTTTGTTCCTGTGTCATCTTTATACCGCACATTCAACCGGCGCGCTTGCCAGTCCAAAAAATTAGAAGCTGACCCTGTTTCGCCATACCCGTTCATGCTTGGTATCCATGCTTCTATATCATACTGCTTGTATTTTCCTGCGCCTAAATCGCCAGTGCAAATTAAAAGCTGACGATATGGGATATTCAAATCTTCATGCAGTTCTTTTGCAATCAGAATCAACTCTTCATGCAATTTCTCTGATTCAGCAACATCAGCATGAGTCATCGCAACCTGCTCAATTTTCATAAATTCGTGCACCCGATAAATACCTTTTGTATTTTTGCCGTAACTGCCGATTTCACTGCGATAGCACTGGGAAAACCCACAAAATTTCATGGGTAATTTTTTTTCATCAATAATCTCATCAGCATAATACGCCAAAATACTTGGCTCTGCTGTACCGACTAAAAATTTATCTTCCTTTAAGATACTCCCATCTGCCGTTTTCTCTTCACTATTTGCGATTTTATAAATTTCATCAATACATGGATCATACTTTCTGCCACTAAAATATCCACTCCCAAACAATGCAAATTCTTTCACCAAGGTCGGCGGAATTATTGGAGTAAATCCTTTTTTTATCAGTTTTTCCAGCGCATACATCATCAGCCCCATGACAAGTCCGACTGCTTCATTTTTAAGATAATATCCGCGATACCCAGACACCTTTGCTCCGCGTTGAAAATCAATCAAGTCCAAATTTTCCGCCAATTCAACATGGCTCTTTGGTTCAAAATCAAATTTCGGCGGTTCGCCCCATGTTACTACTTCAATATTATCTTTATCACTTTTGCCCAATGGGACATCTTTTGACGGTATGGTTGGCACTTTCACCATTAAATCCATGTACTCTTCTTGAACCCTCCCCAACTCTTGCTCTAATTCCGCGATGTGTTTTTTAACTCCTTTGAGCCGCTCAATAGTAGCATCATCTGGTTTGGTTTTAGATAATTTGTTCTGCTCGGCTTTCATGTCTTCTATCTGACGCAAACAATTCACCCGCGCTGAATCAACTTTCAAAAGCTGGTCAATATCAATATTCAGCCCCCTATCTTGGGCCGCTTTTTTAACCTCATCCGCATGTTCTCGAATAAATTTAATATCCACCATAGTGATGTTTTATTCCTCATCACTCTACCACTCGCATAAAAAATTGCAAAGCAACACATTAAAAAAAGTACTTTTTCAGCAAAAACAGCAACTCAGGATGAAACTTTTCTCCTTTTTCAATCATATCTTGAATAGTTTGGAGGGTAAAAAAATCAGCCCTTACTACTGCGTTCGAATCAGGTGACAAAGGACCATTAAATGTTGTTTTAAATGTTACAAGAAATTTAGAAGGACGTCCTTCAACCTCATACACAGCTTTCCCTAAAAACACCAGATCGCTTGTACTGCCCAATTCTTCTGTATATTCTCTCAATGCCGCTTGTTCATACGTCTCGCCTGATTGCACATGCCCACCAACAGCAGTTGACCAATGCAAAGGACAAAAAAATACATGAGTGCTCCGCAGTTGCAAAGCCATTTCATTGGTATCATTAAAAATCAGGACATGCGCAATCCGATGACGCAAACAATCGCGATATACGTCATCTTTTGCCGCTCGCCCCACCACTTGATCCTGCTCATCAACGATATCTAAAAATTCGATCATACTCGGAATATTTTTATCCATATTAAGTAGATATCGTGAATCGATTAAACTATTTGCAGATAAAATCTATCAAATTTTACATTAGTGACAAATTCTAAATCTTGGAATCCTTATCTCCTAAACATACCTGGTGGCTCATGTTCCAAAAAAGATCCTTGGCGTCTTCAATAGCTTCTGGGTCAGTCGCGCTCGTCAATAAAGAAGCGATATGTCTAAGAGAAATGCGTTTAGAATTGTTTAATGCCTCCTGGCATGTATGCCCCTTCAATAATGAAATAGCAATATGATTAGAGGGCCCCAAAAATCTCTCCGCCCGCCTATCTTGTAACGGATTGGTAAGAAAATTACGATCCAAGTTAAGAATAAAGCATTCATCGTAACCAATAAAAGTAGCATTATTTTTGGTGCAAACTTCAACGCCTAATACCTTTGCCGAAGAACAGGCAACCGCATATGTAATACGATTTTCTAATAGATTGCTGTTAACCCCAACACTCACCAACACCTCATCATTATGCCCGCAAATCGAACGATTATCGCCATGTCCGTTTAATAATACCAAAAACGGACCGATTTTTTTAATCCGCCCTTCAAACTCCTTTTTATTAGCTTTTTCTTTGTGTAGATCAACCACCTCATGGCCTTTACTCTTGGCTATTTCAATGACCTTTTTGTTCCAATGGGATAAATGCCGAGTCAAAGGATCGTGTTCCGGTCTGGTAACCAGTATCCTACCCATAAATTAAGCCGTTAAAATTTCATTTATAATCCCACTTTTTAAAGCTCGTAACCATTCTATTTCCACCCGCTCGATTGTTTCTCCTATTTCATCGCCGGCCCGTACATGCTCAATCAGCTGGTCCCTCGTAAATGAGCCCTCACTACCTATACATTTAATAGTATCTGGTGAAGTTGTTTTTAACCGCGCAATTACAAGCCGCCTGATTTCTTCATCAGTAGAAAAATCGTTATGTATTTTTTCACCCTCTTGTTTTTTCATATTAAATAAACTGCAACTTCTCGAGTTTTTCTAAAATAGTTTTACTTAATTCCGTGTCATTATCCACCTCAATGAAAGCCACATCCCAAGTGATTGGGCCTTTTTCATCCAAAACCAAAATAATCTCCTGTCTAATACCAAGCGGTAGATTGGCATAGGTTTTAAGAAATTTTTCCCTGCTACCCTGGTTCATAGGTTTCTATTATACCACTTCCGCTCGGTTGACGGCAACTTTATTCAAACACATCAAATCTTCTCCATATAATTCGGCTTTTAGAACAAAATTAAATGCATCAAGCGCCATACAATAATCAAAATCCTCTACCGGGTGGGTTTCTACATTGGTGTCAAAAAAATGATCAGCAAATCCTTCCGTCTTGAGATGATCAACAATCTTTTTAAAATCATTCGGTTTTCCGAGCAACGCGTTTTTAATATAGCACGCGCACACCGCATCTTCATCTAAAATAGTTTCATTTTCCGTTCCAGTACACACAAGAGAAATATTTTCAGAATTTTTTGTTTTTATGTAATTGATAATTGCTCCGACATTTACAAAACTCCCTGTTAAAATTTCTTCCGCATGGTGAGCGTACACGATGCATGGCGTCCCTTTCGTTGTAGTGTGAACAACCGTTTTGCCTGTAAAATCAATGTCGTGTATCTGGGACGGTGAATTCCCAAAATCAAATTCAGTGAGGATAGTTCCATGGCATTCGCCCATGAGGATAAAATCAGGATTGTCTTTTTTTAATTGAAGCGCGGTGTCAGTATCACCAATAGGAATTATTTTTTCAGCGCCTGCGCCGATAACATAGCAGGCAGTAGAAAACGCTCGAAAAACATCAATAATAACCGCTAATCCTTTCGCCTTCTTTGCGCCTTCAATGTTTTGCAAAATTTCGATGTTCATAGATTTTAAGAATTCGTACTTATAGATATTTCTTGTGTATCATCTTTTGTCGCGTCAGTGGTTATCATTTCTCCTTTTTTAATATCTCGCAAAGCAATATCGCATTTTTTAACTAAATCCTGATATGTATTTGGGTGTTCTGAATGATTAACATACCGCTCTGGTTCAGAATACAAATATATTACGCCCCAATGCGTGTGCGTAAACTGTTTTTCTTTTTCTGGCAAGTTCTGATATTTCTCATCAGTCAGCACTTTCAAATTATACGCAATCACCACTTCTCCTCTCTTAAAATCCCGCGCCGCATACACGCCCCTGCCATCTAAATTCCCTTTCCCTATAACCATATCTTTCATAGTGAATTAGCCAATTCTTGCTCTCATTTTTTATAAAAAATATCTACTGCCTCTCTTTCAATCCATAGCTTATGGCCGCACTGTTCTAATATATATTCTGATATGTTCCATACTTGTATTTTCTTGAAAAATATTTGACTTTTTGGTCCAATCTGCTATACTATATTCATCACTACGAAAAAGACCCTTACCGGGGTTAGTCCCGGTCGGGGGTTTTTTCATTATGGTCACCTTTTTTGACTTCCAATAGAGACCTTTGGTCATTGATGTACGCTATGCGCGCGCCAGTCCGTTTCAGCAACACCGAACATTTAGCCGAGACCGAGGGAGAAATAATGCCTACACATTTGTTTCTTTCCAACAAGAATTTAACCAACCCCGCATAATCACCATCACTTGAAACCAAAACCGCCTGCCCGAAAACCTTCTCATAGGCGTCGCGAGTGGCTTTAAGCACCAAGTCAGCATCGCAATTTCCTTTAACTTTGCCCTCGCCGTCATACGTTATTTCTTTATAGACAAGAGTAAATCCTACCTCCTGCAAGTTGGTGTATAAATCTTTGTTCTTGGGTACTAGTCCAATAAACAAATAGGCACGGCTAACACCGTATTTTTCTTTCAACCACACCCTAAATTTCGCGTAATCCAATTGCCATCCCAGATGGATAACGCCACGATGCAAATTGGCGCCATCAACATAGGCAAAGTTATTTTGTGCTGGTTTCATATGTCACAGGAGTTTATCTATATTTTCTCGTGATGACATGCCAAATTTTATCATATATTTACTCCAATAAATAATCCCACTCCGGTTGCCACGCCCTGTTATTTCGCCAATCCTCGACAAATGCTTGTCCCCATGTTTTACCTTTCAACAAAACATCAAGCGCAAGTTGCGGGGCTTGATGCGCGACAATGGCAACGCTCTTTCCATTATAGTTCTGTTTAAGAAATTCCAGAAAATTTGCCATGCGCTCTTGCACATCTTGGTAGCTTTCCCCTTCAGGAAACAGCTCTCTTATCGCTTTTTCTTGCCAATAACAGCATCATTTTCATCAACAAGATCAAGATATTCAGCCACAGTGTGAGTTGGTATCATATTTGGTTATTGTCAATTATCTTTTTACACCCTCACAGCCCAATAAAAAATCTTTTAATTCCGCAAATGGTTTTATTTGTACATACGTTTTTTGGTCGTCTTCCTCGCTCAATTGCGCCCGTGTAACGGTATATCCCTTTGGGATAAAAATCTTGTCCCATCCATACCCACGTTCACCAGCTGGAATTTGAGATATCTCTCCATCCATGCTCCTTTCAAATAATTTTAGAATATTTCCATCGTAATACCCAAACACACATCGCGCAACAGCGTTACGCGTCTTTCCATGTACCATGGAACAGATAGTTTCAAACGGCAGTTCTTCAACAAAAAACCGAATAAAAGGGCCGGGCAACCTGCCAAAAGCCACAAACTCAAGCGAAACATCTTCAACAATTACCGGACTTTTAATTTTCTCGTATGCTTGCCGCACTTTGTGTTCAACAATTTCTTTAAGATCTAATGATTGTATCTCGTCTAAATCAAGTTTTAGGTGTTTTACAGGAAACCCCAAATATTTCGCCAAATAATCGGCCTTATTCTGGTTGCCTGTTATAAATGTAACATCTCTATTCTCCATAAGAATAAACAAATGCATTAATTCGAGAATTACACAAAATACCCTCAATGGTGCGGTGTCTGTTTGAAAATATCCGAACGGAACTGGCTGGGCTCGGCGGGAGGAATCCCCCCCACCCCCCCCTTCCGCCCGCCTCGCCTTGAACCGGAGCGGAAAGGACGATTTCAAGTTTTTCTTTGGCGACAAGCCCTAAACCAAATCCTTTTTCTTCTCCTCAAATTCTTTCTTATTTATCTCACCCTTCGCGTATCGCTCTTTCAAAATTTCAAGTGGCGATTTTTCGCCATTGTGAGTGCCGCGAAATTGGCTCGTAAGCCACATGATAAGGGCAACAATACCCGCGATGATGAGCCCCCACCAAAGGAACATAAACATCCAGCCGAAACCGTCAAAAGGGAAAAATCCAAAATTCATCATAGTGTTTGTTGAATTATTAAAGGTCAATATTACCCAAAAACTAATACTTTATCCGAGGTCTCGACCATCTTGAGCAAGTCGGACATCGTGGACACTGCGCACACTTTGCTTTCTTCTTTCCCACGTATTTTGAGACAACTGGCGCATGCGTATATTTCGCCTTTCAATCCTTTGAATTCCACTACTTTTGCCGAGATATCAAAATACTCGCTATCAAGAATGGTATCAAGCTCCGAACCCTCACTCATCAAAAAAACCTCTACTTGATGGTTGGCTTTGAGCGCGGTAATTCCGAATCGGAATGTATTCCACGCATGTTCGGGTTTGTTAGATTGCAAGATAATGCCAAGTTTCATAAAGTTATTTTATTAATTCAAGTATACAATACATCAATGTATCTCTAAAATCAACGAAAAGAAAGGATGGCCTTTCTTTTTTGATTCGGTGTCTGTTTGAAAATATCCGAACGGAACTGGCTGGGCTCGGCGGGAGGAATTCCCCCCCAACCCCCTTTTTTTGCCCACCTACTGGAAACTCCCAGCGATTTTTTCGGACGGCGGGGCCTCAAATTGGGTAGTGGGTGGGTTAGTTTTGATGATTGATTAGATACTCTTTGATTCTACTATTATCTTCACTTTCCTTGTCGCCCTTGTAATACAACTCAATAAATTCAATGTGTAGAGTTTGTTCAAAATATGCGTAAATGATCCGCAGTGATGCCCCCTTCAAGTATCTACAAAATAACCGAGCTTTAACAATATGTAAAACTTCGGTTTTCGTGATGACATTAAAATGTTTGCTGTTGCCTAGAGGAACAGCAGAAACTACATTGCGAAATTCCTGCAGATCGTCGTGGAGTGATTTGTATTTTTTGGCAAGCCGTTTGAGTTCTTTTTGAAATTCCGGCACCTCATCAAAGTTCATCGTCATAATTTCTTACGGAGTATCTTTCATCACGGTAAAAGACGCTTTCGTAAGAAAGCGGTTTGCCGTCCTGCGCGGATTTCCACGGTATATCTTCATGCGAGTAATTTTCTATCTCGGCGGCGTTTTTATCCGAAAGACGAGCTAAGACATCGTCAATGTGTTCTATTTCGCGCGCCGAAAGTATATCGAGATTTGGACGCTTCCGTGGCAGGTACTTCTTTTGCAAATACTTGAAATACTGGCTTTTAACGGCCTCCAACTCGCCTTGCTCCTGCATTTCCTTCATTATTGAACCGAGCTCAACAGAGGTGGGGCCGTGATGGTTTTTAATATACGTCGCGCCCATCAAGTTTTCTTCAAATTTTTCGTAGTAATCAAAATCAATAAAATAAAGTAATTTATGGAGCACGGTCTCACCTACATTTGGCTTACTGCCTACTTTCCCCAAAACATAGAGTAAAACCTGCTTGAACTTCTCAAGGTTCTTTTCTGTAACACGAATCTGTAAGTCATCGGATTTTTTTGCTGACCCTTTCTCAATAGTTACAACTATTTTCGTATCTTCTTTTTCCTCCAAAAAGTTTTCAAATGGAATATCAAAAACTTCCGCCAATTTCTTTGCCTCGGTAATAGTTAAATCCCGCTCCCCACGTTCAATTTGTATGTAGGTTGGGCGAGAAATACCAAGCTCTGACGCAAGATATTCCTGCGTCATATTACGCTTGCCACGTTGCTGTTGGATAAATTTTGAAAGCATAGTTATTTTGAAAATATTTCCCACACATGCAGGCCGAAAAAATAATAAGAGATTAATTCAGCTCCGACTGCTATAATTGTGATAATGAGCGGGGTTTTTAGTTTTTTTTTACTTCATTGAGTACTTCTCCCTCATTTTCAGCTGATTGATCAAGATTTTCCTGATGGAGAGTGCCTCCAACAACACGATTTGTAATTTTTCCATTATTTTTTGCGGTTTGTCTACCGCCAATCTGAGTTAGGTCTGTCGCATTATGAGAGATTTCTCCACCCGAGGATTCTTGTTCTACATTTTGCATATGAATTTTTGTCGCGTTAGTGGTTACAGACGCTCCCGGAGGTGTGTTGATTTCAATTTTATTATTTACTCCGTCGGGAGTCATAAAAATTATGGTATCGTGTTTATATTCAGACATAAATAGCATTGTTTAAGATTATAATACTTACACTTCTATCGTAAGCGGTGTAGGGATTCTTGTCAATAGGAATGTAAAGAAGTTATACACTCTCGCCTACAAGTGGGCAGGGTTATCTCGCCCAAAACCTGGGTGATGATTTCTTCTTCTTTTTCTACTTCGGCAACAAGGTGTTTTTGGATTTCCAACGGAATAAAAGGAATTTTGAGAGAGGATAGATATTCAAAGCTCACGCGTGGTAATTGAGTGCCTTTTAGTCCTTTCAGCACTTCCGCGTTGAATTCATCGTTTCGTAGTATCAAAGCATATAATCCGGCAATGATTTTTTCAGAATTACTTCTCAAGACAAGAATATCTGTTGAACAAATACCATCTCTATCGGCAAACCAAACTTTGTTGAGGTTCGGCATTAACTTGCCATTGCCTTTCTAAAAGACGCCACCCAAGCCGAAAAATACGCAGAGCAAAAATCCGCCATAGGCGGACGGGATTTTCTCAAAAAGATTGGTTCGAACTTCCGCATTGCCGAGCGGACGCTTTCGTTCCCCCTCAAAAATGCTTGGATTCTCGCGGGGAAATACCATCACCCCTTCCGCCTCGCCTTGCTTGCCTGCCCGACCTAAACTAAATCCTTTTTCTTTTCCTCAAATTCTTTTTTATTTATCTCACCTTTCGCGTATCGCTCTTTCAAAATTTCAAGTGGCGATTTTTCGCCATTATGAGTGCCGCGAAATTGGCTCGTAAGCCACATGATAAGCGCAACAATACCCGCGATGATGAGCCCCCACCAAAGGAACATAAACATCCAGCCGAAACCGCCAAAAGGAAAAAATCCGAAATTCATCATAGTGTTTGTTGAATTATTTTTTTAATCTCCTTATTTCTACTTCTATTTCTTTCACTACTTCTTTATTTTCAATGTCCCCATCTAAACTAAAAATAATGAATACCTTGCCTTGATATTTTTTCTCAAAATCAAAAAAATTTGTTTTCATTCTTTCGGATACAGAATAATTACCAAAATTTGCTTGTGCAGTTACTGGTTTAATTTGTATGCCAAAAGCTTTTTCGCCTACAAATCCTAAATAATCTATATCGCCAGCATGATCAAGATCGTTATCACTTTTAACGAATTTTACTTCTGGAAAATATTCAGCCAGTCCATCATTGACGACAGATTTTTCACGAATAAAACCATCATACGTACGATGTATTGTCAGGTTATAAATATAATCTTTGCAATCTTGTAGCGATAATTCATTGAAAGCGGCTTGCCATTCTGGTATAACAACCTCGATAATTTTTTCATATAATCTTTCGCCCAATTCCATTAAAATTTCTGGTGTAATTTTTATCGCATTTTTGTTTTCGGTAAATGCTTTCTCAAAATACCACTGTTCCCATTCATCTATGGTTTTAGGCTGACATTCTCGTATGAGCATCATGACAGCACCAACTTTATTCGGACGAGATAATTGATACGTTTGGCAAGCGTAATTTAATACTTTTTCTTTTTTACCAAAGTCCTTAGAATATTTTTTAGATTTTTTTACCGGCATAATTTTGAGATAAATTAATAAATTTTTCTTTATATTTGTAATCCATTTCATTATCAACAAAAACATAGCCCCCTCTTATTAAATGAGCGTTTAGAAAAGTTTTATTTTGAAGATATAAATAACATAACAAATTATTTCTTTTGTCATATTTTAAATCATCAAACTTTAAAAAAACCCGTTGTTTGTTGGTTTTATTTAATAAAAATTCCTTGGCATCTTCACATTTTTCTGGGTTAGTTTTTATACCTAATAATTTTATCATTAAACCATTATTTAACTTTATCGTCTCCGGATCTATTATTTCTTGTACTGTATAAAATTCATCTCTCTGCGCTTTATTGCTATCTATTTTTGAACCGAATTGCAATTTCTTTGGGTCTATCTTTCTGTCCATTTTTATAGGGTCTTTAAAAACATAAGGTAGGTTGGAAATTTCGTTTTCATAATTATTTTCGTTGCTCTCTTTATCTATAAAATTGACAGTTGAATTATCAAGTATTCTACCAGCATCAAATCCTAATTTTCCCTTAATAATATCTCTAAACTTGGGATTAATTTCGTAACCTACCGAATTGCGATTTAAATTTCTTGCAGCTAACGAAGTGGTGCCGCTCCCCACAAACGGATCAAGTACCACATCACCAACAAAAGAAAACATTTTTATCAATCTTTTCGGCAATTCCTCCGGAAACATGGCAATATGCCCATCTTGCCTAACGCCGTTAAAATTCCAATGCCCTTGGAAATATGTATTCCATTCTTCTTTGGTAAGTTTTGAGAGTTCTTTTAATTCCAAATTTATTTTAGGGGACACTCCATTTTTTTTAAATATTAAAATAAACTCATAATCAAGTTTTATTATCCCATTTCGGGGGTATGGAAATGATCCCATTATTGTGGCACCGCCTGTTGTGTTCATGGTAGTTGATTTTTGCCAAATAATTGCCCCCATGTAATCGAGCCCTATGACTTCGCAAAATTTAATTATTTCTGTTCTTATCGGAATTACCTTATATCTTCCATAATAAACAGAACGGGCAAATTGATCTCCAATATTGACACATAAACGACATCCATTTTCTAAAACCCTATAACACTCTTGCCAAACTAAGTTAAGATTATTTATATAATCTTCATAATTATCATTGTAACCAATTTGATCCTCTGTCCCATAATCCTTCAATTGCCAATACGGTGGCGAGGTCACCACAAGATGAACGGATTTGTCTTGCAACTCCGCCATATTGCGAGAATCGCCAATGATAATTTTATGGTTTGTTTTTATACTTTCCTTCATACCAACAACCTTATCTTAATCTCCTAAACTTTCAAATCGGAGAGGGAGGGATTCGAACCCTCGAGGGAGTTGCCCCCCTAACATCTTAGCAGGATGCTGCCTTCAGCCGCTCGGCCACCTCTCCACGTCGGAATTGCACTCCAGCTTTCGTCCCGACACAATGTCAGGACTACAGCTTCTGTGAATTCCTCCGTACAACAACACAAAACCTTCTCATCAAAACACGTCCGCAGTATAGCTATTTTACTCTATCCAGTCAATTAAATAAAACACATATGAAATGTAGAGACGCAGTGATACTGCGTCTTTATTGAAATAAGACATGCCGGGGACGCGTCTCTACAAACTATTCCACCATAACCCTAAAAAGAGTATACTACTATTATATGGAAACACGGGTAACCGCATTTGAATGGGATTTCCCAGAATTTGAAAAACACCAACACACGCTTGGGTGGTATATTGGCGCTGGCATTTTCACCGCTGCTCTCCTTATTTACGCGCTTTCTGATGGAAATTTTCTCTTCGCAATACTCATTATCACCTTTGCCCTTGTTGTATTATTCCATAACCATACAGAGCCAATCCTTGTTCACTGCAAACTTGATAAGCATGGCATCCAAGTCGGGAATGAAATATTTGAATTTAAACACCTTTACCGTTTTTGGCTTCTGTACGAACCGCCCCAAGCTAAAAATCTGTACATTGAATTTAAAAACAAAGTAAAACCGCGTCTGCGTATTCCTATAGAAAATGAAAATCCGCTTTTGATCCGCGACTTTCTCCTTGACCATATCAAAGAAGATCTTGAGCGAGAGGATTTGCCATTAAGCGATCAGTTCAGCAAACTCTTGAAGATATAATCATGATATGATACTGTCGAGAGGGCTTTAAGCCCTTTTTAAATGTATGAGTGTCTGTTGCTCTCGTCGTTCAACGGATAGGACACGAGATTGCGTTCCCTGTCATAATATCTGCTCCCATCGTTCAATGGATAGGACGCAAGATTGCGGATCTTGTAATCCAAGTTCGAATCTTGGTGGGAGCATATATCATGGCAATAATATCTCGCTACCCTACAGGTGATAATTGAGGTTCTCACCCTATTGAGGGCGATCACCCTGTATAGGATGAGATTCCTCACGAGAGCAATGGATACTTTTAAAAAACAGAAACAGGCCGCTTCTTGCGGCTTTTTCTGTATCTTGGCTCATTGCCCCAATAGCAAAATACACTCCAATATGATATACAAAAAAGGATATGAACATCACCCTGAACACAGCGGTTTCCGAACTCTGGAAAGTTGGCAAGGTTACGGCAAGTCGGTTAAAAAAATTAGGCGTTGAAACTGTCTATGATCTTTTAATGTACTATCCATTTCGATACGACGATTTTTCAGTCATCACGCCTATCGCAAATATTCAACCTCACCAACCGGTAACAATTCACGGGGAAATCATGATGATTGCAAATAAAAAAACAGCTCGACAAGGAATGAATATCACAGAGGCAATGATTCAAGACGCGCATGGAGACACAATCCCCTGCATTTGGTTCAATCAACCGTATCTTGCAAAAACACTTTCTATTGGAACACGCATTGCTCTTTCAGGAACGCCTGAATATGGATATCGCAATGCTCTGCAATTCACATCACCCCAATACGAAAAAATCATCAGCTCATCTCATATCCACACCGGCCGATTGGTGCCTATTTATCCAACCACTGCCAACCTCACGCAAAAACAAATCAGATTTTTAATACAAACCGCAATGGAGTCGGTAAACAATGTATCTGACTGGATACCAGACGCTATAAAAACAGATGCCCACCTTATCTCCCGAAAAGAAGCTATTAAAGAAATTCATTTCCCAACCGCACAATCCTCGCTTGCCAAGGCAGAACGGCGACTGAAATTTGAAGAACTCTTTTTAACTCAACTCCTTGCGTTTACTTCCCGCAACCACGCGCAACAATCCCAAGCTCATGCGTTGCATTTTCATGAAGATGCTATCAAGTCCTTTGTTGCCGGATTGCCATTTATACTCACAGATGACCAAAAAAAGACCGCATGGCACATTATACAGGACTGCGAACACACAATGCCCATGAATCGGCTATTAGAAGGCGATGTCGGCTCAGGAAAAACAGCTGTCGCGGCTATTGCAATGTTAAACTGCGCGCTGAATAATGTACAAGCAGTGCTGATGGCGCCGACGGAAATTTTAGCGCGCCAGCATTTTCAGACGCTGATGGAGTTGTTCGCTCATACCTCACCCCAACCCTCCCCTTGTAAAGGAGAGGGAGGCATATCGCCAACTATCGCCTTACTTACCAATTCCGAACACCGATTATACACACTGAACAACAAAAAACAAAAAACATATACAAAAAAACAAATAATTCAAGCAATTGCAGATGGCACCGCTCATATTGTGTTAGGCACCCATGCGCTGATACAAGAGGCAATAACATTTCACAGCATAGGGCTTGCCATTATTGATGAACAGCATCGCTTTGGCGTTGAACAACGCAAAATGCTTATGCAAAAATCAATACAGACCGCACTATCCCCTCACTTTCTCTCCATGACGGCAACCCCTATCCCCCGTTCGCTCGCACTCACAGTATACGGCGATCTTGATCTTTCTGTTATAAAACAGATGCCTAAAAATAGAAAACCGATTATCACTCGCATCATCCATCCTGCGGATCGCAATACAACATACGAATTCATACGCTCCCATATTAAACAAGGCAGACAAGCATTTGTGATTTGTCCGTTGATTGAAGAATCCGATACATTGGGCATCAAAGCCGCAACGCAGGAATATGAACGGCTATCGCGTGATGTATTCCCCACTATCACTGTTGGGTTATTGCACGGAAAACTCAAACCAAAAGAAAAACAAGAAATACAAGAAAAATTTTCAAGCGGAGTGATTGATATTTTAGTTGCAACATCAGTGGTTGAAGTTGGGGTCAATATACCAAATGCAACCATTATGGTTATTGAAGGAGCGGAACGATTTGGATTGGCGCAACTCCATCAATTTCGTGGCAGAGTAGGTCGTGCGCACCATCAATCATATTGCTTTTTATTCACCAGCCACGCAGAACAAAAAAATCGCCTTGAGGCGCTTGTCAACACAACAAATGGATTTGAATTAGCAGAAATAGACCTTACACTGCGTGGGCCCGGCGATATGTTTGGTACGCGTCAGTCCGGTTTACCGAATCTTCGTATTGCCTCGCTCACTGATATTGCGTTAATAGCAGAAACACGTACGCACGCGAAAAAACTTTTTGAGCAGGATCCGACCTTACAATCATGGCCGACGCTTAAATCGTTGGTTGAGGAGTACGCAAATAAAACGCATCGGGAATAAAAAATCATTAAAACATCCCGCCCAACACTTCTGTAAGCGATTTCCCCTGCTCAATCTCCAATACTTGAAACCCCAACTGCTCTGCTTCTTTTTTTCTCCTATCCTCATGCGGAACGCGCCTAATTTCGCCTGCCAATCCCACCTCGCCCCACACAACAGCGTCATTTCTGATTGCACTATTTTTATACGCAGACGCGATAGCCGCGGCAACAGCCATATCTGCGGCCGGTTCTTTGATTTTATAGCCGCCCACAACATTCACAAACACGTCATACGCACTGATAGCAATACCTGCTCTGCGCTCAAGAACTGCAAGGAGTAATTGAACCCGATTGAGATCCATCCCCGATACCGTGCGTTTGGGATACCCAAATTGCGTGCGAGAAACAAGCGCCTGAATTTCCACAATAAAAGGCCGCACTCCTTCAAGTACAACCGTAAGCGCGGAGCCGGGAGATGAATGACGCTCTGTCGGTAAAAAAATACGCGACGGATTAGAGACCTCGGATAATCCTTTTTCATTCATGGCAAATACCCCGACTTCAGATGTTGACCCAAAACGATTTTTTACCCCCCTCAACAACCGATATCCTGACGACTGATCGCCTTCAAGATACAACACCACATCAACCAAATGCTCAAGCGTGCGCGGACCTGCCACAGCGCCGTCTTTTGTAACATGGCCAATCAATATAACCGCGGTGCCTGTTTCTTTCGCGGCCTGAAGTAATTTGACTGTACAGGCCCGAACTTGCGTAATTGATCCCGGCTCTTGCTGAACATCAAGAGACGCAATGGTTTGAATAGAATCAATCACCGCAAGCGCTGGGGATGTTGCTTTGAGTGCTGATATAATTGCCTCAACAGTTGTTTCCGAAGAAAACGCAACAGCATCCGAGTGCATGCCAAGCCGATCAAACCGCATTTTCACCTGACGTGCTGATTCTTCACCAGAAACATACACCACCCCTGCGCCACGAGCCGCAATCCCAGCGCACACCTGTCCTGTGAGTGTTGATTTTCCAACTCCGGGATCGCCACCTAATAATACCAACGATCCTGCAACAAACCCACCACCTAATACACGATCCATTTCGCTGATACCTGATGAAAACCTATCTTCTGCCTGCGCCACGATATCCGCAAGCTGGAGTGTCTTTGCTGATGGAATCGCTACCGCTTTTGCGTTTGTTGCGCCCACCATTGCAACTTCTTCTTCAAGAGTTCCCCATTTTCCGCAAGATGAACACTGCCCAAGCCATTTGGGGAATTGCGCATCGCAATTGACACAATGGTAAATCACTTTTGGTTTTGCATTCGACATAGCACTGTATAGTATCACTTCAAGATAGAAACCACCACTGCGTTTACTGACATACACGCAATAAAAAAAGGCAGCTATCGTCACGGATAGCCACCTGCGATCATCGCCCCTGTTCTTTTAGATAGACTCGCCCACTCAGCGACAGTCCCATACACTACGGAGTGAACGACCTCTGCGGTGCGAGATACTGGTAGCGCCGTTGCACCAGTTCCTCGACAGTTTGCGCTGGCGCGATCATATCCACACGGCCGTCAAGGCGTAGTATCAGCATCTGTGGCCATGGCCAGTTGTTATAGTTATTTCCCATCTCCGGGGCATGCGCGCCGGTGTCGTGAACAATGACATGCTGACCCTCTTGGAGCGAGAGCATTCTGTCCCAGCCGAAGCGATCGCTGTCTTCGCAGGCCGGTCCAACCACGCTACACACAACAGGTTCGTCGACCGGAGATTCGAACACAGTTATGTGATGATACCCGCCGTTAGGATGATACATCGGCGGACGCATAATGGACGCCATTGCCGAAGCATCAACTCCGCGGAACTCGCGGTAGCCGTGCTTCACAGTTATACACCTGGCAACGAAAACGCCGTTGGGACCAAGAACATAGCGGCCATTTTCCGAACATAGCCGCGGACGCCATCCACGCTTGCTGGCAAAAGTATGCAGAGTTTGAGTGATAGCTACTGCCAGACGTTCTAGGTCAACCGGATCGTCTTCCGGTCGGTAGGGAATGCCGAGCCCGCCACCGATATTAATGAACCTCACGCGGATATTGAGCCCGTCTTCCAGAAGACCGGCGACATCCAGAAGCATATTGGCTGTCTCGGCATGGCACTCCCAATTGCGCTCATTGGACACGAGCATGGTATGCAACCCGAAAGAGGTAGCGCCACACTCCTGTGCCTGTCGATAGGCATCCACGATCTGCTCGTGCGGTACGCCGTACTTGCACGTTTCGGGATTACCAATGACGCTGTCCAACACGCGCTGGGCGCCAGGGTTATAGCGGAAGCAAACGAATTGTGGAAATGGAGATGGCACCCGTGCGATTAACCCCCTATCATCAAGGTTGAGGATACAGCCACCGTCAGCTCTACTCACCTCAAAAAGACGGGCTGAAGTGTTGTTGGAAGTGAAAAAAATGTCCTCGGAAACGGCACCGACGCGCCGAGCTAAAACGAGCTCCACCTCGGAACTGCAGTCAAAGCCCATTCCCAATTTAAAAAGTAGCTTTAGCACTTCGGGGTTGGAGTTTGCCTTAACTGCAAAGAAGTTGCGGTACAGGTTACACGCTCGACGCAAGACGGAACAGAGACGTTCTGTTGTCCCTATTATCCCGAGCTCATCCAGGATATGAAATGGCGTGCCGAAGTGCTGGATGACACTTGGCAAAACCGGGAACAGCCGGTTTTCGAAATCTTGCGACATGGGCACAGCGCGATCCTCCTCGTTGTGGGGGTAATAAAAACACTTCTGAAGTATCAAAGAACATACCCCCAATGATCAAAATCCTACTTAAAACAAGTATCTTTGTCAAACATACAATGAACAAAAATAATCAACAATTTCATTTAACCACCTTCCTCCCCTTGGCACAAAAATGGCTATTGGTAAACAAAAACCACACCAACGAAATGATGCGGTTTGAAGGCGTATTACTTCATGCCCTTGCTTTTTGCTATTGCAACTGCTCTCGCTTTTTCAAATCACTCAAAATTTGCTCAAGTTGGTCTTTTTCCGGCAATCCGGAAATTTCTACATCACCAATGATGTAATACGGCGTTGCATCAACACCCAATGCCTGGCCTTCTGATATATCCTGCCTGATATTGCCGACATATCTGCCGGACTCCATACACACTTGAAAACGATCAATGGGCATACCAAGCTGGCGGGCAAGCAATATCATGCCCTGCTGGTTCAGTGCCACATTTCGACGGAACAGTTCATCATGAAAATCCCAAAACCTTCCCATTTCCGCCGCGCATCGAGCCGCGTTATGCACAACTGTTGTGCCGGGATGCGACTGTTCAACAGGGAAATCTTTCCACACAAGCTGAATATCGTTCGGATACGAAGAAAGGAGTTCATTGATAATCGGCGCCGCTTGCGCGCAAGCTGGACACAAAAAATCGCTGTATTCAACAATTTTCATAACAGCAGTGTCAGGTCCTTTGCGTATTGTTGTTTTGTCAATGATTGGCTCAGAAATATTTAAACGATTCGAAGAAGATGGTTGTTGCGTGTTTTGTCTTTTCAAAAACGAGGGTATGCCGAACACGGAAAAAGCGAATGCAGTAATAACCGATATCGCTATCAGAATACATAACGCTATGCCAAGTGTAGTTAATGATTCTTTTTTCATACTCAACCCCCTCTTTATCTCCTGCAACGGAGACGCCCCAGGGGGGCGTCTCTACAATACATTTTTTATATATCAATGTTATTCCAACCCCATCCGATACACGCCACCCAGCGTGCTATCACGGAATATCAAGTCCTTTCCATCAGAAGATATGTGAAGATCGGTTGCCTTCAGCCCGGGTGGCGCTCCAACCGGTTTTGCAAGTAGTGTGGTCTTGCCGGTAAAAATATCAATTTCATAAAAATCTTCAGGTATTTTTTTTGCCAACTCTGGGAATAACCCAGATCCTTGCGGTAATTCTTGCGGCACCGCGCAAATGACACTCTCACCATTTGATCTAAATACACATTTTTCAGCCCATGTCTGCACATACAACGGCACGTTGTTTTCTCCCATTGTCTCGGGACGAGCATCAGTAATCCACAATGTTGGATTATGATTTGTTGTTTCACTGCGCACGCTATACAGCAATTTATCTCCTGTCGGCGCCCACACTTCCTCAAACCCACGACCGGCAACGCGCAAAGCAGGTAAATTCTCTTGATTCTTTCCTAAAGGATAAATCTTTTGCGTATCACCTGTTTCGCCTTTAGTATAAAACGCAATCACCTGATTATTCGGCGACCAATCAACCCGCACTAATACGCCGTTGTCGCCTAAATGCTCAACATTTTGAATTGATTCGCCGTCAGTGCTTGATACGGCAAGCCAATTCTGCCAAAAATCAGTTGTCATCATTTTATACGCCACTTCTTGCGATGACGGGGAAAACGAAAATCCTTCTGCTTCTTTGGGAAGCGTTACCTGTTTATCATGAGCAAAATCATAAATAATATTGTAGCCGTCTGGAAATTCAACCACTGCTTTATCGCCTGATTGCGACCACACTACCTGCTTTGCGCTTGGGAACGCGTCTTGAGAAAGATACTGTGTTTTTTGATCTAAACTAACTTCAACGAATTGTCCTTTTGACTGATCATAATACCTCACTGATCCATCTCCGCTGATTGCAATATTTTGAAACGACCCACTCGGCGTTGTGGGAGTAATGGCAGTATATCCGCCCTGTGCCACATCTGACACATTTCCAATCTGCGCCCCCTCATCCCCAAGTTGAGGAAGATCGGAAATACTGCCTCTTGTACCAGAAACTGCGAGCCCTCCTTGTGATTGCGACTGCTGAACAGTACCGCTTGTACCATCTTGAAGACCAGCTTGAGGTAACCCTTCGAGAGATGGCTTTGACGGAACAGGAGCAAGTACATTTGCACCTTGATCCCGACCAGAATTAAAAAAGACGAGCCAAATCCCAAGGATTATAACAAAAATCCCCATTACCCCCACACTGATAATAATCATTGTCCTTTTATCCATCATAAAAACATCTTAAATACCATCTTACCATGTCTTAACTTATCATACTATATGATGATTTTTAACTCATCGCTTGAATAATCGAGTAAAATCATACATTTTCTCACCATACCGATCTATCTTTAACTGAATATCTATGCAACAATTTTGCGTACACTGAGAAAGGCCTCCCTTATAAGATTGACCACTAAGTAACCCTGAATTCCAATAATCGCATGAAACTTTCGCTTCTTCTTTACTATCACAACTTGACTTGCATTGAATATAGTTATTCTTTGTGAAAACAGGGCTTACGGAGCTCCCCTCCCCGCTAACCTTAGCACAACATACGCCGTAGGTGTATGTATTAGCGGTGAAATCTGCATTCCACGCTATTTCAACACCTGGTACTACAGCGTCATCACTGCACACAATATTATTCAACTGAAAAGCTTCATCAAGTTTCCCAGCGAATGGAATCCACGAAAATATTGAATAAACAAGATCACCCATCTCTCCTATGAAGCTTTTATCAACCGCTACTTTACCACCCGGGACATCTGGCTTTACCGTCAAATTATTACACATGATATTCTTATTAGATCCATCGTTTATAAGATGTAAATCAATTCTATCGAATGTCCCGATTTGATCAGATCCATCACACCTAATACGAGCAAGATCCTGCCCACATTGTACTATTCTTCTTGTAGCACTACAAAACTCTTTCGTATTCATATAATTCTCAGGAAGCCAAACACATGCCGGGACATCCACTTCCTTGCCTGCTTCTTGTCCCCTAGAGTCAAGATAATATCCTGCTACTTCTGTCGCCGCAGCTTTACAACTTGGCTCTCCTTGCGCAACATTACATCGCGCTTTTGCGTATTCACCAGCCACCCCCTTACTACATCCAAAGCCAGTCGCATTCTTTAACTGAACACATGTTTTATTTTTATCAATATTAGACGGATTACTTGTAATAGAACGAAAACGTTCGGGTGTTACCCCATTTTTTAGCTCTTCTGCTATTTTATCTACATAACATACTCTGCCATAACATCCATTATAATCACCTTTTTCATCTAACTTATACTCACTAAATTGCTTCCGATCATCTGCCTCCACCTCAACATATACTTCTCCGCATACTGTTTGAGTTGCTTGCAATATCGGTTTTTGTTTTGCTATCGCCTCATCAAGATGCTTGCCATTAGATGTCTCAAGATACATACTTGCTCCTTGGCATTGTGCCGCTATATACTCTCTTGCTCGATCCTCTGGATCAGCAAACTTCTGTTCTACTGTTTCAATCACATCCGGCATATTTTCTAATTTCAAATTCACTAATTCAGGATTGATTAAATTTAAAATATTATACGAAAGCAGTGCTATCACAAGTCCTGCGACCGCGCCTTTTATTCGTGTTTTTGCGTCATCTATTGCTCCGGAATTTCCGCCTGCAAACAACCATCGGTAACCAGCAATCATAATCATAAACACCGAGGCAATCGCGGCAATCCCTACCAAAAACCGATACACTCCGGCGATATACGAAATAACGCCACCTGTTTTATCGTCTGGATCAACAACTGCCGTTGCCTTTGTAACACATCTGCCTTTAATGGTCTTGCCTTCTACTAATTTGTTGCAATCTTCATCTTTCTCACATTTCTCCCCTATCTTCCCAAGCGCGCATTCTTTTTTTGGCGTTGACACCCCCGGAATATACACTTGCAAATCAATTGGCGCAGGATCATCCGCGGAAAAAACATTGGAAATAATACCTATCACACCCAAAAAGACAATAACTATACTCAAGAATATTCGCACTTGTCTAAAAAACATATATCAATACAATTAACCCACAAACCACTACCTATTTTTGCTCTATTTGTAAACAACAAATATCAGGACTTTCACAGCGTTCTTTGGGTTTTCCTGACTTCCATATACTCTCATATCCACCTGCAACATCATTCCAAACAGAACAGTCGACTTTAACTTCGTTGGAATGACACTGCGGCGTCCCACCACCTCGACAATCAATCCCATTCTTAATCAATCTTGCTGATACATCAGTTTGTTCCCTTCTCTTATCTAAAACAGCGCAACAAATTCCTACCCCATAATCTCCGCCAGCGATTTGTTCCTCCGAGCATCTCGCAATAGGGGTTTGGTTTTCAATCATACACTCATACCCAACAGGACGTTTTGTATCAGTACTCTCGAACCCCTCTAATCCCAAAGAAATAGTATAAGGAGCAGGAATTGTATCCTTACCCGCACAATCTAATCTTACCTCACCAACCCCACAATTTCTCACTTCTGCTATATCGCATGTATACTGGCCAGTCCCTTGTAATACCTTTCCTCCCGGAGAAAGCTCCATAACCTCTGCCGCTGTACAAATAAGAGAACCACCACTCGCACGAAACGTTAAATCATTCTTTGTAGCACATTTTTGTTCACACGTTTTTTGACTATCCGTGGTAGTACACTTAACCTCTTTACATATATCTTTCGCCATTATATTCTGCCCTACATTTTGTCCAAACCCTAATGCTTTTCCACTACACTCAAATCCTATAGTATCTGTCTTAGGATTACAGGTATCTTTTGTAGCTTCTGATGTAACCCCCGCTTGTATGTACTGCCCCTCTTGCAATCCCTTATAACATACTCGACCATAACATTGTTTACTAGGAAACCGCTGTTGTAAATCTTGAGATAATAAATCAAACCCTACTATTGTATACATTGAACCACAAACCGTAGCATCACCAGTGGCGGCCCTATTACTCGGGCTTAATACTTTTATATCAGGCGGGCACTGGAGATCTAAATTTCTCTCTACTTGATTTGCAGTAGCCCAATCCTGTTCTATACATTCAATCGGTGTTAAATTTTTCGCGACATTGGGAAGGGAAAGGTCTACAAGCTCGGGGTTGATGATTTTTAAAATCGTAAAAGAAAATAACGCAATCAACAGTCCTGCGAGAGCGGAGCGCATGGTCTCTTTTGCTTTATCAACTGCGCCGGAATTTCCACCTGCAAACATCCATCTGTAACCCGCTACTGCCAGCATCAATACTGACGCCATTGCCGCAAGAATAACAAAAAATTTATATAATTTACTAATATAATCAACCGCTCCACCAGCGGGGTTGTCCGCGTCAATGTTAATCTGCGCCTGTTGAACGCATATCCCTTTAATTTTTACCCCGTTAACCTCTTTTTCACATGCAGTATCATTCTCTGTGCCTGCGTTTGCTTTATGACATTCCGCTCCCACTTTGCCAGTCGCGCACACATACGCCTCGTCAGTCACTCCAGGAATATAAATCTGCAATTTTGCCGGATCCGGACCATCTTTCTCTTTTTTACACTTTCCCCCTTGCGCTAAAACAGGAGCAACACTGTATAACAAAATAAAAAAAAGCAATAGTATAAAAGACAATCGCGTGTATTTTAAAACACTATTCATACGTTTATATGGTATCCACTATCATTCTCCCGTAGCGCCAGCGCCTCCTCCCCGCACCTCCTCAATTTGTTGTGGCTCCTCTGTAGGTTCTTCTGTTGGTTCTGTGTCTTTGCCGCCAAAAATCGCCGATACCACTCCAATAATCACAAACAAAATTAACAACCCCAATAAAATCCACGGCAAAACAGAGGCAATAGCAGACAGCACAGAGATGATCACCTTTTTTTTTATCTGCTGTTTTATCATGTCCTTCCCTGCCTGTTGAGCCACACTCTTCACTTGTTGTTGCGCCACATCAGCCGCGCGCGAGCGCGCGCTTTCTCTCATATCCTCTAATTGATCTTTCATCGTTTCTGTTTCTACCTCCTGCGCTTGTTCTTGCGCCTGCTGTTCATCAGCTTGCTTTGATTCCTGCTCTTGCGCGCTCAACTCTTGTTGTTGTTGTAAATTTTGCTGTTGCGCTTTATCTTGCTCTTCTTGAAACCCTCTATCTTGTTCTTCGCGCACGTCTTGTGAAGATTCTTGATCTTCGTCATCATCATCATCTTCTTCTCTATACCCATACTCCTCCTCATCATCATCGTCCTCATCTTGCTCTGATTGTAAAATCCGACTCTCATCTTGAGAGTCCTTTAATGTTTCAGATGCAATATTCTGCTCATGCTCGCCAAGCTCTAAATCAAGTTCAAGATCGCTTGGATCATCTTTTTGCAATGCTTTTTCTTCTGCCATAGTTATATCCCAAAGGAATACCTCCCCCTTCCCCCTCCTTATAAAGGAGGGGGAACGCATACTATCCCTCCACGCCCTTTTTCCAAAATACGCTATTCACAAGCCATTGATCCCCCTCTTTTATCAACTCAACATCCGCATTTTGAGGAAACAACATTGTATTGCCTTCAAATCCTCGCGCCTCGGCTCGTTGAGTAACAACCGTGTATACACGCTTTGCATCAGGATTTTCCTGTTGCGAAAAATCAATAGAAACATTCAACGCCTGGGTTGTTATTCCATAATACACAGAAGAATCGTTGTCTGCCATCATTCCCAATCCATACCGTCTCGCCCACTGATAAAACTGCTCTGTTGTAACCATTTTTAATGCTTCAAGATTGCTAAACTCATTTTGATTTGAAAACGTGCCAAATCGTTCAATAAAAGTAGATACAAAACGCTCCATTTGTCGCTCTTTTCTTTCTTGTTCAGAGATTGGGGTCGGCTCATATTCAACCGCCTTTGAGATTGATATCGGGTCATCAAAATTTTCTTGAATATCCTGCGCATCAGCATCTGTTGTTAGTGATGAGGGCTGTGTTTTTGCTGTACGAATCGTAATCACAAAAATCACAACAATGCTTATGAGAATAAGCCCGGTAATAATAATGATGATTTTTTTCAACGCACTCATGTCGAGCATAGGAGTTTATATCTCACCCCTCCGCCAGCTGGCGGACTCTCCTTATAAAGGAGAGGGAGACGACGCGCCTCTTTTTTTATCTATAAGAAAGAAGCTACGCCGCCGGAGCTGATTGAGGGGTTACTGGCGCCGTAACTTGTTCTTCTTCTTTTTTCTGAGTCGAACCAAACCCTTCGAGCTGGGCATTTTCAAACTCTTTCTTTGATTCTTCAATCTCAAGCAACTGCCGCGGGTCAGAGGTGATAATTTGATCTTCAGTATATGACGCAATAATTTTGATAGCCGCGTGCTTGTTGCCTGCGAAAAAGATACCCTCACCAACTCCGCTTTCAAGTAATAAATACCGCTCA
Organism: Parcubacteria group bacterium GW2011_GWA2_43_13; assembly: GCA_000999025.1. Lineage (GTDB taxonomy): Bacteria > Patescibacteriota > Patescibacteriia > UBA9629 > GWA2-43-13 > GWA2-43-13. Next base: position 34,079 of record LCFM01000004.1, read on the forward strand.
CCTTGGGTTAACATAAATGTTTTACTTACAACATCAATAGATGCTGTTGATTGCCTCAAAAGAATCTGCATCGGCGAATTCGTTACAATCGCTTGTCCGTATGGCGAAAGCAAAAAATCATTCACATCTTGCGTAATAGTAGTAACACCTAAATAATATTTACGGCACCGTTTGACGAGAGCAAAAATAAACCGCGCAGAGTCCTCATGTTGCATCAACCACCATGCCTCATCAACCACAAGAATGCGTTTTTTGAGTTTTGACCGCACAATATTCCAAATGTAATTCACAATCATGTACACTGCCATGGGACGCAACTCATCTTCCAAATCCCGCACGCTGAAAATCACAAGCTGATTATCCATGTCAATATTCGTACGGTTGTTAAATAAACCGGAAAATGTGCCTTCTGTGTATTTTTTCAATCGCTCAGCAAGATTATCTCCTCCCTCCATGCCGTTTAACACATCCAATAAATCCTGCATAACCGGCATTTCCACTTTGGCAAGATCAGCATCAGGAGTAATATCGCGTTTCGCATACACTTCAAGTAACGCGCGATCAAGTAAAGAATCCTCTGTCTGATTCATTTTCCCAAGCATAATTCTCAATAACCCCTTAACCGTAATAACTGCGGAACGAATGACATCGGCAACGCTTGTGTCTTCCCCCACTGCGCGCGGAAGATCGAATGGATTGATTTTACTATCAGAACTCAATGAAATATTGATATACGTTCCTCCAACAGCATCTGACAGATGCTTATACTCGCGTTCAGGATCAATAATAATCACATCAGTGCCTACCATTAAACTTCTCAATACTTCAAGCTTTACCGCGTAACTTTTTCCTGCGCCAGATGTTGCAAACACGACTGAATTTGCATTTTGCAATGAAAACCTGTCAAAAATGATCAAACCGTTATTATGCCGATTGATACCGTACAAAATTCCATGATCGCTGGTTAAATCAGATGAAATAAACGGGAACGACGACGCAATCGGAGAAGAGTTCATATTAAAACTCACACTTAATTCATCATTACCAAGTGGCAGTGTTGAATTAAACCCTTGCTCGTTTTGCCAGAGTGAACGTTTTGTTACGACTAACTTTGAGCCGAAAATACTTTCAATTTTAACGGTCTGCTGATCAAGTTCTTCTTTGGTTTTTGCATAAATAGTTACGTATAACGCGAACTGAAAAAACTTTTCAATGCCCTGCGTAATATCATCGCGCAATTTTTCCAAATCCTGCAGAGCTGATTCCCTCAATGGATCGCGGGGAGCTCCTTTTTCAGCGTCAGCAACCAACTGCGCTTCAATATTTCCGACCTTATTCCTCATTTGTTTCAGCACCACTTCGGTTGGTATTGGATAAAAAAACATTGAAATATCAATCGGCCCGTTAAAATTAATAATCGGAGCAAACCATCCAACACTGATATAGCGTGGATACCCGATCACAAAAAGAGTTCGGGTCCAGTTGCTTCCAAGCCGAAGAGTATCGGGAGCAACTTCCATGCCTGACGGAGCAATGATATCCCGAATCGCGACAGTCCCTTCTTGATAAAACTTTTCCGCTTCCAGTAGTTCTTTCACTTGCTTTTGATCACCCTTTTCTTGAAGTTGCGAAGAGTGAGCAAGGTCATCGCTCTCTTGTTGTTTTTGTTGTAATTGATTTGGTGTAAAAGCCACAGAAAAAATAATGAATACCTCCCCTTATCCCATCCTTATAAAGGAGGGAACACGAAAGATGGTCGCTTAAAATGATTCAACTTGCACTTTTTCTATTTCATGCATTTTTTGCGAATCAACAAGTTCAGGATTATAGGTTGAGTAAAATAATTCTATCAAACCTTGCGTATCCAGCATAATCGGCGTCAATCCCATACCCGCAAGTCCGGACATAACATAATCAACTCTTTTCATAAGAGAATCTCGGTACGAAGTAAATGTTTTTTGAGAAAGACGAATAACTTTACTGGGGGTAAAAATCTCACTCATTCGGGAAAAAAATCCTTTTTGCTTGTCAGAACCGGGTGCGTAGGAAATGACCGTAAAAAATTTTTTGCCCATAATATCGCCTAATCCAATCAGCTCTTTGATAAAATTGATATACTCAACGGTTTGCGCGCGCAATAAATCATTTGAATGTTTGTTAATATACTCCTCAAGCTCTGCGATATACGCGTCAATATTCAACGGTCGGGATTGAATCACGATTTGGAGCGAAAAATTAATAGAATTTAAAAATCCAACATAGCCGCCAACAATCGCTTCTTGCTCCTCCTCTGATTTTAACGCAAAATTAATAGATGAAACCATTAATACAGAGCGCAATGTACCATCTTTTAACACAACAACGTCATCACGAATCTCGGCAATATCCAAATACTGCTGTGTTGACGCTTTAGGTTTATTGCCTTGAAGTTGCTTTGATTTCATAACGGGTAACACTAAAAACTCTAAATATGGTACTTATGCCTTCCGGCCCTGCGTAATTTCAGCGTGCAAATCTGTTTTATATCTTCCGCCAGTATCAGCCATTAAAGACAATTCAGAAAGACGCGAATGCGTTACTTGCGACTTTTTCACTACCTGGGGAGCAACCATGTGCGATGTCTTTTTATCCTGATGGCTCGCGACCGCGTGAACCACTGTCATGCCTTTATTCCAAATTCGTTTAGACGGCCGTTTGAGTGTTTGCAACATTCCCACAATAAAAACATGGAATGGCCTGCCGTTTACTTTCACGAATCCGAACAACGCGACCGTAGCTAAAATACCGATGGCAAAAGCGATAAATATCGGCAATACGAAAATTTTATAACACACAAAAAGAAACAACCCGCCGATAATCATGATAATAAATTGACGAATCGTAATCGGTCCGATAATTTTATCTTCTACATCAATAAATTGTGGAACTACATACTGCTGTGGCATACTGCATGAAAATAACAAAATCCAAATATCAAATGACAACAATTACTCTAACTCAGTATTAAAATCAGCGATGGCGTCAAATTCTTCTTGCGTTAATCCATTCGACCCATCTTCGGATATAATCTGCGAAACCGACTTTGCTCCCTGCATTGCGCGATTACCAATAGATACATACTGTTTATACAACGGCGATTGTCGCCATTGTCGAACCGCCGCGAGCCGCTTGTCATACGATTGTTGCGCCATGGTCGTTATTTCATGTTGGACACGTGCAAAAATATCCCGAATACCATGCGGACTCATGCGCACATCATCCAATGAAATCGTTCCCAACTGCTCTACTGTTCCCATAACTTGCTGTCCCATCGGCCGAACCGGCGCAATATCCTGCATGTTCGGCTTTTGCGTATCCACTATTTTTCGCACAGGAATTTTATTTCCACTATTCCCTGTTTGAACGGATACCCCTTGTTGTTGCCCGTCAATGCCTGAAACCGCAGAAGGCGTAAACGCATCAAGTGCAATGGAAACAACATCAGGCCTGTTTGTTGCGGATTGCAACGCCTGCTGTTGAGACGCGTCATGGGAGGCAGTGACAGACGGCACAACAGAATCCCGTGCTGATTGAGATGGAGCTGTGGGCGCAGTATCTTTATGCTCGCTTGAAAGCGATTGAGCCAACACCGATGGGGTTGGAAACGGCTCTTGTGGAATACTCTGCGCGGCCGGATAATGATCTTCTATTTCTTGAACTATCTGTTGCGCTGTCTCTTCAGGTATCTCTAATCCTCCTATTTTATGTCCCCGCACAAGCAAAGCCAATGTCTGTTTTTTTGTGCGCAATCCTTTTATTTGCGCCGCAAGTACGCTTCCAAATCGTTGAATACGCAAGTCCTCTTCAAATTGAAGAGAATATTTATGCATCAGCGCCTCTGCGATTTTTCGATAATCAAGAATCACCGCGCTTTCAGGAACCATTTTCCGATGCCAATCAATCTCCTTCGCGTCTTGAGGATCAAAATGATGAGTGAATGAGTCCCCTCGCTGTTCAGATAATAATATTTTATGCAAAGCGACTGATTGCGCCTGTTCATTCACTTGGGGGTGAAATTGGACCTTTTGGATATCATCTACTAAAGACATGTCTTGTAATGCGTGTTCGTCTGTCGATTCACTTTGAACTTTTGAAAGATCATACTCAAGCGCGGCTTCAATAACAGCTTTATTATGAGGATTACCCTCGGAAAACAGGTGTTCTATAAACTCATCACTTTGCTCATCTGACACCATATTCAAGCGTCTTTTCATCCGTTCGGCAACAGGAATATGGTATGCCTGACTGACAGCAGATATATCCTGCTTAAACAAATCGCTCACCTCTGCATCAACAAGCAATGGGAGTGCTACGATTTTAAGCGGAGCAACCCAGGTTTTTGCTGTTTCATCCGTATCCAATCGCAATTCCTGCCACAGCAGATGCGCTTTGGCAGTTTGATTCTTTTTAATCACTTCTTTTATCTCTTCAATTTTTGTTTCTGATAGCATACAGCAATCCCAATATACGAATGACATCCTAATCTACACATACAACGAATACGTATGTCATTATTTACACTATTCGTATCATTCGGATGTATTCGTAGATTAAGATAACAGATCTATTATACCACACAATTCTTCACATCTGACTCACCACACACTCAATCATCCTACCTGCTTCATCTTCTGCAACATGGCACTGGTCAACAAGAACCTGCGCGAGCGCAAGCCGAACCTGCTCTGTTTTATTTCGTTCACCAGCAAGGAGTTCTGCAAAATCAGGCAACATAAGCCAGCGATCAATTTCGCCGGCATTCGCCAACACAAACCCAGCCGATACAACGCGAAGAGCGGCGCATTTCTGTTGAGCTAAAATCATTTCTTTCACTATCTTTGATATATCTCCGCCTGTAGCGAAAAGTATCGTTTGCGCCTCTTGCGCAATAAGGCCTTGCACCCTTGAACTCTCTATTGCTTCGCGTGATAGCCGTATCATTCTTTTGATATCTATGTCATTGAGCATCTGCTGGAACGCCACGCGATTTTCCTCACTCAATCCATATTCCTGTTCTAAGACGCGTTCGCTATCGCTGAATTGCATGACTCCTATAATCAGCCGAGTTATGATTTCATAGACCGGCACGCCTGTTTTCCGCTTTATCGCTTCAGTACGGTTGACCACTGCCGGCTGACTCAAAAAATCATGCACTTCTTGCGGAAGCCGATCTAATGTTTTCAGTTGTTGATCATTCAGCGGCATAAAAGCTACATTCTTGTAGAGACGGGGTTAACCCCGTCTCTACACATGATGAGATAGCCAATCAGCGGAAACCCCGTCTCTACGCGGAAGTGTCTTGGCTTTGAGGTACAGATTCTTTCGTTTCTGGGGCAGAAGGCACTTCTTGAGTGCTACTTGTTTCTGTATCTGATGAAGCTGGCTGTGTGCTCTGGGTGGTTTGATTTTCCGCGACTGTTCCGATTTGCTCTGCTGTCTCGGCTCCTTGGCGAAGAATGGTACCTTGTCCCTCTTGAGTTTTCGCTTGACTGTCTTTCATAATCTCTTGCGTTCTTCGAGTTGTTGTCACTTGCACACGTGATTGCCGTGTCGCTCTATCACTTGCCTGTCTTCGTGTTGTTTGAGCTTCTTTTTTCTCCTGTTGCAATGCCGCGGCCCCTGTCGCCTGCACTGTTTCACTCATCTGTTCTGCTCCTTGCATAACTTGTTCTGCCACATCTCGTAATGCGTCACCCACATCAGCAGAGCCGGTCTGCGCTTCCGATGATGAAACGCTCGGACTCCCTATTTCTTGATCAACTTGCTCTGAATCAAGACGAGCGCGGAATGCGGATTGTTGCTTTGCCGAAGCAGGTGGCGAAAGCGTACCGGATTTAAGCACTGATTGCATAAAACGCATTGACGGATCCTGGCTTTGCTCAACCATGGTTTTCATTGCATCGTTCAGCTGATACGTCGCGTCGTCTTTCTTTCCATATCGTGTCGCGTTGACCAATGATGTGCTTAAAAATTCATCTGCGATTATTGCTTCAGGCGGTTCTGCTCCATACGTACCTTTATATTCTTCTGTTATTTTCTGCTGTACGCCAGCTTTTTGATCACCCAATGCATTCCAAAATTGCATCAGCACATCTTGAGGCAATTTCCCAACAAAGCTGTGCATTTTTTCTTCAAGCCCTGTAAGATATTGTTCTTGGCCCCCACGCTCGCCTTGATGTAAGTTTGCATCTGTATTAACAATCCGAACAGTGCCTGATTTTTCCAGCCCTTGCCGAGCCAGCGCGCGTTCCGCTTCGCTATATCCTTGAGATGCCATCTTCTGGTCAAGCGCGTTGAGAAGTTTTTCTAATGTCTGCTGATCCTGTGGGTTTGCATCTTGAACATGAAGGGTCGCGCCAGCAACATCTTTCATGCCAGCGACATGTAATATATCTTTATCAAGATATAATTTCGGGTTGCGCGTCTCTAACCCTTTTTGCTGTTGAGTAATCACTGAATCAACTCCACCAATTCTGTCTTGCGGTTTTCGTGTATCTTCAATCTGAATGCTTTCGGCATTTTTAAGATACTGTTCAAACGCCTGAAGTTGCGGGCCAACAACCCCTTGCTCTTGCGATTGCTTTAATAAATCCGGTAAAAACTTTGCAATATCACCGCGTGACAACATGTCCTGATTTTTAGCAATACCCCATTTTTCTTTATCAATCCGCAGTGCTGGATTTATATTGTTGTTGCGCCCCTGCAATCCTTGCAGTTTATCCTGGGCTCGACGTTGATCATCCTGCACCTGCATCAATGCTTCACCGCCTTCACCACGATCTAACAAATCACGCTGTTGTTGTATTGCTTGATCTGCCTCTTGTTGCGCGCCGTCTATTTGGCTTGATATGGTATCTTTTTCCTGCATCTGCTGAACAAATGTCTGCGCTCCGATTTCTAATCGCTGTTTGCCCTGATCCTGAACAATCACATTCTGCGCCGCTATTGTGACATTACCCATGTTTCCACCCACCACCCCCTTCTCAACTTTTTCTGTTTTCTCTTTCTCTTCTCCATCAAGACGAAACATATCAAAACGACCAGATGTAGGTGACGCCTTACTGTCCGCAAAGGTTTTACTGTTTTCTAATCTACGTTGCGTCGTCTCAATTGCTCGCACATCCTCATCTTTCAAAGCAGAATTCTTCACATACTTCCCAGTAGCGTCCTTAAGATACTTCCCTGTAGGATCTTTTTGATAAATGTCATGATTATCTTTATCTAAATTGACTGCGGCTTTTTGAAGATTAGTGCCTCGTTGAGCCACTTCGTGTAATCGCTTAATCCCTGTTAATGCTTCTCCCTGTTCGTCAGCGCTTCCAGTCTCGGTGATGTCTATTAACTTCTGCATCATCGCGCGGAGTTGTTCTGAATCTTTGATATCATCAGGATCCGATACATCTTGCGCCCACTTTACCGCATCGGACCCTTCTAATGTATGGTATGTCTCAGCAATAGCCGCCTCTTTCTTTGCCCTCCCCATTGGAGTAATTTTCTTCCCACTAGCAGTACGCGCGATAGTACTTTGCATCTTCGCACTTTTTAGTGCCTGAACTCGCTCCGTTGCTTTCTTTTTATATCCAGCTCTGTTTTTTGACATCGCAAGCCCAGTACGCTCTGATACGGCACGAACTCCGGTAAACTTTGCAAGTTGCCCCCAACCACCACGCGCGCCAGCGACATTATCAACCCCTTTCTGAAGCCACTTTGCACGGGCAAGAGTCCCTCCTGCAACTTTAAATGGCGCTTTAAGCGTACCTTTCAACGCCCTCCCTCCCCCCTTCAACACCGCCCCTCCCGCGCCCTGTAACTTCCCCATCATTGTGCCGGCGAATTTTCCGGCAATACCGGATGTTTGACCTGCGTATTTTAATGCCATCCATAACACGCCAATAGAAATCACAAAACTCAACATGTTCACAGGGGACCCAACTGAAGACACTCCTGCAGATAAATCACCTGTTGCTCCTGTTATAGAATCAAACGTACTATGCGACGTCCCCATGATTGCAAACGAAAGCCAGAGAAAAAATGCTAAAATCGGGCCCATGGGAACATATTTGCCAAATTCAGTCATCCACTGGCTTGCATATTTTTCACCAAACGGCACTGCCCGCATCACAAAAAATACCGGTGAGGTAATTGTTAAAAACCATAAAATAACAATACGAGTAACAAAAACCAAAAGATATACAAGAACTGTAACAATTGCGACAATAAGCATGACTATCGCCAAAAGATACGCGCCTAAAACTTCCCCGCTATTCCCTCCTACAGCATTGGAAAATTGTATCATCTCTCTAAGCCCCAGCGCTTCTGTCATATTTCCTGCGGCGGCACTTTTGTACGCGTTAAAAAACATCATAGTAAACACATGCGCAAAATCAATCGCAAGCCCTACTATCGTTTTGCTGAAATTAACCAATATCGCGGCAAGCAACACTTTGCCCAGCATTGATTTGTAACTATATTTTTGGACATTAAAGATCGTTCCAAACGCAATCATCATCATAAAAATAATAAACCCGACATTCAATATATCTCTCATCACAAGCCACCCCTTAATAACAGCTGGTTGATAAATAATATTATTGTATGAAGCAATCTGAATGAGAAAAGAAACTATAATAGCAAGTATTTTCCCTAATAACCATACAATACTTCCCAAGGTGGCATTTATAATACCATTAATTATTTCAGCTACCAAAGCATGCGCTATCGCAGGAGTTGCAAAAAAGATAGCCACGAAAAATACCGCCACTAAACACAACACAGCCGCTTGTGTGCGACTTAAAAATGGCTGTTGATTTTTTATACAAAAAAATTCTTTCATCCGGAATGAGATAATTCTCGCTTCATACAACTATTATATCACAAATATAAAAAAAGCAGGTACACAATAATACCCCGCCCTTGCCCTCCCCTCTATAGGAAGCATCCCATAAAACGCAGAGACGCGACGATGCCACGTCTCTAACAAAGACGCCCCATCGGGGCGTCTCTACACTATTCTGTATTCTACTCCTGAATCTTGACTGGTAAAGAAAAGAACGTGTTATCGTTCTGATCGCAGTCCGATCCCCAATTCCCCGCCCCACTGGCTGGTTCCGAGATATTGTCTGCGCCATTGCACCATCCCCAGTTATCAGTCACACGAATGCGAATCTTAATATCCGTACCAACAACACCTGAACCATATACATGCGTGTACCGATGTGGGCTTGCCATATCGCGGCGCTGATCAATGGCAAGATTTGTCTGGCGGGTAAAACTGCCATCTCCCCAGTCAATTTCTATGGCCTTAATCGGCAAATGATCAATAGGAACATTTGTTGTAAATGCCAACTGAACTGATCTTTGCTCGCCGATGCTAACCACAGGAGTAGGAGTAATAGCAGATTTTTGGCCAATCTTCACCCCATTCGCCTGCACTTCTAAAATTTGAGGAGCATAATACTTACATGTCCCTTTCCCCTTATCACAAGAAGAACCCAACGCGCAAGAAGAATCCAACGCGCAAGGAGAACCCAACACGTCGGAGCAGAACTGCCGATTAGAGGAACAAACCAACATACCACGCTTATCCACTACTCCCCCTTCAGAGCGATACCCTTGAATACCATCATCCCACTTAAATCGCTCGAATATCTTACTAAACACACTGAAAATTCGATTTAATCCAGTAGATGCAAGCGTTGTAGATGCAAGCGTTGTGGAAGGCGCCACAATAGTTGTTGGCGTACATACTCCTGGTGGTTCATCTGCTGGTTTCGGCGGTGTTGATGTCTCGCAATTGCTTGAAATTTTACATGATTTCCCAAGCTTATCTTTTGCGCCCTTCGTACACACATTCCCTGCGGGACATGATCCGCCTGGGCAATCTTTTGGCGTAAAACACACACTTCCGTCTCGCGCGCCACCAACACAGGTATTAATGGTTGCATCATACGCAAATGCCATATTGCCCCTGTGCGTTTCTGTGCATAATTTTGCCTGCTCGTTGTTTTGCGTATCTCCACTGCTAAACAACAATAATGGACTTTGAATAATTTGATCAGGCACAAAATCGTTATTTGTATCAAGCGTCCTTAGAATATCTGACGGCCGATCAATAGCAGGCGCGGCGCTGAACGGCAAACACTGTGTGTTCACGCCAAATTGAACAGGTTTTTCAAGCGTATACGTTCCCTGCATCCGCGACGCCCATGCCGCATTTGTTCCATCATCATCAACTGTTTTAACCAATTCCGCGCAATATAATGGACGTGAAATGCGCTGTACCTTCTTTAATGTGGAAACACCTTCAAGGACAAGGAAACGATCCATCACCCTATCCCGTACACCAGCATGGGTAGTTAATTTAGTAAAACCATCAAATACCGCATCAGAACTGCCGGTACAGTATGGTTCTGCACAATATGATTCCCGCGGGTCATATCCAGAATGATCATCATCATCACAGAAATTAGTATCGTCAGACCATTCATAAATAGCCGCCTTATGGTATACCTCTAATAATTTATCTGTATAACACGAAGAATCTGAAGAACTTGCGCAATCACTTGATGAAGAAAATTGCAGGGTTTTAATCCGGTTATCATCTGATGACTCTTTTCCTGTCACTTCTAAACATCCGCCTTTGACCTCGCCGTCGTCAGCACCTGTCGACTCCACTCCAATCCGTCCGCTGGCGTTAGCGGTCAAATGTGGATTAAACACATTCACTGAATCACCTAATAGCCAATCATCTTCTGATAAACTGTAAAACGCTGGTTTAGGATCGCTTGCAATAGCAAACTTCCAGCATCCGGCATCTTTATCAAGCGGGTTCCCTCTAAACGCAACGCACACAAAACGAGGCACATCATATCTTGGCGGAAGTGGCTTTTCTTTTGCCACGGCGCAATGGTATACAGGTCCCGGACCTTGGTAGCCAATATTTTCCGGCTTGGTGAATATATTGGTTTCGTCTTTAATCACATCAACCGGATACCATTGAATACACACCGCAGGGTTTGCCGGATCACGCTCCATGCACAACCCTTTCCATCCGCGCACATACTGGCCTCTATCATCTATAGCATCGCACTGTAAAGCAGATGATGCAGGATACAGCCGGCATGACGGAGCGGAATCAAGCAACGGTCGCTCGGTCTCTTTTGCCACGCGCAGTACCGGCCGAATTTGAATATCATCAAACACAACTGATCCTGTAATATCCTGCATAAGGTCAATACGCAAGGAACGCGTTGTGCTGTGCGTTGTGAAATCTTTTGCAAAAAACTGCCACTGATTCCCAAGAGTAAAATTCGATGTATCCACAGCAAGTACAGAACCAACTGCTCCGCTATTCCCGCTCTCCGGCGCTCTATCATTATTAAATTGAACAACTTTCACCAACGTCTGCGCTCTATCAGTTCCAACAGTGCTCTGGTCAAGGTTTCGCGTATTCACCCACCCTGAAACCACATACGTAGTATTCCCCCGAATGTTTGACACGCGCGTGGACATGCCGGTTTGCTCTCCTTCAGAAGACGCGACAGTTTGAAGAAACGCGGCAATATCCACATCAGATCCGCGAATCAAATCACACTTCCCGTCGCACACACTTTGCTCATACCAGATGATATCTGAATACTCCAAACGCGATGTATTGGAAAATACCACATCATCAATTATTAATGCAGTAGCGCCTGAATCAGCGCGTTGGAACCTCACCGCGAGTTTGCGCGATTCTACTGAATCTACTTTTAAAAATGTGATGGTAAATGTTTTCCATGTATCGCCAGTTGATGATACATCTAATCCTGAAACAAAAGCTCCCAATCCAGTGCTTCCGGTATCATAACTATTTTTAAGTTCATCTTCATTAGGATTTTTATGGAGTTCAACCTTTAATGTGCCTGTGCCTTTTATTTTTCCTTTTATAGAATATGACTCACCTGCTTTCATCTCATCTAAAACCATTGCCACTTCCGCTTTCTCTACCCCGCACCGCGCGCCCAAACCCGAACAATCAGTGTCCTTTGTACACACTGCGCCTTTGTTTGTTCCTGCGTCACCGTCACATACCCTTTCAGATGAAGTAATTTTTCCAATCTGAAACGCCTGCCCGCCATCTGAAGAAACAAGCTTGCAGTTCGTGCACCCAACGCTTTTATACCAATTCACAGGTCCGGTTGGTTGGGATGACGCGTTCGGCATCTGGTTTAATACATTATTCGGTACATTCTGTTCAAAATTAAACACCCGAGTCAAACCGTTATATGGCACAAAACGAGTATTGCGCAAAGAAAACACTCCTTCTGTCTTTTTTATAACATCAACAATCACAAATGTATTACTAAAATCGCCACGAGGGACATCAATGATATGCGAAAATGATTTCTTTTCCGACGGCGCAAGCGTAATGGTTTCTGTTGTTGCCGTTGTGTCTAACGCCTTCTCATCACCAGCCCTCCACCCTTCTCGCGTTACATCATTCGGCGCGATGTACTTGCCTGCGGCGTCTTTACCAGCATAGAAGAAACGATACCGTATATCAATACTTCCAGGCGCGCCTGCGTATGATTGCGCTTCACCGGTAAATACAAATTTTCCAGGCACTCCAAAAAGTTGTATATCAGCGCTGTATCGGTTTTGAAGAATCTCACGAGATGAAGCATCAGATGTTACCGACCCGATACGCAAGGATCGGACACCGCTTTTTACCTCTTTGGTATCAAGCGAACACGACCCCTCGCACGGTTTTTGAATAATCCAGCCATCAGGAAAATTATCCTCGTTTACATCTTTTTCAAAATCAAAGTTCAGTACACTTGCTGAATCACCCTCAACGCTCATAGCGTTTGGATGATAACTTCCCGAAATTGTTTGACCTGTATTAAATACCAGCCCTGGTCGAGCGAGCCCGCTTCTGCGCGTAAATTCTTCAAAATCACCTCCTCCTGTAAATCCGGTACCAATAGAATCAGCAATTGCCGGTTGCGCATAAATAAATGACCGGGAAATATCACTATCATCAACGATGTCCGTACATTCGCCATTCTCGCCCCAGTCGCGGCACGCAAAACGATCAAAACACACCTGTTTCTCTTTTCCATCCGCGCCAATAGTAGTCGCGCCTGAACGGCACTCCAGCCATTCGCCACATACTCGATCATTTTCCACCCGAACCGATTCCGCCTGCCTTTGCGCGCCTTCTGTTGCCACGCGTTCCCAGTATTCTTTCCGATTTTCATTTTCAAACGGTAATGGAGCGATAAATGTTCGGAATGCACGGCATGATCCAAAACTCAAATCAATATCAGTGCACGCCGCTCCATTTTGAAGGCCAGTACCAAGAGTAATAAATTGACTGGTAAGATCTTTTTCTTCCCGCACTTCAGTACATGACGCCTCTTGTTGAGGACACAATCCGGCATATCCGTCGCTTGGTTGCGTGTACTCATTAGATGAACGTGCGCCTATTGGCTGAAGAGTAGCAACAGGACATGGCGAAGATGTTCCTTTTATCAGCCACGCATCGCCATTAAACTCACACACCTGTCCTTGAGGCGCTTTAAATAACGCAGTCCCGCTCTCCACAAGTTTGCCGTCTTGATTCTTTTTCATCACAGTATACTGCTGGCACATAGAACTCTTTTCACTGCACACAATGCGGTCATACTGATCAGGCCTCTCAATCAACGCAACGGGATTGAATCCAACAAGCGCGGGACTCAACGCTCCATCTGACTGTTGTTTATTTTCTATATTTGGTTGCGCATACAGCATACATCCCATTTCTGATGATTGGCACTGCGCTTCCGGCGTCACTTTCACAACTTCAACAAAATCCTGTGGTATAAGGGTCAGCCGATCCTCGCCTTCAAAGTGAACTTCTTCTTCAATGGCAGTATTATTATTGGTATTAATAAGCGCTTCGCATCCCACATCACTTTCAGGGCATGGTTGGCTGAATTTATACAGATACACATTCGTTTTTGCGCTTACCCCCGGCATGCGCGTTGAATACGCGGAACATCCTTGATATGCCTGATCAATGCATATCTTCGGAACAGGAGACCACGAATCCCGCACCCGATAAAACACATCAGTGCGAGTGCTCATTTGAATCTGATCAATCAATAACCGCGCTGAACCTGCATCCGGATATGAAAAATACATAACAAATTGATTGACGCTCTGCATCCCTTCATCAGATAATGCATTTTTATACACCAGCGGTCCAAGCGTCGCGGTATGCCATTCATTATCAGGAATCAGCAGTGTCTCTGACACATCTGTTTCAGCAGGGCCGTACGGAAGCGTAACACGCGGATACTGATCAATGGAGAGAAATGACGAGACAGCGCTGGCAGAACTTATTTTATACAGTATGGTTACGGAATACTCCCTGCCTGTTTGTAATATACTGGAAAATCCGGTTGATGGAAGTTTTGCCCCACCAGTTCCTGATGGAAGAGCCAATGACTGCGTTTCCCCATCCGACTCTGTGGCAAGCATTCCGCCTTCCCATGGCGATGTTCCTGTATTGAAATCGCTTTTAAAAATCATTTGAACATTTCCGGCTTTAGGCCCTTCATATCTTCTGCACATATTGTCCGTGGCAGAACATTTCGCGCTTGCGGACGGCAGAATATTCATACGCTCGCCTGTGGTTGTTCTCCGTAAAAGACGGCAATCATTTGAAACCGGTACGGTTTTACTTTGAAGGATAAACACGTTTCGACCTTGAGAATCAATAAATTCACGGCAATCCGGATTGGTTGCTGTAGTATCAGGACTGCACACTGCCTGCGTTGCAACAGTATCAGCGCACACTGTTCCTTCATCGCGCATAGCAGGATTTGTGCATGGACTGTTATTGATATTGCTCTGTAACAAATCAACAGCCCGCAGTTGGAAGCCGAAAATATCAGCGCCTTCCCAGACAAAATACCGTTTCTTTACTCGATCCTCACTATCCGCAACTGTTTGGCTTACATTAGCGCACCATCGTGTATTGGTATAATATTCCCGGGCTTCAGATGTTCCAAGATTTTCCGCATTCACATTAGTAAACTCTTCGCACCCAACTGCAGTGGCATTGCATACCTTGCCGCCATTATCTCCAATCGGAATAAAGCTCACAGTTTTATATCCAGGATCAAGCCGGGTCGGACTTTCGATATAATCATTAAACCCGACACACTGGGCAACGCATTGGTCCCCTTGCACTAACTTCGCGTACACGGTAACAGGGTTGCTTGTATTGTGCGGAATAAACGCCTGACAACCGATTGCTTCTGTACCCCGACACATCGCCCGCTTGCTGTTTAAAAATAATTCTTCTGTAGAGCGAAATCCTTCAACTTCTGTCGAATAATCACCTTGTTCAGCATTCGCGGTAATAAGTTGAGTAATCTGGCCTGCCGAAGGTAAGATAAGTTTATCTTGATCATCTCGTTTTGGCACAACGCGCACATAGCGCTGACATCCGGCAGATGTCGGTTTGCATGACTGCGCTTTCGCGTTTAAATGAATAATCGCATTCGCATCAGAGCCGGCAACACTGCACGTGCTTACCAATTCTCCGCCTGCATCACGAATTTCGCATGAATCCTCTCCCACGCCAATCTGACATCGCGCCCCTCCGGCAACTGTGCACCAAAAAACCCCATCTGCTTCTGTTCCGGGGATCGAGGTA
Organism: Parcubacteria group bacterium GW2011_GWA2_43_13; assembly: GCA_000999025.1. Taxonomy (GTDB): domain Bacteria; phylum Patescibacteriota; class Patescibacteriia; order UBA9629; family GWA2-43-13; genus GWA2-43-13. Next base: position 49,809 of record LCFM01000004.1, read on the forward strand.
AAGGCGCTATCAAGTAACGGAGTTGAAGTATTTTCCAATTGTATGGCAATTGAAGAAGATATTTTAGGAACACTCATTCCCTTTACATCAGGGTTTGACACGCGCAATAACTCGCGGCATCCAATACTAGAATCATCTTTGCATCCAGTTGTATCAAGCGTACTCTTAAGATACGACACCTGCTGTTTCTTGCTATCTTTAAAGGTCTCGCACGAAGCATATTCAGGCCGACATGCTTTATTTTGATCTCCAAACTGCCACTGATACTTCTCAAGCGTGCAATACCCATAGCGCTTGCAATTTCCTTTATCATCTTCTAATACGCAGGTCTGCTCATCTGCGCAATAATCAGCGCGTTGAATGGCAATACTTTTTGCTTTTTTAGGATCTGATTTATTTTCTTCTTCTTGGCGCGAAATAATTTGCTCACCAGCTCCAGTAGCCGCGCACTGCACCTGCGGCGCCTTTAACACCCATTGAGGATTAATCAATCCAAAGTATGGATTATCGGAAAACGGAACAACTTTCCCTGCTTTCCCTTCACGTGGCACAACAAGCGTGGATCCACCACATACGATATCTGCAACAGAAAGGACTGTTACTGTCCCAGGATTCACCCCAACAACTCGTGTAGTACACTGAACCGCGTCATCGTCATTCGGAACAAAAATAAGCGACTGGCCGACATAAAAATCACGAGTGTAATCCTTACTGCTTGGCAGATTAATCTGCATACCAGTCGCGTTCTCGCTTGCAGAAGCACCCTCGATTGGAAGGACATTTTTTGCCGGTTTATCAAACGCGAACATTAAATCACCCAACGTCTTTGGACTGTCATATCTATTGATATACTCGGCCGCTAATTCCCATGAAACCGGTATAATCCGATAATGGCGCAACAGCGCTAAACTGCGATATGGGTATCCATTGCCGACTTTCGGCTCTATATCTTTTTTTTCATATCCGAATTTCCAATCAGCATGAAGAAGATTTTTCTCAATCGCCTCTTTGACAGTCAACTCCTGCTTGACTGCCTCGGCAAACCCGGAATCAATAATGTTTTCATTATATTCCGTAAACCCGTTTCCGCTTGATGACGAACGCGATAGCAAGGTAACCGCATCAATAGATGTGGCCGATTTATACGCCGGCGCGGCAAGCGAGGCAAACCGTTTTTGCGCGACTTTCACTCCGCCAAGCGCCGGAATCGCGCCCTTTTGCGTTGCTTGCTGTGCTGTGGCAAGATTGGTATTCAACCCGGGTCCGTCATAATACTTTTTAACCAATTGCGAAACAAGCGTATTGGTAAAAATACCAACCGCATCTGCAATCGCAACGCCGGTGTATTGAGCAAATTGATTATTCGATTGTTTCAGCGATTCAACGCCAAGCGCATTCACTAATGTTGACGGCGTTTTAACAACCCCGGAAACCGTTGAGGTAATACTGTCTGTTACGCCTTGGAGACCCTGAAAATACTTACTCTTTTCTACTTCTTTCGCCGCTTTGTTATTCGCTTCTGATGTCAGTTTTAACTGCGCGCCTATAGGATTGCTTTCCGGATTAAACATTTTGGATAAATCAGCAAGTTCGCTCCCAGGAGTTGTCGGCTTTAACGCTCCTCTGCGACGGTCATCATTCATGGTATCCACCATGCCATACAACTCTTTAAACCACCCGTCAAACCGATTAAGGTATTCGTTAATCTGTGTTTTGCATACGTCTTGTCCTTCTGTTGCTCTTACGCAAAATGGTTGAATAACAGTAAAATCCTTATTAGAAAAAAGAGTGGAAAAAAAGTTTTCTTGCACTGCATAGCCATATGTGGCAGGAGTAGCTGGATTATTGGTCAAACTTTCAAGGTATTCAATATACTTCTCTGCCCCGGTAAACGTAGATGGTTGTAGAAATGATTTTGTTCGCTCTTGTTCGATCTGAAAATACAACGCCACTTCATTAGCCACTGTGGCGCATGGACTGTCTGGATCTTCTAAATACGACGCAGGACAAATTTCTTTACTGATATATATCTGCCGAAAATAGTCCTCAAGTTTAAGAGAATCACCATAATAAAGGTATCCAAAATTATATGTCTGAATATAATTTTTATTCAGCAACACGCCAGCATCAAGCATTGATGAAATAATGGATACAAATCGTTTATTCGCGCCTGCCTCATCTAATTTTTGCGCGCTTAAATCCTCAACCACTTTTGTTAATACATCTGTCGCGCCTTGCAGTGTTTCTCCGACTTTCAATAATCGAGCACGCGCCGCATCACCTATCTTTTTATCATTTTTGATAATATCGGTTATTTCTGATTTGTATCTGGAAAGCGTGCTGGTGCGGTTTAATTTAAATTCAAAATCAACAAGATTTTTTAACGACGTTTCTTTGATATTTTTTTTAATGTCAGAAAATGAACATTTTGGTTTACGAGCTGGCTGATCTCGATACGGCGATACCTTACCGACATTCAACGTAAGATTCAATTTTAAAGCAGGATCAAACGGCTCGCATAACCCGTTATCCAAAAACCCGCCTTCTTTGGCAAGGGTATCAAGCATATCGCCAAACGCGCCGTCTCCTAAATTCTGCCAATAATTTTTATCAAACTTAAAACACGGCTGTTGACCAGAACACCCGCCAGAAATACGCATTGCCGCATCGCGCGCGAATTGCCCCAAAAAATAACTCATGCCATTGCGATACGCAATCGCTCCTGCCTTTTTCCATGCATCTTCTGCTATTTTTGATCCTTTTGTCCACGCAAATTCAGCAACATCAGCAATTTTTTGACCAATAGTAACCGCGGTATGGCCAATATCAGTCACTACTCCTCCAAATTGGGCATATGCCTGTGGAGCACTGCTAAAAAACACGATACTCATCATCGTACATACTATAATAAAAGATACTGCGAATTTCTGTTTCATGGATATACTGTTAAGCGACTGAATACCTCACCCCAACCCTCTCCTTATAAAGGAGAGGGGGGCGTATTCCCTCCCTTATACTAAGGAAGAAGCACGCTACTGCACTTGTATATACTTTACATTACTCGCTGTGCCATCCCGATTCACAATTTTCACTATATGCCTACCCCGCGCAAGTTCGCCAAGCGGAATCCGCACAAACACTACCGTCGGAGTTGAATAAATGGTCGGAACCGGCTTTGTGTCCACATACGCCAGTGCTCCTTGCCGAAACTGACTCCCGGAAAGCGTAATAGGCACTGTTTGCGATCTACTATTTACCTGATACTTGGGAAACGTTGTTTGACTTACAAACTCAATCTTTGGAGGCGGCGCTTTCACAATCAAAGGGTTATTAGCAAATGTCCCCCATGAGACAAATTCCGCCCCTTCCCATTCCACTCCCGGATACAGCAACACGCATCGCCGTGTATCATCAATCATAGAACACGATTGATACTGGGGAATATCATTGTATTCGGTAACATCAAAATTATTCACCAACACACCTGACTCATCTCGATACTGCCCTTGCTCTATAAACGCAGTACCAAAGCTGTCTTCGTTTTGCTTATATTGTACCACACCAATATCAGTCGCGCGAAATCTCATATCATCAGCATCTTCTTTTGGGAAAAATGCCTGAACAGTTCGGACATGTTCTTCTGCTTCTGCCAGCGTTTGTGGCATGACACGCAGAGCTGTCGGCCTCACCTGCCATGAAGAAACTGAAATCCCAGGGACATATGTCGCGCCAAACATGGCATATGCAGGATCAAATCCTCCGGTGATCGTGGCAAGTACCTGATCACCAATTATTTTAAGTGAAGCGCTGGCAACAGTACGCAAATCTCTGCGATCATACCGGGTTGACGGCCGGGCTTGAGCAAACGCGCCGTCCCAATTACGCCAAACCACACTCTGCCTGCCAGGCGGAATATGCACAGGAACAGTCATCCTTCCGCGCGCATCATATGCCGGAGTAACATACCCCTCTACTCCTTGTGTTACTGATTCATCTTTTATGCGCCATTTATAAATATCAATAGTCGGCGTTTTGCGAGCAAGATCTATAAACGCGGAATTGATATTCTTGTCCGCAAAAAATGCTTCCCCTTCAAACACAACAGAACGAGGTTGATCAATGAGCACAGTATCAGGAGCGAGTGAAAAAATACGAGGCAAACGATAAAAATATGACGATGATTGCTTAAGCAGAGCAATGATATCACTCCCCTTTTTTGTTGTATCAACATTTGGCACAGGATGGCTCACAGCGCCGTCGGATCGGATGACTTTCACAATACCCCCCCAATCCTTTTTTTCTGCGCTATCATCAGGTACGGAAACACGAATCCTGCGATTATTCCATGCGAATACCGTTGCTTTCACTCCGACATCTTCAATACCCGGGTATATACCAAAACGCACTTCTCCCGGAGTACATGTCGCGCTATTCCCACAAAAGTCAGTTCCCCAAATATCAATAATCTGTTTACGCACAGCATGGTTCGGGCTTAACTTTTGGATCGTCGGGCTTACAGTAAACGGAGACGATGCTCTCCCCGCGTACCCCACTTGACCAGTAAACGCAACAACGGAAAGTGATCCGGAAATTGCATCAAATGGCACCCCGACTTCAATAGCAGTATCTGTCCATGAAATCACGTCTAACTGCTTTGTATCATTAAACAATATAAAACCTTTATACGTTGATGGTCCAAAATGACAGCCAGAAATCGTAAGAGTTGATTCACTGTTCCGCTTGCCGACTCGGTCATACCCAACATACTGCGACAATGCCGATACATTTGTAATTTGAGGAGCTGGGTTATTTGCAACGCACGAAGATGTCGGAGCTGTTGAAGAAGATGACACAACGGTCTGCTCGCGAACAGTCGCCGCATCAGCGCTTGCGTGCGTTATCAATGGAATATTAACCCGCGCTGTGCCGTAATCCAAAAACTCATGCACAAAATGATCAGAAGTGCACCCTTTAGCATTGCACACAAGCAACGGATCTAATGCGCCATCAGGCGCTGTAACAACAAGTTGCGTCGCATCCGCATTCAATGTCCCAATCGCGGATTTGGGACCAAAATATGTTTGTGTCCCTAAATTTCTACCCCTCACTGTTACCGATACACCTGCGTAGTGATACCGAGGAGTTACACTTGAAAGTTCAGGAAGCCCAAGCGTCTGCTGGTAGGACGGGATATCTTGAATGTAAAAATCTGATTGCGATGTAACACATCCAATCGTTGTGCATACCTTCACCTTGCCTGTTGTGGCACCTATCGGCACTTCTACTTGCAGCCATTCCAAACCACTGCTTCCGCTTGTACCACTTGTAATCACTCGTGCAGGCGTTGTATTCACAGAAACCTGAATAAGAGAAGTATGCGCGTTATTCAAATGATACCCATAGATAAAAAATTCTTTTGAAGGTCCGGCGCTTGCGCCCCAATTTGGATCAAAGTAAAAAATCGCCGGCTCATACGATATGCCAAAAGAAGTTGAAGAAAGCGCTGTCGCGCCAACTGCGCCTCCGCACGCGACAGCTTTAATTTTACCAGATTGCGCTCCAAGAGGAACTAATGGATAAATCTCACGTGGATTCCATGGTTGATCAATACTATAAAACGGAGCAATAGCGCCGCCGGCTCCTTCACTATCCGCGCCAAATAACACTTCAAGCGCGCTTCTGTCTGGCCCAAAACTTCCGCTTAATTTTACAACCGTGCCTGACGAGCCATGATCAGGTGAAAATTCGCTAATAATAAGACCGCTCACAGATCCTGTAATTTTGGGCACCACCAAAAAATCGCCATACACTCCTTTACGCGCGTCAGACACAGCATCAGATGGAATAATATTTTGAACAGTAATCTCTTTTGAACACAATGGAGTCAGCGGATCAAGTGTTATACGAACTTCGCTGTTTGAACTACTCACAATCGGCTGAACAATACCACCGAGTTTTACCTGAATATTTGATGTGTATAATTGTGATCCTGTAATTCTAATAATGTCATCGCCACTCCCTGTTTTTGCTCCGGAATCAACTCCTGTTGATGTAAATTTTGTCGCGCTTGAAAGTACCGGCTTTGCCTCGCACCATCCATAATCAATTCGCGCTGGAGATGAACATGAATTGTCATCAAATTGCCATTGTTCAAGATACCCCACAAATCCGCCTGAAAACATAGATGAACACAACCCGGTTGAAGCGCGCGCAGTTGAAGTATGATAATCGCTTCCATCGCGAGTTCCGTTATAGGGGGGCAATGTTGACGGCTCATACACTGTTATGCCTTGAGACAAAGAATGAGCAGGATCTGTTGCAGTAAGAATTCTGCCACACGCTGTGCCGTCTATAATATAATATTCATAATATTCATAATAATCAGAGTCATCTACCGTACCTGTTGCCACTTGCACTAATGTGCCGTCAGTAATTGAAACAGACCAACCTAAAAGATCTAAATTCTCGCCCACAACACGAATACGAGACCATGTTTGATTTTCTGTTACTGATGGCCCCTCAATTCTTATTACTGATGGCGCGGGTGGCGGTGTTGGCGCGCTTTGAACAATGGAGTTCCATAGAAACGCGCCTCCTATAAACACAAGACAAAAAATTCCGATACCAATCATAACCGGATGAGAATGACGCGTATCATTGTTCTGTGTATCTACCATGGGGACATTAAGAGATGGACGCACTATTATTGCCCGCTTTGCGCATCTTTTTGCGCTTCTTCAAACAGCTTCATAATATCTGCATCGCTTGCGGCATCAACCTGTTCCGCAGGAATGCCCTGTTTTTTAAGTTCTGCCCGCACCATCTCAGGCGTAACTTGTTGAGAAGATGACTGTTGCGGAGACGGAGAAACCCCTTCTGCAGAAGTTCCTTGCCCTTGATTAGCGCCAAATTCAGCAAATAACTGCTGGTATGTCGCAAGAACTTCGGCATCACTTAATGTGGCTACCTGGTCACTTGGAAATCCGCTTTGAATTAAAATATCACGCAAATAAGCGATATCAATGGTTCCACTGGCATTTTGATCAGACGACTGGATCGGTTCACGAGATACCCCACACTCGGTGCCAGCCGGACAATTGGGATCAGTGTTATTTTTAATTTCATCGCTATCTGAAATTTTATCGCCATCGGTGTCTGCCAAATAAGGTGATGTTCGATACGCGTTGATTTCAGCATAATCATTCAATCCGTCACCGTCAGTATCTTGCTGTTGTTGCTGAACATCACTAAATGTTGTGGTAGGCGCGGGTTGAGCAGAAGCAAAAATATCATCCGCGGATGTATCATTCGGATTCAGCCATAAATTCTTTTTCAACTGCGCGGTGCCAATAAAAAAACTGACAATACCAAGGCATGCAATAAATCCAAATACAACTTTTTGATGGAGAAGCGAAATCATATAAGCAATCCTCATCCGCCGACTGGCGGAACAAATGACATCCGAATCTACACATACGCCACGGAGACGGGGTAGAGCACCATCTCTACAAACGATCCACCCGTATTCGTAGCATTCGGATATCATTCGTAAATTAGGATTGTTATGTAGTATAGCAAAAATAAAACAATGAAGTAAGGGAACAACTCTCCTTACTTCTTACATCTTACTTCTTGCTCCTCCGCGATCCGCACCCACTCCCCCACACCCAATTCTTGCGGCCGGATAGAAGGATCAATGCCTACGGATTCAAGCAAGGCAACGGCTTCTGCAATAGTACAGTGCAGACCATTGGCAAGAGAATTTTTTAATTGTTTCCGTTTACCTGCAAACGCCATCCGTGCCACTTGAAAAATACGTTCTTCAGTTCTTTGGTTCTCTTTGTCTTGAGTTTTTACATCAATAACGATAATAGCAGAATCAACCTCTGGAACCGGCCAAAAAGCAGTACGAGGAACGTGAGCAACTATTCTTACATCTGCGTAATACTGTACTGATAACGCCAATAAACTCATCTTTCCGGGTTGCGCGCAAATCCGCTCCGCAACCTCTTTTTGCACCATCACCACCATCTGACTTGGTGTATGTTCGGCTGTTAAAAATGCTTTCAATATCGGCGATGTAATCGCATACGGCACATTTGCAACAATCTTATAATTCGCATGTGTCATGTGTAATGTATCATTTGTCATGTGAAGAATATCTCCTTCAATAACCTTAAAATGTGCACTGCCCTTAAAACGATGCTCAAGATACCCAATCACCTTTTTTTCCAACTCAACAGCAATAACTCTCGCTCCTGTCTGAAGTAATTTTTCAGTGAGCACCCCAAACCCAGGCCCAACCTCAATAACAACATCATCAGAGGTCAATTCTGCCGACTGAACCATGATATCGCAGTAAGATTCGTCCAATAAAAAATTCTGCCCCTTGGATTTTGAAGGGACAATGCCATATTCTGCGCATAATTTTTGTATCTCATCGCGGTACATAATAGAATCGTCGTGGCACAACACAGCAACATTTTTATAATTATCGTAATGTATACAATAAACTAAACCCGGCCGCGATTAAAAATACTGCATTCCATGAATTTTCTCCAAAAATAGCGAGCGCTGACAATACTAAAATCACTGCGACGATTTTTCCAACAACAAGCGCCATCTCAAAAAAAACCACAGAACTCATCACGCTGGTTTTTTGCGCGCGGTTGTACACAAGAGCTGTCATGGGAACGGAAATGACATCTTTCATAATACGAGAAAGCGTATCAATCACAGCAACGCCAACAGGTCCGCCGACCAATGTCCGTAACACCCAGACCAAAGAATACATAACCGACCCAGCGCGCACAATAGAGCGTTTGTCCTTACGATCACTCATCTTGCCGATACATAATACAGTAAATGAGGTTACTAATGTCGCGCCGGCAACCACGCTCCCAACAGACAGTAAATTACTTTTTACTGTTACAAACATAAATACCGGCCAAAGTGTGAGGACAATCAACTCCTCACCAAACCCGATATAAGAAAAAAACTCGCGCCATGTTTCTTTGGCAAACAGCCGACGGTATGCTCCTTGGTATGAAAAATTCGAAGGATCAAATTGTTCAGGCGTAACAAAAAGTGGAATATTGGAAAGCAAAATCAACAGAGCAACAACCATAAATAATGTCGGAAACCCTCCAAGCGTTGACATAATGCCGCCAAATAATGGGCCAAACACAAATACGAGCGAAACAATAACCGCCATATTGCTGATTTCCCTGCCACGTTCGGCAGTAACACTATACAGCGCAAAATCAGCGTGATAGCTCGGCCAATAAAATGTTTTTTGAAGCGCATACATACACACCGAAACAATGATAATCCACGGAACATACGATGACATGGCAAGTGATACAAAATATAAAATATGAAAAAGGGATCCAACGAAAATACTGTGTTCAAACCCTTTTTGTTTTGCGAATTTTGCGCCTAAAGGCATGAGAAAAAAATAAAGAACATACACTCCAAGATAAAAATACATGATCCATGAAAGCGAGTAGCCAAGGTTGTATAAATAAATCGGTTCAAAAATCATTACCATGGCAACAGCCAAATCCAAAATCGCTGTCGCGGTAAACAGTTCCAATACCTGGCTCCGCGCTTTCCGCGCAAAATAACTCGGGAAAACGCCTAAAAATGTATGGTGCAAATTGACGGGATGACTCATATAAAAACCCACTGCCAAATATCAGTTTTCAGTTTTCAAATATCAAATCCACCTTGGTTAAAAATTTAAAAACTAACATTTGGTTCACACGTTAATACTGCCTTGTCGTATCACCCCCACCCGATCCCCTATAACTTTCGCCAGAGTACTCACCTCGCCTTCATGCAACATTCCTCCATCAACAATCCCATCGGGTTGAATATCATGCCCTTCATACTGCGCTTGAATTTCATCTACAGTATAACATGTTTTCATGCCTGTTACATTGGCAGACGGAGCTGTGATCGGCTTGCCTAATTGAGTAATAATATGTTGACAAACCTCGTTTGATGTCCAACGGACGCCGATAGTGTTGTCTGCGAGGTTCAAATACGATGACAATAACCCTCCCTCACCTTCCCTTATGCGTAAGAGAGGGAACGCTCCCTCCCACTTTCGCGAAAGTGGGGGCTGGGGGGAGTTATTTCGCCTATAAAGCACCAAAGTCAGTGGCCCGGGCCAGTATTTTTGTGCTAATTCCAACGCCTTATCGGAAAACTCCGCATACCGCATCGCCATTTCCAAAGAATTCACCAATACCAAAATGGGCTTAGCTTCACTCCGCCCTTTGATTGTATAAATTTTTTGCACTGCCGTATCATTCGTCGCGTCAGTGACCAGCCCATACGCCGTCTCCGTCGGCACCGCGACCACACCGCCATTTTGAATAATTTCCAGCGCCCGGACCTGCGAAATAATCGGAGCCATATATCATCTTTCAATGTTTACTGCACCACCATATTGATTACTTTCCCCGGAACATAAATTTTTTTCACAACATCTTTGCCAGATATCCATTTTTGAATTTTGATATCCTGCAACGCTTTGATGATAGCTTCTTCTTCTGTTATATCTGTCGGTATTGCAATCTGCCCGCGAACCTTGCCATTAATTTGCACCGCGATGGTGATGGTTTCGTCTTTGATGAGTGCCTCATCGTACTCCGGCCATGGTTGGGTATCTAAATATCCTTCTTGATGAAGAACTTCCGACCAAATTTCCTGCGCGATGTGCGGGGCGAATGGAAAAAGGAGTTTAAGAAAAACCTCACCCCTACCCTCTCCTTGGAAAGGAGAGGGGGACGACGACCTCACCTCTCCGCCATCCGCCAGCTGGCGAAACGAACTCTCCTTGGAAAGGAGAGAGGGAACGCACGCCTCCCACTCATGCAAACAAATCATCAATGCGCTAATAGCGGTATTAAACCGCATGTTTTCTATATCTTCGGTAACTTTTTTGATGGTTTTATGGAGGACACGCTCCCACCGCCCCCTAACCCCCTCCTCGGGCAGGAGGGGGAACGCGACAGCTCCTTCTCCTAAAGTAGGAGAAGGATGGGATGAGGTCTGAAGATACAATTGGTATACTCTATCCAAAAATCTTCTCATCCCCACAATCCCGCGCGAAGCCCAGGGAAGCGCGTCTTCAAACGGCCCCATAAACATTTCGTACATCCGCACACTATCCGCGCCATATTCTTTTACCAGGTCATCAGGATTTATCACATTACCAAGCGATTTTGACATTTTTCTACCATCTTCTGCGAGCACCAACCCTACATTACGTAATTTTATAAACGGCTCATCCCCAACTTCTTTGGGGATCATGCCATGATCAAACAACGCTTTGTGCGCAAATCGCGCGTACATCAAATGTAAAACCGCGTGCTCTGCTCCGCCGACATAGGTATCAACCGGCATCCATTGTTTGATTGCCTCTTGCGATGCAAATTCTTTTTCATTCTGCGGATCGCAAAACCGCAAATAATACCAAGCAGAACACATAAAGGTGTCCATAGTATCTACTTCTCGCTTTGCAGTACCGCCACATTGCGGACACACGACGTTTTTTTGAAAATCTTTTGATTGCGCAAGTGGCGATTCGCCATGCGGTTTAAAATCAACATCAGTCGGGAGCATCACCGGCAACTGATCTTCTGGCACTGGTTGCTGGCCACACGTTTGACAGTAAACGATGGGGATTGGCGCGCCCCAGTAGCGTTGTCGTGATATTAGCCAATCTCGCAGGCGATATTGCGTTACCCGCTTACCACCAACTTTTTCTGTTATTTTCCACTTCGCCTCCTCGCTATTCATACCGTCGAATTCGGCGGAGTTGATCATGATTCCATCGCCCGTATACACCGTCGCTGTAGAGACGCTCCGTTGGAGCGTCTCACTGTCCGAGACGTCCCCACGGGATGTCTCTACAACCGAACGCACAGGCAATCCATATTTCTCCGCAAACTCAAAATCCCGCTCGTCATGCGCAGGCACCGCCATAATCGCACCGGTGCCGTATGACCCGATGACATAATCTGCCACCCAAATCGGAATTTCTTTGCCTGTCGCCGGATTGATGGCTTTCGCGCCCTTCAACTCAACCCCTGTTTTTTCTTTTTGCAGTTGCGTACGCTCAAGTTCTGTTTTCTTTTGCGCGTTTTCTACATACAGCCGAATTTCGTTGGCGTTCTGTAGAGACGGGGTTAACCCCGTCTCTACAATGAGACGAACAAACTCATGCTCTGGCGCCAGCACCAAATATGTTGCCCCATATAACGTATCTGGTCTGGTTGTAAAGACGTCAATGTGATAATTGACAACTGACAACTGACATTTGATAGCAAAACCGATCATCGCTCCCTCGCTTTTCCCTATCCAATTCTTCTGCATCACCCTAATCGGTTCTGGCCAATCAATTCTATCCAGCCCTTCAATCAACCGATCCGCATATTCGGTAATGTTCAAAAACCACTGTTCAAGCTCTCGCTGAACAACCTTATTGTTGCACCGCTCGCACGCGCCATCTATCACCTGTTCATGAGCAAGTACGGTCTGGCATGACGCGCACCAATTCACTGGCGCTTTCTTTTTATACGCAAGCCCGTGTTTATATAAAAATAAAAACATCCACTGTGTCCAATGGTAATAATCTGGCGATGATGTATTCACCTCGCGGGACCAGTCATAACTCAACCCCAATGATTGTATTTGCCTACGAAATATTTCAATGTTTGCATTCGTAGAAACCGCAGGTGGCACCCCTTGTTTAATGGCGTAATTCTCCGCAGGCAATCCAAACGCATCCCATCCCATTGGATGCAAAACACTGCGACCTTTCATGCGCAAGTATCGGGTATAAATATCCGTTGCTGTATATCCTTTAGGATGCCCAACGTGCAGACCGGCGCCAGAAGGGTACGGAAACATGTCAAGGACATAACTATGAACACGTGCCAAATGACTATGAACATTTGACACGTTCCAAACGTTATCCTTCAGCCAACGCTCCTGCCACTTTTTTTCTATAAGTTGATGATTATACATAGCAATCCTAATATACGAATGACATCCCAATCTACTAATGTACGAATAGTGCTCACGTCGTATTCGTAGATTCGGATGTATTCGTAGATTCGGATTGCATTAGTAGTAACTCAACGGATTTTGACGCACGCCATCTATAATAATTTCAAAATGAAGATGCGGGCCAGTTGACCTGCCAGTTGAACCGATCTTCCCAAGCACCTGCCCTTTTTCAATATGCTGGCCCGCCTGCACAAACAACTTACTCTCATGAGCATATAATGTCTTCATGCCATTGCCATGATCAATAACAACCCGATATCCATACCCTCCTGAATTCCAACCAGAAGAAATTACTTCGCCCTCCAGTGCGGCATAAATATCTTGCTCTAAAGTACCGTGAATATCAATACCAGTATGCCGCCAGCCCTTAAAATACTGATTAATCTTTCGCGATGGCGCAGGCCATACAAATTGATCACCCAATGGAATAGCAGGCGCTTTTCTGAAAATATCCGTAATTGTTGCCAATCGTGACGGCACCTGCGGTGTGGGACGAGTTTGTTGGGTTTGATACGGTTCTGCTCCAGGTAATACCAATTTTTGACCGATAGAGAGTGTGTCTTCAGGAGTCAATCCGTTGGCATCTAAAATATCCTTTACTGATACATCATACCGGTTTGCCAAAGCAAGCAGAGTATCGCCTGATCTGACAGTATAAGAAAGGCCTGACACAGGCAACAGAGTAAGCACGTCTCCGGGACGAATAATACTCCGAGAAGTGAGCCCGTTCTCCCATAATAATGTATTGATTGAGATGCCGGCATCAAGCGCGATTGAGGATATCGTATCCCCTTCGCCAACAGTATAGGTTGTAATCTCGGTCCGAAACGAGTGATCAGCCTGCTCTAAGTCCTCTGGGTCCAACACATTCGTTGGTTTTACAAGCGCGCTTCCGCCTTCAATAACAGAAAACGCCGATGACAGCGCTGTTCCTCCTGAAGGCGACCCTGCTTCCAAGGGCATGGAAACAGCAGAAAGATAATCACTATATTTTTCCGATTGCGCACCCTGCGGTTCTGCTCGAAAATCATCTTTTTCTATCACCTCCTCTGTAACTATTTCAGAAGGACTATCGGTTTCATGAGGAAGTAAATGAAATAAAATACTTTTCCTGCCAAACTCGTCAGATCGCACTTCTTGAGCAGAAAGATTTGAAACAACAGTCAACGCTATCAGAACGCCGATAATACTGTGAGCTGTGTAACGATTAAACAACACAGACCACACGGATCGCGAGTGCGGCCGTAAAGCAGGATGAAGATATTTCCCCATCCAACGCATTCCTTTGTATGCGGGAACCAAAACGAAACGAAATGTATTTTTGCCAAATATCCGATAAAAAATTCTCCCCAACGCAGACACTCCCCACCACACACCCTTGCCGATACGCGCCATACAAACGAAAAAAAGAGCCACAACGCGAAGTGACCAAAAATGGATCCGATCTTTCAAGCGCGAATGCTCTTCCATAGCACAAGAATACCAGTTACAGCACTCAAGGTCAATTTCCCACTTTCATTATACCGCATTACTGTTTCCTTCTGAAAAACGATACTGCAGAGCTTCTCCGACATGTTTTGACGATATGGTCTCGCATAATGACAAATCCGCAATGGTTCTGCTGACTTTAATAAGACGAAAATAACTTCGTGCTGATAAATGCATTGAATCAACCGCGTGATGAAGCATACTCTTTGCTTCGCCATCAAGCATACACCATTGCTCCATTAAAGAAGACGGGAGCTCGGCATTGGTACAAAACGAATACCCTGCTGATTGATATCTTTGTCGCTGAATATCCCGCGCCACAATCACCGCCTTGCGCAGTGTTTCCGATGACTCGCCGCCATCGCGCGACTCTAATTCGGCAACAGGCACCCGAGGAACAGCAACATGCAAATCAATACGATCCAAAATCGGGCCAGATATTTTTCTCCGATACTTTTCAATGCTTCCGGGCGTGCACACGCATTGTTTTTGCTGATCAAATAAATATCCGCATGGGCACGGATTTTGAGCCGCAATCATCATCACGCGCGCAGGAAAAGTACAATGCCCCTGACTCCGCGAAATTGAAACAACGCCATCTTCAAGCGGCTGACGCAACGCCTCAATCACTGATCTTGGAAATTCAGGGAACTCATCCAAAAACAATACTCCTCTATGGGCAAGCGTAATTTCACCAGGCATGGGAATTCTTCCCCCGCCAATCAATGCCACAGCTGATGCTGAATGGTGAGGAGAACGAAACGGACGCTGGCTTTTATACGCTTCTCCTACTGACAACAGGCCTGAAATACTATAAATCGAACTTACTTCCAAACATTCTTCTACACTCAAAGGAGGCATAATCGAGCTCATACTGCGGGCTAATAGCGTTTTTCCCGATCCAGGAGCTCCTGTCATTAACACATTATGTCCTCCAGCGGCCGCAATCATCAACGCCCTTTTTGCATGTGATTGCCCCTTTACTGATTGAAAATCAACGTCATCGCTCATTACATCCTGCTCTGCCATGGGTTGATACGGATGAGGTGAAAGCAACGAAACCCCTTGCAAGTGAAGAACCAACGCCTGAAGAGATGGCACCCCATATACAGTCATCCCTTCAATCACCGCGGCTTGCCCTGCATTTTCCTGCGGAACGAATATTTCCAAAAAACCTTTCTTTTTTGCAAACCAGGCAATAGGCAATACTCCGTTCACCGACCGAACCCGACCATCTAACGCAACTTCACCTATATACAGCGCGCATTCTCTCGCAGGCACAGCAGATGTCGCCTGCAAAACGCCAATAACCATAGCAAGATCATAATGCGTACCCTCTTTTTTAAGATCCGCAGGCGCAAAATTGATCACCACCCGCTTATCCCAAGGAAAACGCAACCCTGTATTTTTTAACGCGGCACGCAATCGCTCTTTTGCCTCTTGAATCGCAGTATCAACGAGCCCTACAATAACAAAATTCGGCTGACCAGAACTGATGTCAATTTCAACGTCAATAGGCAACACATCAAGCCCATTCAAAGCGCATACTTGAAGCCGAGAAATCATATCATAATATGAAAAATGAAAAAGCAAAAATAAACACAGCATACACTGTCTTTACTTTTTGCTTTTTAATCTTTGCATGATAAGCGCTATCACCGCCCCAACAATAATGATATCAGCCATATTAACCACAGAAATACCAGCAATGTGAATATAATCCACCACACCGCCCCAACGTACGCGATCATACAGATTACTTGCTCCGGCAAAAAGAATAAAAAACAGAATAACACGTTCATACTGACGATCTGCCAAAAAAAACCATATCCAACATATCACCCATACCACAACAGCCAAAATCCAAAACGCAACATCAGAAAACGGTATGCCAAAGGGCAAAAACATGTTAAGCGAAGCAGGCCCGAATATCCAAAACCTCTCCGCGAAGATTGGAGAGGTCATGTATGCCAATTTTATTACCTGATCCAGAACAAGCAACGCCCCAGCACTACTGACAATAACAATGCTTATGAATGATTTGCGCATACAGATGCGGTAGGCAATGCCTTAAGACGTTCCAGAGGAATCTCTTGACCGCACTGTTCGCATATTCCATACGTTCCTTGTTCCATCCGTGCGATCGCGCGGTCAATGTTGAGCAATTGTTCCTCAAGCGTGTGTTCAACTGCCATTGCATCTTCATAATCAGAAACCTCAATAGCGTTTGATTCGCCATCTTCGCCATATTCAGGATATGATGTTTTGTAATTTTCAGGGATAGCAGGATCTTTTTTACCTGTATCACTTAAAATCCCCTCAATGCGGGATTTTTCAGCCAGCAATGCCTGCCTACACTCTTCAATAAATATTTGGTCTAACATATAGATATAGTATAAAGAAGTAATGGCAAATAGACAAATACCACTCGTGTAAAGTAAAAAGGGCGTGAGATAGAGCCCAACGTTTAATATTTGGCTTCTCGACGCCCTTTACAATGCCTCATGAGGCAGGGTCGAGACACCAAACGTTGAGTGTACTGGTGAGTGAGAAGGCAATTTTTTACCTCCTCGCTTACCAGCACACAGCTTAGTATTTCTACTCCATAACCTTCACGAAACATGTGGTTATGCTTGGCTCCACAATGCCACGCGTATCCCTACCGCTCTCGTGGTACGACCACAGACGTTGTGTGAAAACATCTCTGATGCACCTGTTAGATTGGAAGCCCTTTGTTTTTATTTTTGAGCGTTTGAGGTCTTTTCGTGGTCCAAAAGACCGTGTTCGAACAGTAGAGAATATCCCTGGACACATATATACGGCAGTGATAAACACAATATGCAATGATTTCAATAGCTTGATAAAAGCAGTACCAAAACATTACAATCGCTATCACGCGTCCTTCTGCCCAATGGACATTCCCTCTATTGCGCACGATTTTTGTGTGCCAAACTATATAGAATGAAAAAGAACTATCACACATCTTTCATACCATTATTATATCATGCGCACAATACCGTGTCAACGCCTGTATCTTCTCTTTATATAAGGATTTCTTAACACATCACTCTTTTGTTGCATGAAATTCAAAGTCAAACGTAACAGGACTATTTAAAGATCGTTGATACGCGTGAATCGCTTTCAATCCTTGCACATAAGACGAGAATTCGTCAGGTATCACGGACGATGAGAGCATGATATCAACGGACTCAGAAGAATCGCCGGCTTTTTCAATAAGATCTGAAAAAATATTCATATACGGCCCAAGATGCGTTATATCATCGCCACTTTGCGCAAAAACAATAAGAGCCGGTTCAGTTTGAACGCGGGCGTAAGAAAAACGCACACCCAAAGGATTATCAGGAAGTGACCGAATAACTCCTGTCTCCCCTGTTGCCAGTGAAAAGTCATGAGTCGTCCATTGAAATGCCGTATCATCTGCCCTTAATTCTTGCGCGCGCGAGCCGTCAGGAAGCGCAACCTCATGCTCTTGAGGCACGGAACGAGCAAGAGACAGACGAATATGTTCTTCAAATGAAACGAAATTAAAACTTTTAGAACTATCAAGCATAATAAAAGCTGTGTTCAAAGGAGAAAACGAACTAACAACAACAGCCCCGGGCCCTGCGACAACGGAACGGAGTTCAGAAAACAAAACATCGCTCTCCTGTTGTTGGGAACTCTGTAACGTGCCTAATAGAACCCCCTTCAATTGCGGATGGGTATACAATCGCTCGCTATTCCCCACCACGCCAAGACCAATAATGCCATCTCCCATCACAAACGTCTTTGGTAACGAGCTCAATGACACATCTTTTTTAGGAGACACCATGAGTTCTATACGACTATCATCAGCAAAACTCGATACCCACCATTCCTGGGATTGCTTCCCTATTATATCCCACAGCGCCTTCAGTTGAGGATTCTTGCCATCGCCCTGCAGGATGAATGGATGGATATACGCATCCATAAAAGAAGCGCCTTGCATAAGCGGGTTATACAAAAACTGGGGTCTGACGGAAAATTTCTTTAAAGAAGATTGAGTACTCAGCAACGGCACTAAGGCATCTTCGCGCGTTGTTAAAAAAAGAATACCAGAATTCGGACGCACCCATGCAAGGGTTGAATGAGAAAAAAGAACCCCGCCTTTATATGAAGAATTCGTCAAAACCTCGCTCTCTTTTGATATTTCAGCAACAAAACGATCAAGTGATTGCTGTTCCGCTTTCAACCCGATAACAATACGCTCTGTCTGCTGATCTTGAAAAACGATAGATTCTTTTCCTTGAACTATGGGTACGGAATCATCAATGTTTAAAAAGGTATGAAGCCATGTATCAACCTTTGCAAGCACGGCTTGTTCATTGTTTGATCCCAACATCAACCGCGAAACAACAGGATTGCGCATACGAGTCATGTCAAATGACACAGCAAATGGAACATCTGGCGGGACCCATTCCCACAATGAATGATCAGGAAACAAGGCATAAGAAACAAACAGCCATATTCCAATACCGATACTCGCGCAAAGGGCGGCTATACCGATACCAATCACAGCGACCCGACGCCGCCTTTCTGCGTGCAAAACCGCAACTTCTTGTTTTTTCGCAATACTTAACAATCCCGCTTGATTGAGTTTTTCTTTTCTTTTGTTTTGATCTTTTGCCATACTGCTTTATACAGAGACGCCCCAAGGGGGGCGTCTCTGCGCGTCACTACGGACGACGATGATGATCACGCCCACCACCTCCGGAAAACCGATCCGACCGCGGGCGCATTGGAGGCCGAGGTCTGTCAACAACCTCTACTCCTTCAAGAGCTAAATTAATCCTACCCAAATCATCAATGCCGGAAACGCGCACCTCAACAGGATCGCCCACATGCCATGCGTCAGGTCCTTTTTCTCCCATCTTCGACACATGCACTAATCCGTCTTGCTTTGGAAGAATTTCAACAAAAATGCCAAATGATTCAACTCGTGTTACTTTGCCGGTAAACACCTCTCCTGC
The DNA here is from genome assembly GCA_000999025.1 of Parcubacteria group bacterium GW2011_GWA2_43_13. GTDB lineage: Bacteria > Patescibacteriota > Patescibacteriia > UBA9629 > GWA2-43-13 > GWA2-43-13. Next base: position 69,389 of record LCFM01000004.1, read on the forward strand.
CACGACTTCGCGGGTTAAATCCGTAATCATCTTAAGCGCGTCATCAACTTTATTGTCATACGTACCGGTAACAAGCACAGTGCCGTCTTGCTCAATATCAATATCAACGCCTGTTTTATCAATAATCTCATTGATTGTTTTGCCTCCTGGACCAATAATATCTCGGATGCGGTCAGGATTCACATGCAAGGTATAAATGCGAGGAGCATACTGGGATAATTCCGCTCGTGGCTCGGCAATCGCGCTTGCCATCACATCTAAAATCTTCAACCGCGCCTCTTTTGCTTGAAAAAATGTCTGTTTAATGAGTTCGTCATGCAATCCATCGGTTTTGGTATCCATCTGAATCGCGGTGATACCATCCTTGGTGCCGGCTATTTTAAAATCCATCCCGCCGTCGCCATCTTCCATATCTTGCAAATCAGTAAGTACTTTCCACGCGCCTTTGCTGTCTGACGCAAGCCCCATGGCAATACCGGCGACTGGTTTTGAAATCGGCACGCCGGCATCCATCAATGCCAAGGTTGATCCGCAGACCGATCCCATAGAAGACGAGCCGTTTGATCCCAATACCTCGGAAACAACGCGCATAGTATATGGGAAATCCTCTTTTTTAGGCAGTACCGGCTCAAGCGCGCGCTCGGCAAGAGCGCCATGCCCAATCTCCCGCCTGCCAGCGCCTCGCAACGGACTTGCTTCTCCCACAGAAAACGGTGGGAAGTTGTAATGATGCATATACCGCTTTTTGTATTCCTCTTCCATGCCGTCAATAATCTGCTGATCCCCAGGCGCGCCAAGCGTTACAGCAGACAACACCTGCGTTTCTCCGCGCTGAAACAACCCTGACCCATGCGTGCGAGGTAAAAATCCGACTACTGCTGAAAGCGACCGAATTTCAGTAATCTCCCGACCGTCAACGCGTTTATCTTCATCTAAAATCGCCCGTGTTACCCTTTCTTCTGTTAAAGGATTCACTAATTCAAGACACTTTTTGCGCTTGTCTTTACCTATTTGCTGTTCCAATAAATACGCCTCAAGCGCTTGTGTTAATTTTTTAAGCGTCGCTTTCCGCTCGCCCTTTGCTTTCATCGGGCCGACAAACAAATACTCGTCAATATGAGAGCGGATAAACTCTTCTGCGATTTTTAACGCTTCAGTGTCTTTTGCCGTCTCATCAGTTGCTTCTGCGGATTCTTCCGCATGATTAGAAACAATCGCTGTTGTATCTATTTTTTGTTTTCCAACAGAGGACTGGATATTTTCAATAAAAGAAATGATTTTCCCAATATGTTTTTTTGCGTAGATGATTGCGGCAATCATATCGTCTTCAGTCACCTCATTCGCGCCGGCTTCAAGCATAATCACCTTTTCAGCGGTGCCTGCCACAACCAAATCAAGATCGCTTGTTTCTCGCGCCTCATAACTGGGATTCAATACCCATTCGCCACCGATTCTTCCAACACGCACCGCGGCAACCGGACCATCCCATGGGATATCGGAAATCGCGACAACTGCCGAAGCCGCGTTCAACCCGATAATATCAGCGTCATTGCGCTCGTCTTGCGAAAGAACTGTAAGAATAACCTGAACATCATTTTTCAATACATCAGGAAACAACGGCCGGATCGCGCGGTCTATCAAACGGCCAGAAAGCACGGCCTCGTCAGTCGGCCTTCCCTCACGTTTAATAAAACGGGATCCTTTTATTTTCCCGGATGCGTATAATTTTTCTTCGTAATCAACCATGAGCGGAAAATAATCAATGCCGTCCCGTGGTTGCGTATTCATGACAACAGTTGCCAATACAACAGTGTCGCCCAGACGCATGGTTAAAGAACCGTTTGCCTGATGAGCAAGCCGGCCATATTCGGCAGACAGCGTATCCCCGCCGATGGCCACTTCAAATGTTTGAATCGCCATACATACATCAATCAGATGATGGATGACTCATGAGCTTAAGGTTTTCACACACAAACGAGTGAAAGCCCCGATGTCCATGAGCCACGCGCACACATCCGATACTTTTACATTATCACTTTGCTTTTGACAATAAATATCTCCGCGCGTTATCGCTCAAGCTAAAATAATCATCAGCAGATGAAATAAGCCGAGCTGACGCGGTCTCTTTAAACGCAATAATCTCAACCAAAACGCCTGAATATTGCAAAAATTCAACCAATGGCGTGAAATCGCCGTCTCCAGTCACAAGCACGGCAACATCAAGCTTTGGAGACATGGTAATGGCATCAATGGCAATACCCACATCCCAATCCCCTTTTTTTGTTCCGCTCCAAAATGTTTGCAATTCTTTTTCGCGCACTTCAAATCCCATATTCGCGAGCGCGTCAAAAAACTTTTGTTCTTCGCTGTTGTCCGCGCGAATAACATACGCAACCGCACGAATCAATTTTCTATCGGCAACGGCATCTTCCAATACCTTGCCGAAATTCACATGCGCGTTATGAAGATTTTTTGCAGAATAATACATATTCTGCACATCCACGAAAACGCCGACTCTTTGTTCTTTGTGTTTTAACATATACTGTAATCCTCATCCGCCCTCTGGCGGAACGAATAGACCAATCCTAATCTACGAATGCATCCGAATCTACGAATAACATCTCGTATTCGTAGATTGGTAGATTGGGATGTCATTCGTAGATTAGGATTGCATTGTTTTAGGCCTCCTCAACATTTTTCAATAACTCCTCATCTGCGTCCGGCTTTGTATCGGCAATCATCTCTTTTTCAATATCTTCATCAATCGAAGCAACTTTACGCAACGGCTTTAACTTTAACTCCACAATAAGTTTTGCATAACTCTTATCATCTTCTCTTTCCAAATAACGCAAAAGACGGCGCCGTTGGCTTACTTTTCTGATAAGCCCGCGCCGAGACGAGTAATCTTTTTTATGTTCTTTTAAATGATTCGTGAGTTGTTTGATTTCTTCTGTCAACAGCGCGATTTGCACTTCTGTTGAGCCGGTATCACCTTTGTGTGTTTGAAATTTGGCAATAACCCTATCCTTTTTCTTTTTATCCAACATATCTTTGATTGTCGCGCCATTCCGAGCTAAAGGAGTAGTCCAATGGCCAAGAAAAACGCCGAAATAAATACCCTAAAACCAGTTCAAAGATACCATTCATATTCCGAATTGTCAACACACTTAATGCGTCGTATAATATAAAGCAATCCTAATCTACGAATGACATCCGAATCTACAAATATCCAACCTATAGATTGTACATATATGGCATATCTGCTGTTTCCAAAACTATCTTATGCTATCACTGGATTATGCTTTGAAACCCAAAATCAGCTTGGACGTTTTTGTAGAGAAAAACAATACGCAGATTATTTGGAAAACTGTTAGGCCAAAATAAAATCATCTATCAACGTGAATTTTTAATAGAATCTCTTGCAGTGAACTTATCCCAAGGTAATAGAGTAGATTTTTTTATAGACAATTCTATATTGCTCGATTTAAAAGCAAAAAAGTTTATCACTAAAGCGGATTACTATCAAATGAAAAGATATTTACAGGCCTCAAACTTAGAACTCGGATTAATTATAAACTTTTGGCACCCATATTTAAAACCAAAGCGTGTTTTACGATCAGTTACAAACAACACGTCGTATTCGTAGATTCGGATGTCATTCGTAGATTAGGATTGCTCTATGCAATTAACAACCGCAATAACTCACTTCCTCGAACACCTTGAAATAGAAAAAAACCGTTCCAAGGCAACTCTACGCAATTATAATTTTTATTTACGCAGATTTTGCGATTGGACCAAAAACCCCGAAGTATCGGATATAGACCAAGAAAAAATCCGTCAGTATCGGCTGTGGCTGAACAGATTGACTGACGCAAAAACAGACGAACCATTAAAAAAGAAAACACAAAACTACCATTTAATCGCTTTGCGCGCGTTTCTAAAATATCTCGCAAAACGGGATATCGCATCATTGCCTGCGGAAAAAGTGGAATTAGGAAAACAAGAAGATCGGCAGGTGGAGTTTTTGGACACCGAAGAATTAGAACGGTTTTTGCGCGCGCCGTTTGAAATAAAAAATCCGGATATCATCCAAATCCGTGATAAAGCGATAATAGAAACCCTGTTTTCAACCGGTTTGCGCGTATCCGAACTTGCAAACCTCAAGCGCGATCAAATCAATCTCAAACAAGACGAGTTTACTATCAGGGGAAAAGGCAGTAAACTTCGGGTAGTGTTTTTAACCGAAACCGCCAAAGAATGGCTCAAAAAATATATAGAAAAACGGCAGGATGTATCGCCCTACCTTTTTGTTCGGCACGATAAAGCAATAAAAGACAACAAAAAAGAGGGCAATCTCACCCCCC
>LCFM01000005.1 GCA_000999025.1 Parcubacteria group bacterium GW2011_GWA2_43_13
TTTATTTCATTGCCGCAAGAAAAGAGAGGACAGGGGCTGTGCATAACATTAGTTGGTGGTTTTCCCGATAATATCCAATACAACATTCACCATGATTCCACTGGTAAATAATATCGCAAGCCCAATGACTGTCCACAGCATGGTTTGCTTTGCTTTGCCTGTTTTTTCCGGATTGCCGCCACTGGTAAGAAACTGAATGCCTGCGATGATAAAGTTAATAAGCGCGATAACACCCACAAACCCGAGCACGAATTTAATGACTCTGATAATAATGGCAGTAGGCCCTGTCCCATCTCCGAGTGGATTGCTAAGCGCCGCCGCGTGAAGGATCGGGGTTAAAACAAAGATACTGATTGCGATGGTAAGGAGGATAAAATATTGAAAGAAGATAAATGTGTGTCGTTTTGACATAGAGATAAAGCATGTTATTGAGCGCATACATTCCATTCGCGTTTATCAGAAAAGAGCGATGATATTGATCCGCCAAGCGCCTCTTTACCTTGGCCTGCAAGAGCGCCGATAATGACATTCACACATGTCCATGCAAACAGCACAATGCATAATCCTATAATGGAATTTTTGATAATGGTTTTTCCTTTTTCGGTTTGCTCGCTTTTGCCTTGTGATATCAAGAGTGTCCCAGGATAAAACCGCTATATTTTTCTCCGGGCGAGAAGATGGCGTCTTTTTGCTGGGCAAACGAAAATGCTGGAGATAGGGTTCCAATTGAGAGCGCGAACAGAAATAATAGGAAAAGTGTTTTTATACAAAGCATGGTTGAAGTGTAGAGACGACCCCCTGGGGCGTCTCAATCAAAAAAATCCTTTTTCGAGACGCCCCAAGAGGCCGTCTCTACAACACTATTTTGTCATTCAAGGGTAAGGATGGACATGTGTGTTATTTAAGCGTTTCTTGAATTTTTCTGCCAGCCAATGTGATAGCGGCGTCTGCTGGTTGGGAACCTTCTAATGTTACGGTTATCGCTTCTTTGAGTGCCTCATCTGCTCGGTTCGGATCATTCCCCTTGTACCAACTTTTTGTCACTAAAAGGCCATCAACAAAAGGTTTTAAATCCAAATCTTCTTGCTGTTGCCTAATCAGCGATCGGAGCGCTGTGGGGCGTTTGGTGGATTCAAGATATTTCATTGCTTGTTCTTGCCGCGTGGCAAAGAGGATAAAATCCCATGCGATATTTGGATGTGCGGTTTTTTTCGCAACCACCTCAATCCAGTAGTTTGCGACATTCACAGGGATCATTTCGCTTGCAGTAATTTGAGGGATAGCAGTAACTCCCATATTGATATTGGGATTTTTTTGTCGGATTTGGGGAAGATGATACGAATAGCCCAGCATCATGGCGACTTTGCCTTGGCTGAACGCGGTTACTGCGTCTGATTGTGTGTCATTCCATGTGTAAACGGTTTTTGTGGGGTTTGCAAAGTCGGTATAAAAGAGAAGCGCGTTAGCTGATAGATTGTCTGTGCTATCTTGTGAACTTGAGAGCAGTACGCGTGAGCCGGTGTCATCCACGATTGTGATTCCGCTTTGCATCATCAATAGAGCCAAAACATCAGGCGATCGAGATACGTTTTCCGCGGTTCCTATTGCTATCCCTGACTGAAGAAAACTCCCGTCTTCCGCAATGACTGTCAATCGCTGAACCGCGTCCTGCACTTCCCCCCAGGTACGCGGCGGTTCTGGAATGCCTGCGCGCGCAAGGAGATCTCGGTTATAAAATAGCGCCAGTGTATCTACAAAAAGAGGCAACCCATAAATGTGTTCATTTTTAATAACATCTTTAAAAACAGTCGGAACAAACGTGTCCTTGAGTATACGCGGATCAGGAGCTTTTTTTGATTGATACTGAATAATCGGCTCTTTGTTTCCACCTTGAGGCACTGCTGTGGGGATTTTTTCAATCTGGCTCGGCAAAGGAACAAGTTTTGTTTCGTATTTTCCTACTGACGTGTTTGGTATGGAAAAAATATCAGGCCCGCGATCTTCGGCAAATCCCTCAAGGAGTTCACGCTCGTATTCTTCAATACGCATTTTTTTATATGAGATTGATACCGAGGGATGCAAGGATTGATATGCGCTGATAATAGGTTGCATGACTGACGAATCGTCAAATACGCGCCAGTAGGAGAGGGTTGTACGTTTTGGTTTTACGCTTTGGTTTTTTGTGCATCCTGCTCCTATGAAAAGGAATGAAACAGCGAGAAGAAGTGGGATGATGATAGTTGTTTTTTGTGTAAGAAAAGGCATACCAGTTTTTTTACATTTTTGTTGTAAGAAATTGTTTAAATTCTTGTTTGAGTTCCGCGTGTTGGAGTCCAAAGTCAACTGTTGCTTTTAAAAGTCCGAGCTTGCTACCGCAGTCATATCGCGTGCCTTCGAATTCATATCCATACAGTGGGTGTTTTTTGACAACAATTTTCAGTGCATCAATAAGCCGAATCTCACCGTCTTTCCCTGGTTTTACTTGCGCAAGCGCGGATAATACATCAGGAGTGATAATATATTTACCGATAATAGCAAGGTTTGACGGCGCTTTTTCTGGTGTCGGTTTTTCCACTAATTCCGCTATTTGATGAACGCGCTGTTCTATTTTTTGCGCTTTAATAATACCATATTTTGAAACATCTTTCTTTGGCACCTGTTCAATCGCAATAACAGGGTCGTTGTATTTTCGGAAGAGCGCCATCATTTGTTTAAGGCATGGGACGCGCCCTGCCACAACGTCATCACCAAATAACACGGCGCAGGGTTCATCGCCAATCAAATGCGCGGCCTGCAAAATCGCATGACCATCGCCAAGCGGGCTGGGCTGGCGTACATAGGTAAATGTCGCAAGGTCGGAGATTGAGCGTACTTCTTTCAGTGCCTCGGTTTTGTTTTTTTGTTCAAGCCGATACTCTAATTCAAAGTTTCTGTCAAAATGATCTTCCACCGCTCTTTTTGTTGAGCTTGTAACTATAATAATATCAGTAATACCTGATGCCACTGCCTCTTCCACGATGTATTGGATAATGGGCTTGTCAACAATAGTCAGCATTTCTTTTGGCTGGGCTTTTGTGGCAGGCAAAAATCGGGTGCCAAATCCCGCGACAGGTATGATAGCTTTTCTAATAATCATAGGGCGTATGTATAGTATAGAATAAAATAGAGCGTCTGAATAGACGGGAGAGTGTAGCGCGTTTTTTCTTTTTTGTCGATTTTGCTCCATGCCGTTGACAGGCAGTGTTATTCGAACGTATTATACAGATATTATGTCAGAGGAAATTATAAAAAAATTAAATGAACATGATCAGAGATTTGACGAACATGATAAGAGATTTGATCAGATTGATCAGAGATTTGACGAACATGATAAGAGATTTGATCAGCTCGATGATCGGGTTGATTTTATTGCAAGGAAAGTATTGGAGCATGATGATCGGCTTGATCGCATAGAGGAGAACATGGCGACAAAAGCAGATATTGGTCGTGTTATGGATACGCTTGATACACTTGTTGGGCTTTTTACCACAACAGAGCAAGAGTTAATATTTATGGGAGAACGTGTAAAGCGAGTTGAGGCGAAGGCGGAAAAAAATACTCAAAATATTGCTCAAATTCAGCCACTTGTTGGGTTGCGTTGATTTATTACTGTTATGAATCGCGCGTGTTACGGGCGGTTTTTATGTTTGTGATTTAGATTGTATCGGGTACAGTAGAGATGAGACGATAGTAAAGAGGTATTCACACAAAAATCCGAATATGAGAGACGTGGCAGTTCCGAAAAGCGCTATGATCGTAAACAGTTCAATCGGATTTTTAATGATTGGCGTGAATATGGCAAAAAGTGCGAATAGCATCCCAAAGTGAGTGAGATATATCCATACTGTTTTTGCGCCGATGTATGCGCAAAAATAGAGTGTGTTCTTTAAAAAAGGATAGAGCGCGTAGAATATGAGAAATGCTGAAATTCCATAGATGAATTGTGAGTTGTAACTATATACAGGAATAACTATCCAAGATATGACAGAGAGAGTCAATCCAACGAGCGCTGGAATAAGGCGCGTAGTATATGCATTTCTATGATACGCCGAAAGGAAGTAACCACGGCTGTGCATGCCGTACACAAAGAAAAAAAGATACTGCAAAAAAAGAGGGAAGCCATAGATATCCCATGTGGGTGGTATAAGAAGTGAGGAAAATGATATAAAGAGCGCAGTAAAAACAAACCATGTATGACGCGATAGGCGCGTAAGAAATGGAGCTATAAGAAAGAGTTGAAACAAAACGACGATGAAATAATACGGAAGGACCGCGTTGCCGGTGAGTATGTCTGTTATGATGGTTATTGGATTTTTTTCAATAGACAGATCGTAGATAACAGTTACGCAGAGATAGGGGATGAACAGTGTTGTGATTTTTTTATAGTAATAATGGGGAATTGTTTTTGTGTCTTTAAACTGCGCTGGCACAAGGATGCCTGATATGATGAAGAAAAATGGCATGGCAAACCGTAAAAGATTGTTTGAAATGGTTAAAAAGAGCGGATCAAAAGGATTGAAGTAATAAAAAAAATGAATCACATGGATTCCAATAACCGCAAGCATCGCGATACCGCGCGCAATATCGAGAAATTGATTCCTTGTCCGCTGTTTATCACGCTGATTGTGGTGTGAGGGGAAAAGGAATAATGCATTTTTAAGGCGCGGTATCACTATAATAACAATGAGAGGAATGGTTATTGTCAATACTTCATAAGAGAACACAATCATAGCATGATATTGTTTGATGCTCCTATTTTTAGCACAGCGACTCCTGTATACATAAACATAAGAGGGGTTGATTTTTGCTGAAATGTTTTAAGGTTTTGAATTTCAAAACCAGCGTCAGTGATAAGGTTGTCTATTTTTCTGTTTATATGACATCCGCCTGCAAGACGTTTTGATATGGGCGTCAACCATTTCTGCCATTGAGCCACAGATTTTCTTGGGGACTTCCCGTGTTCAATAAAAATAAATTTCCCATCCGGCTTTAAAACTCGATATATTTCTTTCAGCGCAGATTCGGGATGAGGAATGCTACACAGATTCCACGTAGAGATGACTGTATCAATGCTATTTGGGGGAAGAGGAATATCCTCTGCTGAAGCTTGGATATACTCAATAGAAAACGAAGCTTTTGAGATTCTCTTTTTAGCAAGATCATACAATTCTGATGATGGATCGAGCGCGTATAGTTTTAAAATATGTGTATAGTAAGGGAGATTGAGACCTGAACCAAATCCGATTTCAAGCACCGTTCCAAATGCTTTATGTATGACATCTGGCCGAAGTTTCTCCATGCCTTGTCTTTTCATTGTGAGGTCGAGGAGTTTGGGAAAGAGGTATTTGTGGTAAAAATTCATACGTTACATAATCTTTTTATTTATCTTCGCTCCCGAAACCCATTCTGAATTTTGGCGGTGTTTGTTGGACAAAATTCGAACCTTTTTTGAAAGCAATCCTGACGAAGAAATATGAAACAATGCGGACGAAGTTTTGCGGAAACAATTTTCTGGGGAAAGGATTCCGCAAAACTTCGGCTGATTCCTTTTTTCTGAATTCGGATGTCGCAAGCGGAGGAGGAGGGGTCTGGGGAGGAATCCTCCGCTTGCTCCTCTTTTTGTTTTGGCGAAATTCGGGCGGGCTTCTGAACTAAAAAATGGTAGGAGAAAAATCAATTAAGATTTTTCTCCTTAAGTGTTTGTTCCCAACCGAACACTTTCAAAAGAACTTTTTCATGTTCCTGAAATTTTCTCATCATCTCATTGTTTAGTTTCAATCTCTTGAAGGTGTTCGGATTGTAAATAACAACTTCGTTGTTATTACTTAACTTTTCATCTAAATTCCAATGAGCTAATGCGTTTCTCAATTGTTGAACAAACCTTAAAGAGTCCTTTACTTTTGAATATTGACTCAGTTTTCTGAAATATGGAATTTGTTCGTAGAGCGAAATCTTTTTATCAAAACTAAAATGAGATGTTTCTATAATGTAGTAAAGAAAATCTGAAGCTTGTTGATTGGTTTTAGAAAAAAAATATGTCCTTAATCTCCAGCCGAGAGCCTTTTCGATTACCGTTGCGTCTGAAATAATAGTTCCACGAAACAAACTTAATTTTTCTCTAATAATTTTTTTATTCACATTACTAATTTTTTTCATTTAAAATTCTTTTATTTCTTACAAAAAGCTAAAGTGTATGATTTATCTTTGTCAGTATATATTTTTACTTTTGGGAAAAATTTCTTTATATTTTGTTTAAACTTATCTTTAGTATATTTGTAGGAAATAGCGACAATGATAATATCCCCTTTTTCAAATTTTACCGTTTTCCCTAAATGTTTTAATGATATATCCTTTTGTAAAATATAAATTTCTTCAATTCTTGAATTAACAAATCTTACTTCATATTTAATATCACTCTCTTTTAATCCTAGCAGTAGAGGAACTTTAATTAACCATTTATTTATCTTTTCGTTTTTGTAATCTTTTATCCATTCGCCACTTTTTCTTCCGTTAGATATTCCATTTCCAATTAACAGAACATCATTTTTTGCCATACTATTTTTAATGCCGTGTAAAATATCATCTCGGTCAAAATTTCCAAGAGTATTACCCAATAACATCATAAAATGATGTTCAAACCCAGCATCTCTAAAAAGTGGCATTACATTATCTAAATTTTCAAAATCAGAAATATTCCATTTAAATTTTAAAACCTCACCCACTTTTAATTTTTTAATAGTGCGAGCGGCTTGATTTACCATGTAGGCACTAATATCAATTGGACAATAACGGATTGATAAATGTTTACTAAATTCTTTAATAAATAAAGATGCTTTCTTGCCATCTCCACAACCTAGATCAATTAAGTTGTAGGTCTTAAAAGGTAATTCTTTTAAAAAAGAGGACAAGTAATTATTAATCAAGGAAATCTCTTTTGCTATTATGGATTTTTTATAACCTTCATTTTTTTCTAAATTTAAAAATCCTTGTGCTTGAGATGGAGTTAAATACCAAAGTTTTGAATCGGCAATATTCCAAACTCTAGTTTTATTTTCAAGAGTAAAACCCCTTGTTAATAATTCTTTAAAAATTAAATCGTTGGTTTTCATATTTTCATTTAATTAATTCCTCAATATCAACACTAAGTGCTTTAGCGATTTTGCTTACTACAAAAACCGAAGGTTTTTTGATAACCCCTGTCTCGACCTTTGTTAGTGTTGTGTAGGGAACATCTGCCTTACGAGCAAAATCATCTTGGGATAAACCAAGTTTTTGTCGTAGTTTCTTTATTTTTTGGCGGAAGGGGAGGGATTCGAACCCTCGAAGGAGTTGCCCCCTTACGACTTTTCGAGAGTCGCGCTTTCAACCGCTCAGCCACCCTTCCTCGTCGCGGAAAAAATATCGTGCGAGAATCAATTACGCGATCAGCATACTAAAAAAGGCGGTAAAACGCAATCAAACAACATAGAGACGCCCCGACGGGGCGTCTCTACATATCACGCTAATCAACTCGGATTTTTCGATCTAAAAAGGGCAGGGTATTGATTGGGATGGTTTGTTTTGCATCTTTTAGTTCAAGTCGGAATCGGATGGTATAAGTGCCTTTAGGCAGTCCTTTGGGCTTGAGGGTAAATTTTAATGTTGCTGTTTTCCCGGGGTCAATGGTTGTGCCTTTATCAAGAGGCAGAGCCGCTACTCTTTTATCAATCCAATCAGAGGAGTCGTAAAATGGGCTGGTTTTTCCTTCAGTATCCTCTACTATCAATATCAATTGTTTTTTTGCCCATTTTTGAGTGCCGGTGTTTTTTATTTTTACTTCAATATTGGTTTTTCGCCATGTATTTTTTGTCGCAGGCGGCATTGAGAGCGTACCTATTTCTGCTGTGTAATCGTTTGGGATGACGTTTATCGGAAGCAACAGCGATCCGCCTGCAATAGGTTCAGGCGACCCTGTTTGAGGGATGCGTTTCAGTGTGATGAGTAGGCCGTATTCTCCTGGGTTTGCCGGCGCTTTTAATGGGATACTAAATGTCCCTTGGCTGTTTTGTCCGATCACTGTTTCCATCGGAATGAATCGTCCGTCTGCCACTGACCATGACTCATGCGCAAGTGGAGTGGGTTCTCCTTTTTCATTGGTAACAGAAAGAAAAGTGGAATTATTCCGCCATTCTCCTGTGCCGGTGTTTGCAAATGTCAGAGTAAGAGAACTTTTTTCATTCGGTTTCAGCCGATTGGGACCTGATGTTGATTTCCATACCGCTGTGTATGTATTCTCCTGTTGTTGGGGATTTGACGTGGCGTCAGGCGCGTCTGGGATGTTTTCGGCGATTTCAATGGTTTCGCCGTCAGGATGAATATCAAGGACTTTTTGTGGCACCGATTGAATCGTATCTTTTTGCGTTAATGGGAAGAGCGTTTGGAATGTGTAATCAGATGCGATGCGAAATTTTTTCCTTTCTGAAATCATGTATATTGAATGTGACGCGTCTTTTACTAAGAGTCCATTCTTGAGAGGTACCGGATTCCCGGGATACCCGCTGTTTATTTCTTCTGCAAACATTTCTTTTGGCGTTCTGTTTGGATAGTTGAGTTTGAGTATAATGTCATCAATAATCGGGTACTTAAATCCGTTTTGCAAAAAGAATAATTCCCCAGTTGTTTTATTTTTTGCCACAACGCCTGTCGGGTCTACTGCTGTTTCATCAATAGGAAACCCGTCGCGATAGGGAGCGATATCTTCCGGAAGTACGGTTTCTATTTCTTCGGGATTAAATCCGATTTTTCGTAATGCCTCGGGAGAAACGATATGCCGTTTGAAATCATCAACTAAAAGATAAATTTTTCCTGAACCACTGTCTTTTACAACAGCATAATTTGAAAATTTAATTGGGGTGCTTTCTGGATACGATGCAATAATATCAGCACTCACCTGTATTGCATCTTCAATTCGGTTCGTTTGCAGATATGCTGTTTTTGATATGTATTTCCGGCGTTCGCCATTTTGAATTTTCCACAGTGTTCCGTCAGGATCAAGAAGCACTATTCCGTCAGGATATCTATTCCCTCCAAAGTATCGGTTCCACACTTTCCAAAAAGAATAATTGCCACCAATGCCTGAATCAGAGCCGTGATATGGTGTATAAATATACAGGTTTGCAGTTGCCTGATTTTGAGGAGTTACTTGGTATCCATCAGAGGTGATGGACGGGACGCCGATTTTAAAGCCGAAACGATTGGGCTGGTCTGAATAAATACGGAACGTTGTTGCGCCGGCATCTATTTGATTGGCAATACCTCTATATTTTTCATTGCATCGTCCACCAAAACACGAATAGCCCATAGCCCAATCAAGCGCATTTTGTGTGGCAGACGCTTTTTCTATGAGCCCTTGCTCATTCTGAAGTTTTGCCAATAAAAATTTTGGTGAAATATTCGTTTCCTGGCTTACAAGCCAAATAATTTCTGAGACCTTTTTTATGCCATCGCTGAATGTATCGGTAATGGTTGCTAACATAGATCCTTTTTTTTCAAGAAATGTTTGGATTGCCATTTGTGAGAGTGCGTGTTTGTCAAATTGATCAAAATCGGAAATGATAAAATTTTTATTAAAAACCGCGGCGTTGACGAACGCAGGGGCAAGAGAGAGTGCGGTTATAGTAATGGCAAGACAAAAAAAACGCGACTTCATATCATGGATATGTATTTAAGTTTAAGTAAAGTGAGTATATCATATTTTTTTTCGTTTTCTCAACGCGCGTGTCTGCGATGCGTGGCTGTTATACAAGAAGATTTTCGTATTTTTGCATAACCGTTTCAATAGAGAAGTGTTCTTGTGCGTGTTTTCGCGCGAGTCCGCCCATGGTTTCCCTCCAATCAGGATGATTGAAAAGGTTAATCACTGCTTGCGCGATCATTTCGCTGTTATGAGGAGGGATAAGAATCCCATGCTTTGACGGGGTGATGATATCTCGGAGTGGAGGGATATCTGAAGCGATAACAACCCTTTGCGCGGCCATAGCTTCAATTGCTGGCTCCATTGAGGCGAATGAATCGTCAGGGCAAAAAGCGAATACAGTAAAATGTTTCATCCAATTTTCACGATGATCTTCTGACCCGACCAATTTAATGTATTCGCGCAGTCCAAGCTGGGCAACCAGCCATAATATGCGTTGTTTTTCCGGGCCGCTTCCCACAATAACAAGTTGCATATCAGGAATCATTTCTTGTATCAAAGGGATTGCTTTGATGATGTATTCAACCCCGCTTCGCTGGTTTAAAGGGGATGCCGTGCCAAGAATAAATCGTTGTTGCTGGTGTGTTGGGACAGAATCCAATGGCAAGGGTTGTTGTTTGATATGTATGCAGGGAGGGATTATTGAGATATTTTTTTGTCGTATGCCTGTTAACTGCTGGAGAGAAGGGAAGGGGAAGATGCTGTGGGTATTTTTTGCGTATAATGCATACAGCCATTTCAAAAGTCGCGGAATCGGTTTAGGGAATAGAATGTATGTTGGTATACCGAGCATACGCGCGCAAGGGGCGAAGAGGATGACGTCGGAACAGGTGGCGCATATCAGCGCGTGCGGAGCGTATCGGATGCGCAGTCGAATGATGCGTATGATATTGATAATAAAAAGGAGCGGGGAAAAAATGATCCAAACAAGAGAAAGAGATGATGTGAATCTGGGATTGAAAAACATTTTTTTATAGTTTTCGCCGTGATCCGCAGGAGGCGTTTTTGATAAATATACCAGAGCGTGATCTCGTTTTTGAAATTCACGGACTATATACTCAATGTGTTTTTCGTCCTCTTTCATGAGAGTGTCAGTTGCAAGAATAATGCAGTTCATAGATGTCGTGTTATGTTTAAAAGATGGTGCGGGATGCGCATGAGGTATATGAACGCGCAATAGAGGGTAGTATAGAGTGCGATTGTCGGGAATAAGCCAAGGCCGAGCGGTTTGAGAATAAGCGTAATGCCGATTGCTATGAGAAATATGCGCAGTGGATAGTGAAGATGAATAGCGCAGTTCGTTGTGCGTTGTATTGTTTTCCACGAGGCAAAAGCAATGCCCGCTTCAGTGAGAATTGTGATAGTGGCCGCGGCGTAATATGAATACAGAGGAATAAAAATAAGATACGCGACAAGGGCCGACACCGCGATAATGATATACCATACAAGCATACTTTTTTGTTTATTGATACAGATAATCGTTTGCGTGAATGTGGCGCCGAGGAAAATAATCATTGTCGCGCTCATGAGCATAACAAAGAGCGTTGAAAGAATATGAAGGTTTTGCGGTTGTGTTAGAAATTCTTTTCCCGCGACAAATTCCATAAAAGGCGATGCGATGAGTATGGCTATGCCGATACATGGCGCGGCGATTAAGGATAATAATTGAAACGCCGCCTCGAGCAGTGCGTGGAACGATGGCGTATTACCTTCTGCCCAGTACGCGGAAAGGCGGGGGATGAATAGTCCCATAACAACAATCGGGATGGTTGTGAGCGTTTCAAGTATGCGGTATGGCACGCCGTACAAACCGACATCGCTCATGGGTTTAAATAACGAGAGTATAATGCTGTCTGCTTTAACGTAAATGAGGGTGAAGAGGATGGACAGCGCTATGGGCCATGAAGTTTGTATGGTACGAACGCATGCTTGTTTGCTGAAGCGCGGAATAATTGAGGTATATTTTTTTAGGAAAAAGAGATGCATGATCATGGTTGCGCATGATCCAACAATAAGAGCGACCAGGGATACAATAAGGGCAGATTGATTGTGCGTTTTGAATGCTGTAAAGACGATAACAAGCAGGAGGGTTCTGCCGATGATTTCAGCGTATGCGGAAAAATGCGTTTTAAAATGTGTTTGAAAGACAGCGCTTGAAAGTTGGGAAACGCTGTTGAATATATTAATGACTGCTGTTAGAAGAATTGCTATTTTAATGCCAAGCGCGTAGGGGAAGAATAGAATAATAAGAGGCGAGAGGAGGTACCATGCGGCACTGATTGCAATACGAGTGCCCAGTAATTCAGGAAAGTGGTTTTGGGTATCCTGATGTGGGGTGGAAAGTTCTTTAAGAGCAACGAGGTAAATACCCATATCAGCGATGATGCCGATTGATGTGACGAAAATTGTAATAATGTGAAATTTCCCAAAATTATCAGGCCCTAACAGTCGTGTTAATACAAAAAGTGAGCATAAGCCCAATAAGGCATAGATCGCTTTACCGATAATTTGAATTGCGCTGTGTACAGCTACTTTTTTAATAAAAGACATATTTACTATCTATCCTAACGCAAAATGACTGTTTCACCAGTCATTGTGTGGGAGCGGGTAGGGGGAATCGAACCCCCATCTTCAGCTTGGAAAGCTGTAATAATAACCATTATACGATACCCGCGTGTCTGTGCCAAAGGCACGGGAAATTCGAAATTCTAAATCTGAAACTCAAAACAGATTTTATATTCAAAGTACTGATATAGTAGCAAAAGAGGCCATTTTGTAAAGTCAAAAAAACAACACGTATAATATACAACGTGTTGTTTTCTGTTGTATGATTAGAGAAAGGGATTTTATGACATTTTAGGAGCAACTGGTTTATCTGAACAGCAATGTTTTATAGTCAGAAGAACATACAGCGCTGAAATTCCAACAAGAATGTAGACGATTGTAGCTAAAACAGGGATTTTCCCGAAAATAATATTAACAATGTCATTTTTGGTAATGCCGTACAGCCCCCAGTTGAGGCCGCCTATAATGACGAGTATCCACGCAATCATGTCAATTGGATTTTTTTTCATACTATCACCTCCTTTCAATTAAGGTGTATATTAATGGGGCGCCTCCCTTTTTATAAGTATACCATAGTTTGATATTAAATTTACATGAGAATTTATTCCTCTTGTCATAAAAGCGATTTTTTGGTAGCATACGAAGCGTGTTTTGAGATATTTTATGATTGCAGGATATAGGTTACTCTGGGCGTATAGCTCAGCTGGTTAGAGCGCGTCACTGATAATGACGAGGTCCATGGTTCGAGTCCATGTACGCCCAGAGTGATAGTGTATTGTTGCATGTGATCTCTTTCGATGAGCACCCAAGTAGTTCCCAAAAGAGATTCCTTGTAAATGCCGATATAGAGGTTCAAGTGGTGATCATGAAATAAATGCCGGGATAGCTCAGTGGTAGAGCGAAGGCCTGAAGAGCCTTGCGTCGTCAGTTCGATCCTGACTCCCGGCACCAATCTTGAGAGCTATCACAATCAATCGGGCTGTAGCGCAGTTGGCTAGCGCACCTGATTTGGGATCAGGGGGTCGTGGGTTCGAGTCCCACCAGCCCGACCAATTGAAACAAGTCACATTTTCAGAAGAAGGTACGCGCTCGCTGCGCTTGATTGGAGAAGAATATGGCATGTGTCCTTGCAATGTGTGGAGTTCCGTGTAGTGGGAAGACGTCTTTGGGACGCATTCTTGAGCAACGCATGGGGTGGCTCTTTTTAGATATTGATGAGATTGCTCGGCAAAACGGTCTGCAACTAATTATAGATCCGAGTAACTCTGCCGATGCAACCCTTCGGGACAGAATACGGATGGATAACGTGTATGATTTGTTACACATTCGTGTAGCGAGGGAGTTGAATCGAGGGATATCTGCGATCGTTGTTGCGACGTATTCGCGACGAGAGCGCTTTAATGCGCTTCAAGAGAACGTTGCGATCGCAGGTGGAGAGTTGAAGGTTGTACGATGTGTCTTTACTATAACAGATGAAGAGGTTCAACGCCGACTGGAGTTGCGTGATGGTGACGGCGGATGTGTCACCATTGCGCATGTGAGGGATGTAGTCAACCGTTTCGAAGATATCGTATATCCCCAGCTTACCGTCAACACGGACACCACTGAGTCGGTTGACACGATAGTTGATACGATTCTTGAATATATGAAGGTACAACGATGAGTTGTACTTTTTTTTAAAAAAATAAAGGCGGTGTGTCTTTGACTGCCAGTATGTAAATTGCTACTATTACTCTATTGAATTATATTTATTATAGATGTGATTTTTTAAGAAATATTTAGAAGGAGAATGTTAAGAAGCCATTCTAATAATACATATGCGTTTTGATGATACAAAAATAACAGAAATGCTGGTGCGTGAAAATTATGTGACAAAGGAAGATATTGTTCGCGCTGAAAAATCTGCGAAAACGGCCAGAAGTTCAATCATAGAACAGTTGCTTATCAGCGGATTGGTAACAAAGGATTTGATTGGTCAAGCAGTGGCTGAATCATTTGGTGTTTTGTATGCTGATTTAAATTCCAATCAGCCGATCTGCGAACAGATAATGAAAATTCCCGAAGAAACTGCAAGAAAATGTAAGGTTGTGCTTTTTGCTGAAAATAAAAAAGGAATAACAGTTGCTACTGATAATCCTTCTCAAAAAGAACTTCGCGCGATACTGCAAGTAATCTTCCCGAAGCAAAAGATTACCATTGCGTATTCGTTGTTAGATGATATTGAGGCATGCTTTAGTTATTATCGAAAATCGCTTGAGACCAGATTTTCTAAAATCATTGAAACACAAACGCGCGTGGCGCCGGAAATTATTGAACAAATCATAGCAGATGCCCAGTCATTTCACGCTTCAGATATTCATTTTGAACCACAGGGCAAGGAGGTGCTGGTCAGGTTTCGAGTAGATGGCGTTTTACAGGAAGCCGGTCGTATCCCGCGCGAGCATTATGAAAATATTTTAAATCGCATCAAGGTGCAAAGTAGAATGCGCATTGATGAGCATTTTACAGCCCAAGATGGCGCGATGCGACATGATAAAGATGGCACTATTGTGGACATGAGAGTATCAGTCGTTCCTACTGTTGAAGGCGAGAAAATTGCGCTTCGTATCCTTGCTTCGTATATTCAGGGATTGAGCTTGGCTGACTTGGGCATTTCTCACGCACATCAATCCATACTCGAAGAAGCCGTCAAAAAACCATTTGGCATGATACTTGTTACCGGTCCAACCGGATCGGGAAAAACCACCACGCTGTACGCGTTTTTGAAAATTTTGAATCAGCCGGA
Organism: Parcubacteria group bacterium GW2011_GWA2_43_13; assembly: GCA_000999025.1. GTDB lineage: Bacteria > Patescibacteriota > Patescibacteriia > UBA9629 > GWA2-43-13 > GWA2-43-13. The sequence goes on from LCFM01000005.1 coordinate 15,123, forward strand.
TGTGAATATTATGACTATTGAGGATCCTGTGGAATATAAGATGTTGGGAGTCAATCAAATTCAAGTCAACCCGGAGACGAATTTAGTATTTGCGCGTGGGTTGCGTTCTATTGTGCGTCAAGATCCTGATGTTATTTTGGTCGGGGAGATTCGTGACGAGGAAACCGCGGAAATAGCTGTAAATGCCGCGCTGACCGGTCATCTTTTACTTTCAACATTTCACGCGAACGATGCGGCAACCACTATTCCGCGTCTTTTGGATATGAATATTGAACCGTTCCTTCTTGCCTCCACACTTGAGGTTATCGTAGCTCAACGGTTGGTAAGAAAAATTTGCGAACAATGCCGTCATAGTACAACAGTTGCCCCTTCCAATCTTGTGATGCCGCCGAAGGTGGCGAGTAAGTTTTTTGGGAAAAAAGCAGTTATCTTATATCAGGGAAAGGGGTGCCCGATGTGTGGAGGAACTGGCTACAAAGGAAGGATAGCTCTTTTTGAATGTATTCAGGTAACTCCTGAAATGCAGGATTTAATTTTAACACGACCGTCTACTCAAGAGATATGGCGTTTAGCTTGCGAACAGGGGGTTGTCTCTCTTTTTGAAGATGGCATTGAAAAAGTGAAAAATGGCATAACCACACTTGAAGAGCTCAAACGGGTAGCAGAGGTTCCCAAGCTCTGATGTATTGTGTGAAATGTTTCTTGTAAAAAAAGACATTGCGCTATGGAACGTCGCAAAGTAAAAAAACACACATCACGGATCGCTACTTTCGGATTGCGCTCTGATCGTGATTATTGTATTGAAAATTTAAGCATGCTTGTTTCCTCCGGCATGACAATATTGGATGCCTTTGATGCGGTTTCTGCTGATCTTCGTTCAAGGAGAATGAAGTGGATTGTGAGTGTTATGAAAGAAGGGATCGAGTCCGGCTCTCCATTGTGGAGAGTTTTAGATAGCGCGCGCCTGTTTCCCGAACATACCATTTCCCTTGTACGCATAGGAGAAGAGTCGGGAAAACTTTCGGAAAATTTGCGTGTCATTAGCTTACAGCAGGCAAAGGAGCGTGTTTTTCGATCAAAAATTCAATCAGCCATGATGTATCCGATGTTTGTCCTTTTACTCACAGTTGTTATTGGCATTGGTATAGCATGGTTTGTCTTGCCTAAACTTGCTATCGTGTTTTCTCAATTGCATGTGCAATTGCCATTGATTACTAAAATACTCATACAGGGCGGTAAATTTTTGAATGAGCGTGGAGTGGTTGTTGTGCCAATAATCATTGCAAGTTTTGTGTTTTTTTTATGTGTCTTTTTTTATTTCCCAAAAACAAAAAGGATTGGTCAATCTTTGCTCTTTTCCGTGCCGGGTATTAAGCGGCTTATTCAAGAAGTTGAGATAGCTCGGTTTGGTTATCTTTTAGGAACGCTTCTTCAGGCAGGTGTTATTATTACTCAATCCATATCTTCGCTTTCTCAAGCAACCGCATTCCCGCGCTATAAAAAATTTTATGAATACCTTGAGCGCAGTATTGAAGATGGAAATTCATTCCAAAAGAGCTTTGCGCAGTATCGCGCAGTGAATCGTCTTATTCCGACTCCGATTCAACAGTTGATTGTTACGGCAGAGCGATCTGGTAATCTATCGGAAACACTTTTGTCTGTGAGTGAAACGTTTGAAGGAAAAACAGAAACGACTACGAAAAATCTTACTGTTATTCTTGAGCCGATTTTGCTTGTGATCGTTTGGCTTGGGGTTGTTGCGGTTGCTTTGGCGGTTATTTTGCCAATCTACGGTCTCATTGGCGGATTTAAAACGCAGTGATTTAGCTTGTAGCTTCTTCGTTCATCCTTAAAAAGTGCGCTATGTTTCAATTGTTACACGCTACACACTATAAGCTACAAAACAAGAGAGGTTTTACGTTAATAGAAATCATACTTTCCATAGCTACGATTGGAATTATTGCCGGTATTTCTATGCCTCTGTATGGCTCATTTCAGGTTCGAAATGATCTTGATATTGCCGTTTCCTCCATCGCCCAATCATCGCGTCGAGCGCAAGCGCTTTCTCAGGCGGTTGATGGCGATACAAGTTGGGGTGTGAATATCCAAAGCGGGAGTATGACAGTTTTTAAAGGGGCAAGTTACGCCGTCCGCGATAGCAGTTTTGACGAAATAGTTGATGTGCCAACAAGTATTTCGCCCTCAGGTATGTCGGAAGTGATTTTTACAAAATTGACAGGCCTCCCTCAAACCACCGGCACATTTACTCTTACTTCAAATGCCAATGAAACGAGAACAATTACAATCAACGCGAAAGGCATGGTCAGCTATTAGGGTGCATTCATTTACTTCGGGCTTCTATAGAGGGTTCTCTTTGGTAGAGGTGATCCTCTCCAGTGCGGTTTTTGTATTGTTGATCACCGCGCTTGTTGGTGCGTATTTGTATGGGCAGGAAGCAACAGTATTTGCCGGTAATCGCGCTCGATCAGTCATGCTGGCTGAAGAAGGATTAGAAGCTGTGCGCAATATCCGTGATGCCGGCTTTTCAAACCTTACTGGTGGAATATTTGGGTTGATTATCTCTGATAATCAATGGGATCTATCCGGATCCTCAGATGTGAGCGATATATTTACGCGGCAATTAGTGATTTCTGCCGTTGATACAGGACGTATACATGCCACGTCAAACGTAACGTGGCAACAAAATCCACAGAGGAATGGCGAGGTTTCATTGATAACGAGATTTAGCGATTGGGCAAGAAATTTTGGCAACTGGGGCGTGGCAACGCAAGAGGCAACGCTTGATTTATCTACAACTGATAACGGTAATGAGATAGCTCTGTATACAACAGGGTCTGCAACATATGCGATTGTGGTAAGAACGCGCGGATTAGCATCTGAATTGTACGTTATAGATGTTTCTATTCCTGCAAGTCCTGTAGTGGTCAGCAATGTAGAAATAGGAGCAACGGTAAATGATGTTGCGGTATGTGGGAACTACGCAGTCGTAGCTACTGTGGCCAATTCAGGCGAATTGCAAGTTATTAATTTAACCACACCAAGCGCTCCTTTGATTGCGAGCGTTTTTAACCTTACCGGTGGGGCTAACGCGCTTTCGGTTGTCTGTACAGGCACAACCGTATTTCTTGGTCGGGCCGCGAGCGCGCAGTATGAACTTTATGCAATCACTATTGCCGACCCTCTTGCACCGAGTATTCTTTCTTCGCTTGAATTAGGAACTAATGCGGATGCGGCTAAAGTTGTTCTTGCCCAGAACGGTCAGTATCTTTATATCGCTTCGCCTGTGAATTCGGGTGAATTGTTTATCGTCTCGACCAGTAGCCCGTCGAGTATTTTTCTTACAAGCACGTTTGATGCTTCAGGCGGGTCTGACGGCACTGCGGTAACGGCATTTTCAACGTACGCAGTACTTGGCAGAGCTGATGGAAATATTCTTGTTATAGACGTTTCCATTCCTGCTGGCCCCACTCTTATTAGCAGTGCTTTAGATATTGGGGGTAATATTCAAGACATGGCAATGGGTATTGGCGATTCTTCTGTGTTCATTGCGAGTAATACCGCCGACACGCCGACATTTATTATTGATGTCATTACGCCGGCATCCCCGGCGATTTTGGGATCAGTCGCTTATGGAGAGGATACAAAAGGAATCGTGTGGGATTATAATCTGAACCGCGCTTTTATCGCCGGAACCTCTAATACTGCCGAATTTGCGGTTTTAACATCGAATTAATGCTATGAGGACTGTTGCTGAATACCATAAAAAATTATCACAATCAGGTTTTACACTCATAGAACTTCTTCTTTACATCAGTATTACTTCCATCATTCTTCTTGCTGTTTCGGCTTTTCTTTCCGTACTGTTAGAATCCCGCATCAAAAATCAAACCATTGCCGAGGTTGAACAGCAGGGTTTGCACATCATGAACATCATTACTCAAGTCGCGCGAAATGCAGAGGCAATCACGGGGCCTTTACCAAGTGCGAGTGCTCCATTTTTGACACTCGATGTTGCTGTGAGTGCGAATGATCCGACTGTTTTTGACCTTTCTGGCGGGACTATTCGCATTACCGAAGGAGTTGGGAGCGCAGCGTCACTGACTAACGCGCGTGTCATTGCTTCTGCTTTTAATATTCAAAATTTATCTCGGCCACGTACTCCAGGCACTATTCGTATTCAATTCACGCTCACGCATGTAAACCCTGAAGGCAGGAATGAATACAATGTTTCAAAGACATTTATCGGATCGGCAACTCTACGATAACCACAACGTGCGGAGCGAGTGTAGAACTGCAAATGAAAGGACTACTATTATGAATTGGCAAATTATAAACTGCACACAGCGCATCCCATTATGGGACACTCGTCATGGTGGGTATATCACCTTGGTGAGTGTTTTAGTTGTCGGCGCTGTCGGGGTCGCTATCTCAACCTCTCTTCTGTTGCTCGGACTTGGGTCATCGCGAACAAGTTTTGCGGTTGAACAATCAAGCCAAGCAAAGGCACTTGCCAATGCGTGTTCTGAAGAGGCGCTGAAACAAATCAGGATGTCTGCGCCATTTACCGGAAGTGGCAATGTTGTGCTTGGCAAAGGTGCATGTAGTTATACGGTTACAATTCAAGGAGGACATAATCGCATCATTACCGCAGTAGGCACAGTAGGCACTATCGTAAGAAAAGTAAAAATTATTATAGACCAGATTGTTCCAGCTATTCAGGTTGTATCATGGCAGGAGGTTGCTGATTTTTAAAAAAATAAAAATGTGATATACTATCAATGGTGGTTAATTAACAAGAGGTATCTTATGAGATATATACATGCTGTACATTACAAGGATCAACCCGATAAAGGGTTCACTTTATTAGAAATTCTTTTAGTGGTTGCCGCTATCGCGATATTGGCCGGCATTGTTATTTTAGCGATCAATCCTAACAAGCAACTTGGTGACACCCGCAATGCCCAACGCCGAGCAGATGTGAATACTATTTTGAACGCTGTATATCAATATACAATTGATAATAATGGAACGCTTCCTACTTCAATTACTACTTCGCAGACAGAAGTTTGCAAAACAGGCGGCACATGTACCGGGCTGATTGACTTAGGTGTTGTGACAACAGATGAAAAATATCTTATTTCAATTCCAACCGATCCGACCGGATCTTCTACGAATGGCGCTGGGTATGAAATTAAAAAGAGCGCTAATGGGCGCGTGACAGTCGTTGCGCCGGATGCTGAACAAAGTGCGACAATTACGGTAACGCGGTAGGGGACAGAACCGAAAATGATTTTTATAGAATATCAAAAAATCACCATACCATGGTGATTTTTTGATATTGAACTCTGAAATGTAATAGCCAACTCTCGTTTCAATCTATCCGTTTCATAAAGAAACGGATTCGACCATATCCATATTGCTATGGCATATCTCCCTAGAAAGGAGGTGATCCATCCACAGCTTCCGCTACGGATGCCTTGTTACGACTTCGTCCCTGTTACCGGTCTTACCTTGTCCCCTGCAAACGCAGGGTCTTCGGGTACTACCGGCTCCCTTGACGTGACGGGCGGTGATCGCGATATGTAACCTTCATTCGCACCCCACTGGACATGCGCTTCTCGCGCATCCAGCGAGTCCTTATACATTGATACTCTCCTTAAGGCGTTGGATTTTTTTACATCCATTATCAGTAAGATGTTGTTTATCGGCGATGAGAAAGGCGGCTTTACGAAAAAGAAGATAATCTTTCCGTTTTTTTGCCTGTAGGGGATGCTTGTCAAAGAATGGAATAATATGTTCAACGATATCTTTAATATTTGAAACCTTTAGTTTGACGTGAGGTTTCCATTGAGCATATCGTTGATACTCCAATCTATAGAGATTTCCGCATCCTAATGTTTTTTGTATCGCTTGTAACACAGCACGATCATCTTCTTTGACTTCTATTTCAAAGAGGAGACGGACTTCTGATTTTCGGCGAAGTGTTTTGTGTTTGGCAATACTGATACAAAAACATCCTTCTCCATCTACGAACCCAACAATATAATCAGGAGAAATGTGTAAGGTTTGTTCCTTCGTTTTTGGCATACTTATAAAGTATACCTCAAAACTACTATGAACGCAGCTGACTTCCTTTTAACCCATCATTGGTTAACACGTTAAAAGGATCTCCCTGGGTTAGTGTATGAGCTATTTCCGACATTCCAAACGGGTTTTTAATGCTTACTTCCCATAGGTACACGCTATGATCGTAAACACCCTTATCGTGTTTGGGCTGTCATTTGTGTATAGAACCCTTCAGACATTCCCTTACGGGATATGTCCTGTTCGCAACTATTCCGCACTCACTTTGGGGAATACCCCAAAGTGAGTGCGGGACAAGGATTTTCACCTTGTAGTTCATACGCCTGCCAGGCGCATTTAATTTGTACAAGACCCGAGAACGTATTCAACGCGCCGTGGCTGATACGCGTTTACTAGCGATTCCGGCTTCATGGAGTCGAGTTGCAGACTCCAATCCGAACTGGGGGTAGTTTTAAGGGATTAGCTCCACCTCGCGGTTTGGCAACCCGTTGTACTACCCATTGTAGCGCGTGTGTCGCCCAGGACGTAAGAGCCATGCTGATTTGACGTCATCCCCACCTTCCTCCCTGTTAACCAGGGCGGTCTATTGTGGAAAGTAACACAATATAGGGGTTGCGCTCGTTTTCCGACTTAACGGTACACTTCACAGCACGAGCTGACGACAACCATGCAGCACCTGTATAGCACCCTCGAAGGCTTCCCGATTTCTCGGGATATGCAGCTATATGTCAAGCCCTGGTAAGGTTCCTCGCTTATCATCGAATTAAACCACACGCTCCACCGCTTGTGCGGGTCCCCGTCAATTCCTTTGAGTTTTAGCCTTGCGGCCGTACTCCCCAGGCGGGGTACTTAACGCGTTAGCTTGGTTATAAGCACCTCTGGGAGGGTCGATACTCCCAAAAGCTAGTACCCATCGTTTACAGCGTGGACTACTGGGGTATCTAATCCCATTCGCTCCCCACGCTTTCGTCCATGAGTGTCAGAACTGTTCTAGCAAGCTGCCTTCGCCTTTGGTGTTCCGGCTGATATTAACGCATTTTACCGCTACACCAGCCGTTCCGCTTGCCTCTCCCAGTCTCGAGTTTGTCAGTTTTCCCCGCACTCTTATGGTTGAGCCACAAGATTTAACGAGAAACTTGACAAACAACCTGCGGACGCTTTACGCCCAATAAATCCGGATAACGCTTGAGGTCTCTGTATTACCGCTGCTGCTGGCACAGAGTTAGCAACCTCTTATTCGTAAGATACCTTCAGCCGAAGCTTATTCTCTTACAAAAGCCGTTTACAACCCGAAGGCCTTCTTCCGGCACGCGGCATTGCTCCTTCACGCTTTCGCGCATTGAGGAAGATTCTCGACTGCAGCCTCCCGTAGGAGTCTGGGCAGTTCTCAGTCCCAGTGAGGCGGGTCATGCTCTCACACCCGCTATCCGTCAGAGCCTTGGTGAGCTTTTACCTCACCAACAAGCTGATGGACCATAGGCCCCTCCTTTACCGCCGAAGCTTTCTTTTTCTTTCATATGAAAGAAAAACGTATGCGGTATTAGCCCGCCTTTCGGCAGGTTATTCCCCAGTAAAGGGTAGGTTACCAGTGTGTTACTCACCCGTTTGCCACTTGGCCTTGCGGCCACGTTCGACTTGCATGCCTAAGACATGCCGCCAGCGTTCATCCTGAGCCAGGATCAAACTCTCATAAAAGATTGTGATGCTTTTGTACACTATAGGCGCACCACGAACCTGAAAAATGTTGTATTTGGAATTGACGTTGAGTTGGTCTATTACATTTCAGTTTTCAATGAACCGATACTCTTTTAACTAAAAACACAGAGGTCTTCTGTGCGTGATTTTTAGCTATGTTAAGAGCAGTACCAATGATAGGGGATAGTACTATGGTTGTCAAGCCCTTGTTGCGTGCTCATTTCTCCATTTTTTTATTTCCGCATGATTGCCGGAGAGTAATATATCAGGCGTGTGCCATTTTATGTCTTGGATAGGGGAGAACGTCGCGGGCTTGGTGTATTGGGGGTACTCCACAGCACTTCTCCGCCCATTGGAGGATTCGGCCGTGGCAAGCTTTACGCTGTGGCTTTCTTCTTGGAGTGATTCTTCGTTGCCAAGGACGCCTGGGATGAGGCGGGCAATAGCTTCAGTTATCACTAAAGCTGGCAGTTCGCCACCGGATAATACATACGGACCAATTGAGTATTCATCATCAACCATATGATCCGCGACGCGCTGATCTACGCCTTCGTAGCGACCGCAGATAAGGACGATTGACTGTTTTTCAGTTATCAGTTGTCGGTTGTCAGTTTTCAAATTTTTTATGGTATTGGTTCGCGTGAGATTTTGCGCGTCTGTTTGCGTGAATTGTTTGCCACGAGGTGTCATCAGTAATATAGGGGAATCGTCAACATGAAAAACAGACGATGGATGGTTTTGGGTATTTTTTTCAATATTAAAATCAGGGAATTGGTTTTTACGCAGTGCGAGTAGGCAGTTATACATCGGTCCCAGTTTCATGACCATACCTGGTCCGCCACCTGTTGGAGTATCATCTGTTGTTTTGTGTTTATCAGTCGCGAATGCTCTGATATCATGAGTAATAATGTTAATACTCCCCGCATCTTGCGCGCGTTTTAAAATGGTCTCATGAATGTATGAGTCAAAAATTTTTGGGAAAATTGTGAGGATGTGGAATTGCATACGCAAATATCGGTTTTCAGTCGTCAAATTTTAAATTTTAAAGGCGAAGCAATGTGAAATTTGACAACTGATATTTGAGTTACCAGAAACCCCGCACAATGGCGGGGTCTGGTTTTTTCAAGAACGCTATAAAGTTATATTTTCAAGTCATCAACCGCGCTGGTATCAACGTCCTCGTTATCATTTGTTTCCCGCGGCAGGCGACCGCCTTCCGGTTCAACGATTTTGAGGTTCACGCGCGCATTGTTTTTTGCGCCCACTACTCTTAAAAGAGTACGGATGGCGCGTGCAGTTTGACCTTGTCGGCCGATGATTTGGCCCATATCCTGTGGGTCTACTTTGAGAGTCAAGAGAACTCCCATTTCATCAACAGTGCGAGTGGTTTCAACCTTTTCAGGGTGGTCAACCAACGCTTTGACAACGGTGTCTAAGAATTGCTGATCTTGGTCTGCCATTCAGTTCGTGTGATCACGCATGTCACGCATCCTTTAGAGAGATGAGTTTCTTCCTGATAAGGGGAGCAACATGTTTGATCAGTATAAATTGTAAACAGTATCGTAACAGTTCGGATCGACATTTCCTACTGTGTTACACATAGAGACATCGTACTCCAGAATCGTACTCAATAACTTGTTAAAATCGTGCCTGGCTTGTTTTTCGCTTCAGGAAATTTTCGCCGTATCATTGGATACGGCTCAAATCCCCCTTGTTCCAAAACTGCGCCAGACACAGTTTTCCCTGCGTTCTCAGTCCGATTATAGAGTGCGATGTCTCTATAATAGTATATCATGATTGCGCTGGAGCGTCAATTTGTTTTTTGTACGCTGGGGTCACTTTTCTTTTCTCTCCTTTGATAATGCCAGCATTTACTAAGATATTATGCACAGAGCCAGTAGGTTGCGCGCCTTGAGAGAGCCAGTACTCAATGCGTTCTTTTTTTAATACAAGGGTGTCTTGTTTTTTGCGCGGATCGAAGTGCCCAAGTATTTCTTTTGCCACACTTTGCGGGTTGCGTGTTTTGTCTATCGCAATGATGCGGAAGTGAGGGGTTTTGTGCCGTCCCACGCGTTGGAGCTTGAGTGCTACCATACATGTATAAGGTATTCTCTTTCATAAGACCGAACGGTCGAAGTTGCATCCGTGTCAATTACAAAAGGGAATATTATGTTACTAAATGAACGTACGATACCCATTCTTGGGTGTTTTGTCAATGTTTTTCATTAATATCTTCAAGTTTTACTGAAAACAGTCGCGATGATGCGTCTTCATTCATGGTAACTCCGTAGAGAAGGTTTGCTTTGTTCATTGTTGAGCGATTATGAGTAATGGCAATAAATTGTGTTATGTGCGAGAGCTCTTCTAAAATAGTTGCAAAGCGTTCGGAATTCGCTTCATCAAGAGCGGCGTCAACTTCATCGAGTACGATAAACGGAGCGGGATTTGCGGCGATAATCGCGCACAAAAGCGCGATAGAAGTCAGTGAGCGTTCTCCGCCTGACAAAGCTCCTATGTTAGTGATTTTTTTATTTGGAGGGCATGCTATAATATCAATTTCAATTGTGCGTTGGAGGTTATTCGGCGGTGTTTCTTCTGCATCCTCTTGGCGTTCTTCGATTTTTTGGCGCTTGGTTTCTTTCCGATAGGAGAGAGCGGCTTTGCCACCGGTAAACAATATTTTGAAATAATGATTAAAATGTTCATTTATCTTTTTAAAACTGTGAGTGAATTGTGTTTCTATTTTTTCATCGAGTTCGTGAATGATTTTTATAAGATGCGTATGCGACTCTTTTAAGTCAGTGGATTGATGTGATAAAAAGTCGTATCGTTGTTTTGCTTCTTCGTACTCTTCCATGATTCCGTCTTCAATATCTCCGATTTGGTTCACTCGTTTTTTTGCAGTTATCATGTGCTCTGCGAGCGCTGTCAGGTGTTCGTTCGAAAGCGAATACTCTTGTGTGGGCGTCATGATTGTTTCCCATATATCGCGCGGAACTTCTTGTTGTATTTCATTTTTAATATCTTCCGAACGTTGTTCAATCCGCGCTTGTTCAATGAGAATGGTATGAACATACTGCTCTTTTGAAGATAGTTCAGTGTTAATGTCATGTGATTTTCGTTGAATCGCGAGCATCCTTTCTTTATTGCGGTGTTGTTGAAAGTGGTAGGTTGACAGTTGTTCTGAAATTTTTGCGTATTCAGCTTGATATTTTTTATACTCGGTCTTGAGTCGTTCTCCCATTGTTGTGAGCGATGTAATTTTTGTTTCCTTGGTCCCTGTTTTTTGAATGACCAATTTTTGAGACAATGCATGTTCTTCGCGAGTGATGCGATCGAGTTGCTCGCGGAGCAGTGATTTTTTTTGCTCTGTGATTTTTTGTTCCATTTTATTTTCTTGGATGATTGCCGATAGTTCTTCGGATTCGACGTGCGCGTGTTTTATTTTTTTTTGCAGGTTTTTTATTTCTATCGTCGTGTCTTTATGAGGACGCAAAAGTTCGGCAACAGAAGTGAGGGTTGAAATGATTTTTTTTACTCTGCTGATAAGACCTTCTTTTTTTGAATTATTGACGAGTTCATCCAAAAGAATCGCGCATTCATGAGAAAGCGTTTCAATTGTTTGTCGCGCGCCATGGTGAGAGGTGTTCTGGTTCTGGTGTTGAAGGTGTTCGAGTGTGTGGGTATCTGCAGTAAGGGCGGATAGTATCGTATCGCGCTCAATCTCTGTATCTTTCATTATGAGAGCTGATTGGGTTGTTTGATTTTTAATGTGTATGAGCGATTGTTCAGTTGTCGTTTTTTCTCCTTCTATTTCATGGAGTCGCCGATGTATCCAGGCGATATCTCCTTCGCCTTTGAGTTCATATTGATGTTCGATATCTTGTTGGATACGGATAATTTCATTGTCCTTTTCCCGCATAGCGGAAAGCGCACTGCGCTGAAGAGCCAAGAGGTGTTCATATTCTTCTGTTGTGCCGTTTCCCGTCCCCAATAGCTGAAATTCTTTTTCTTGTTCTTGTTGCGTTTTTTTTAAAGAGATGAGTTCATCCTCTACAGCTGATGCTCGTTGTATTTTTTCAGATAACTCTTGATGCAACGCAGACCACATTCCTCCATAGTATTGGGTTTGAATATCGCGGAGCGTGTGGATGTATTCTTCGCGCTGTTTCCACCGCCTTACTTGTCGTTCTAATAGATGGAGACGAGGAGTTGTCTCGTTTAACAGGAGATCTGTTTCTGCTAAATGCTCTGCCGTGCGTTCTAATGTACGGGCCGCGCTGTCGCGTTTGATTTGGTAGTGTTTAATCCCGGTTGCTTCGTCAAAAAAATCCTTACGCTCGTGCGGAGACGCAAGAAGGATGGTATCTATCATGCCCTGACCGATGACAGCGTAGTTTTTTTGTCCCACATTGGCTTGTGCTAATAGGAGTTGAATCGAAGAGAGGGGAGTGGGGATCCCATTAAGAAGGTATTCACTTTCTCCATTGCGATACAAGCGACGGGTAATAATGAGTTCTTGGTATTCAATATCAGCAGAGCGGTCTCTGTTATCAATGGTGATAGTGACCTCTGCCCGAGAGAGTCGAGATGCTTTTTGAGATCCTGAAAAAATAACATCTTCTGATTTTTTTCCTCGCAAGAGTTTTAAGCTTTGCTCTCCCAATACCCACCGAATGCCATCTGCGATATTTGATTTTCCCGAACCGTTCGGCCCGATGATTGCGGTAATACCTTTGGATTTTTTTTGTCCTGAAGGTGGCCGAAACTCAAGCACGGTTTTATTCGCAAACGATTTGAACCCTTGTATGGAAAGTTGCTTTAAATACATACTGTCGGAGCAGTGATTATGTAGTGAGTAACAGGTAAGACACTGAAATAGTAGCACACAATGCGTAAGAAAATCGAGATGAAAAAAAACAGGCTGTGCCCAATAGATATAATGAGTCCTCAAACGGAGAGTTCATGGTATGAGGAGTTCATTATATAAATTGAGCACAGCTGGACGGGGTGTTATACACACCAACCCGCCACATCGCAACAAGGAATTGGATCACCACTTTCGGTTGGCCTGATGCGTATCAGGCGCAATGGGATGGAGGTGATGGATCTGGTGATGGATGCGAAAAGAGCTTTTTTGATATCCCCTCCTTGTTACATGATTCCGATGGAAGTAGTAACAATTATAGTATATCATATTTATGAAAACGCAAAACCCTTGCCTTGTAAGGTGAGGGTTTAATAGAGTGTGTCATACTTTGTCGTTTACCACCCTTTCACTTCAATCCCTTTTTCTGCGGCCGCAACTTGGGCCTCCTGTTTTGAGGATCCTGTGCCTTCGGCAATCATCTCATCTCCCAAAAATACTCCAACGCGAAATGTTTTTGAATGATCTGGCCCTTCTTCATGCAGTACTTGATATGAGGGAGTAACGCCGATATGTTCCTGCGCCGCTTCCTGAAACCGTGTTTTAGGATCTATGTAGAGCTTTTCTTTTAAAATCCTTGGCAAATGGCTAATGACAGCGCTCTGGATAAATGATTGCGCCGCGTCATATCCTTTATCAAGGTAGATTGCACCAATAACTGCTTCAACCGCGTTGGCAAGAATATATTGCCGCGCTTTGGTATTGTTGTCTTTTGATTCTCCTTTGGAAAGGTAGAGAAAATTATTAAAATTCAGTTCTTGCGCAATATCTCCGAGCATTTTTGCGTTTACTAACGCCGCGCGCCAATTCGTGAGCTCGCCTTCAGGATTGTCGTACTGTTGGTATAAGTATTCTGTAACAACAAGTTCAAGAACCGCATCGCCTAAAAATTCAAGCCGTTCATTGTGATCAAGTTCAAATGTTGGGTTTTCATTGAGATATGACCGGTGAACCATTGCTTGCTGTAAAAGTGCCGGATGAATAAACGTAACGCCGATCGTCTTTTCGAGTTTTGAAATATTTTTTTCTGTCATGGAGTAAACATCCGCCCTTATCTATTGATCATCTACCTCGCGAAAGGGGTGGGCAATCAACAAACAAGGATGGGAGAGATAATGCCAAAGGGTTGCCTTGTTAGCATGGCGCATGCTCGTAAGAATGAGAGTAATGGAAAATAATGCATTTATGTTTCAGATATATCAGAATGTTTTGGTGATGAGCTGTCTTTATTGTCTTGTGTTGCTTCTTTAGGGTCAGTGATTTTTCCTGAAGAGAGAAAATCGTTATACATGGAACCGAGTACTCCGTTGACAAATTTCCCTGACGATTCTCCTCCAAAGGCCTTTCCTAATTCAATGGCTTCGTTAATTGCAACGCGAGGAGGGACGTCGGCGCAGTGAAGGAGTTCAAAAATACCGATGCGTAGGATATTTCTATCAACGATAGTAATGTGATCAAGCGGCCATTCTGGGGCATACTGTTCAATGAGAGGATCAATAATGGTATGTTCTTTTAAAACACCTTCTATGAGGCGTTTGGTAAAATCGCCATCATCAAGACCAGGCCCGAATTGTGATTTGTTATATGCCAAAAAATCGTGGATTCGGTCATCTCGTTTTCCATTAAAATCCCATTCGTAAAGCGTTTGAAGCGCAATGGTACGCGCGAGGTGTCGTGTTGACATGGCACAAAAGGGGACTTACGCTTTGGAAGCGCGATAGACCCCGCAAAAAGAGCATGCGCGATGAGGTAATTTTGACTTTCCGCATGCCACGCATGAATCAAGCGATTTTTTCGCAAGGATATGATGCGTTCTGCGTCGCCGTGTTTGAGACGAACTGTGCCGTTTGGGAGGTACAGACATAGAAGTAAAAGCAAAGGATACTGTTAAAAGATTGATGTTTTTGATAGTAATAGATTATTGGGGTTTTGGCAAGAAAGCCGGCGGACAATTCCATGATGTATAATTCGCAGGAAAATGCAAGTGATGCTATCCACACACAAGACACAGATAGTGAACAGGATCAGATGGTTTTATTTTTCCCCAGGCCATGATACCATAACATTCACATAGGGATATGCGTGATGTGCCGAGTCGAGTCACTCATAAGGATTTATTACGATGATTATTGTTTTATTGCTGTATTGTTTTATTGTTATCGTTTCATCGTAACAATAAAGCAATGGAACAATAGGGTAATGGGAGCGCTATGACACCGGAACAACTCTGGCAAGCAACGCTTGGTGAGCTCGAAGTATCACTCTCTCGCGCAAATTTTACAACGTGGTTTAAAAACACGTTTATTGCTGATATCTCCCAGCAGAAAATTATCGTCGCGGTTCCGAACGCATTTACAAAGTCATGGCTTGAGAATAAATATCACAAAGCGATTATAAAAGCATTACAACACTTAACCGACAATTCGGTACGAGAGGTATTGTATCAAATTGTTACTCACGAAAAACAGGGGGGTATAAAGCATGATGATCCTGTTGCGCAAGAAGCGTTGTCGCCGTATGTTCGAACCGCACATTCGAATACGGCTCATGCAGAGTCGTCAGGCGGTTCAAAATATACCTTTGATAATTTTATTGTTGGAAAGGGAAACGAACTTGCCCATGCGGCAAGCTTTGCTGTTGCAGAAGTGCCTGGAAAAAAATACAATCCGTTATTTCTGTATGGCGGAGTGGGGCTTGGGAAGACACATTTAATGAGGGCAATATCTCATCATGTAAAGCTCCGCAATCCTCAAGCCAATGTACTGTATGTTACGTCTGAAAAATTTACCAATGATTTTATTCAAGCGTTGAAAGAGGGCAAAACAAAGGAGTTTAAGCTTATTTATAGAAGCCCTGATGTACTGTTGATAGATGATATCCAATTTATTACTGGCAAAGAGCAGACGCAAGAGGAATTTTTTCATACCTTTGAGGCGCTTCACCAAGCAGATAAACAAATTGTGATGACCTCGGATCGTCCTCCAAAAGCGATAGGCGCGTTACCTGACCGTCTGCTTTCTCGATTTGAATGGGGCATGATTGCTGATATTTCATTTCCTGATCTTGAAACGCGGATCGCGATACTGACGTCAAAATGCGCGGAAAAGGGGTGTATTATTTCTCAAGAGGTTTTGGAATACGTCGCTTCGAATATCCAGCATAATATTCGGGAACTTGAAGGTGCGTTGAATAAAATTATTGCGCATCACCAGTTATTTAATCACACTCCGACGATTGATACGACAAAAGAGATTATTTCGTCATTGGCGCTTAATCCCACGAAAGGAGCGGTAACTCCGCGAAAGCTCATAGAGATCGTGGCGCGGTATTACGATGTTCCTATTGATGGATTAGTTGGTTCGAGTAGGAAAAAAGAACTTGTTGGTCCGCGTCAGATCGCGATGTATCTTTTAAGGGAAGAAGTGGATGCCTCATATCCGGCAATTGGGCAGGATATGGGTGGTAGGGATCATACAACTGCAATGCATGCGTATCAAAAAATTGCTGAAGCATTGCATAAAGATGATCGTTTAAAACAAGAAATTGCAAATATTACCCAGTTGCTGTATCAGGGAGCATAGGTATTTTTTATATGTCTAATCAAGGACACAAACAACAGGGCGCGGAGGAGGTATTAGATGAAAAAATGAAAGAGATAGAACTGAAACGGCAGGAACAAGAAGCTCAAGTTCATGCGGCGCAAGCAGGGGTTCAGTATATTAACCTTGAACATTTTCCCATTGATCAGGATGCGTTGTCATTCATTGAAGAGGTCCAAGCGCGCGCGCTTGGCGTCATTTGTATTTATCAAGAAATGCATATTCGTAAAGTTGCCGCAGTTCATCCCGAGCATCAGGCAGTGCAAGAATTTATTCAACAATTTTCCAATAATGGTGCCATAAAAGTTGATGTCGTACTGACAAGCCAGCATTCATGGGAAGAGGCGATGAAGTTGTATGCGCGGCTTCCAAAAAAAATAGTATTTTCAGACGACGTTACTATTAGCGCGGATATTCTTGCAGGGTTTCAGGAAAAAATTAAAACGCTGGATGATTTAACACACGCGCTTGCCGAGGTCCAAATGACTGATAAAGTAGCCATGATATTGGCAGGTGGATTAAAAAGTGACGCCTCTGATATTCATATCGAAGCGGAGGAAAATCGTATTATTATACGGTACCGCATTGATGGGATTTTGCATGAGGTTGCGCAACTTCCGTCAGAAACGTGGCAACAGGTGATTGCGCGGATTAAATTGATTTCAAAGATGAAAATTAATATTACGAGTAAGTCCCAAGATGGCCGTATTACAATTCGATTGAAAGACGACGCTGTTGATGTTCGTGTTTCAACGATTCCGACAGCGTTTGGCGAAAGCGTGGTGATGCGTTTGTTGCGGTCATCTCACGCGGCTCATACATTTGAGGATTTGGGCTTACGCGGGAGTGCGTACGCACTCTTGGAAAAAGAAATCGTTCGTCCCAATGGCATGATTATTACAACAGGCCCCACTGGTTCTGGGAAAACAACAACACTGTACGCAATCGTTAATAAATTAAATGATTCGAAAACAAAAATTATTACATTAGAAGATCCGATAGAATATAAATTACAAGGGATTAATCAAAGTCAGGTGGACGCCGAGAAAGGATATACGTTTGCGGCCGGATTACGTTCCATTTTAAGACAAGACCCTGATATTGTGATGGTTGGTGAGTTGCGTGATTTGGAAACAGCGGATACTGCAATCAATGCGGCATTGACAGGTCATTTGGTTGTTTCAACATTGCATACGAATGATGCCGCAGGAGCTATTCCTCGATTTCTTGCCATGGATGTTAAACCGTTTTTACTTGGCCCTGCGTTGAACGCGGTTATCGGCCAGCGGTTAGTCCGAAAGTTGTGTGAAAAATGCAAAAAACAAACACTACTTGCGCCTGATATGCAGGTGCGCGTAGATGCATTGCTTGCGGAATTACCTGATGCTGAAAAAGCGCAACTGAAGACGGAAAAGATATTTTATTTTGCTGTCGGATGTGAGGTATGCAATGGTATGGGATATAAAGGCAGGGTGGGAGTGTATGAGATTTTTCAGGTTGGAGATGACATTGAAAAAGCCATTAGCGAACAACGTGTTTCTGAAGCCGAAATGAGGGACATTGCGCGCGCTCAAGGCATGGTAACCATGGCGCAGGATGGTATTTTAAAAGCATTGGATGGAATTACAAGTGTGGATGAGGTGTTTCGGGTGACAGAATAATAAGAGCAATCCTAACCTACTCATACATCCGAATCTACTAATACGGCGGACGTATTTGTAGATTAGCAGATTAGGATGTCATTCGTAGATTAGGATTGCTTATGATTATTGGTATTGACTTTTCCCGCGGTGAGATGGAACATCGCACCGGTGTGGAGTGGTATAGTCATAATATTGTTAAGCATCTACTTGATCTCGGCGCAGAGCACGAGATTGTTTTATATTCACGGAGGGGTGGGGTTTCCTCGTGTTGTAGAGATGGGGTTAACCCTGTCTCTATGGTGCATCTTCGCTGGCCATTCCGATTCGGCTGGACCCAGTTTCGTTTATCATTAGAAATGGTTCTGCGTCCGCCAGATGTATTGTTTGTACCATCGTATATTTTACCACCCATAACACCTAAACGCGTGGTAACTATGGTGCATGATGTCGCGTTTAAACGCCATCCAGAATGGTATTCTCAAAAACAAATACGAGTATTGGAATTAGGGATACGAAGGATTATTAAGAAACGTGTTGTTGTATTAGTGCCAACGGAATTTGTGAAACGAGAATTATTAAAGTTGTATCCGGAAATGTGCGATTTGGATATTCGTGTCATTCCACATGGCGTTGATCACACGTTGTTTCGTCGTCGTTCCCCCTCGCCTTTACAAGGAGAGTCCGCTCCGCCAGCTGGTGGATGGCAGAGGGGTGAGGTGGTGGATACGAAAGTAGTACCCCCATCCCCGTATTTCCTCTTCATCGGTCGCTTGGAAAGTAAAAAAAATATTTCCCATATTGTGGATGCATTTGTAGAGTTCGTCGGCGACGTTCCCTCGCCTTTACAAGGAGAGGGAAGGGTGAGGTCTTACGTAAAATCCGGCGACGTAGAGACGGGGTTTCCGCCAGAGGCGGATCACCCACAGGGGGAAACTCCGTCTCTACAGACATCTCTCCTCCTCGTCGGTCGTCCTGGCCATGGTTACGAAAGATTTGCTCATAAATTGAATCATCCCAATATTCATGTTATACCATCGGTATCAGCCGAAGAATTGGTAATACTCTATCAAAATGCAATCGCATTGGTATTTTCAACATTATACGAAGGGTTTGGTATGCCCATTCTTGAGGCCATGGCATGCGGATGTCCGGTAATCACCTCAAAAGGCGGTGCGTACGAAGAAGTGGCAGGAACTGCCGCGTTATTGGTTGATCCTCATAATATATTAGATATTGCGGATGCAATGATAAAGATTCAATCAGGGGGCTGGAAGGAAAAAGGGTTAAAAAGAGCGCATCAATTTTCATGGGACGCATCAGCCCAACAAACATTAGCACTCGTATGCAACAAATATTGATATTTATTGTATTGGTAAGTTTGCCAGCATATTTGATTCGGTTTGAGGTTTTTGGTATTCCAACCACGCTTTTGGAAATGGGAATTTATGCGGTGGCGTGTCTCCCGCTTCTTTACAATGAGAATCCGCTCCGTCATCTGGCGGATGGCGGAGGGGTGAGGTGGAAGAAGAGATTCGCTGAGATGTTCCATCTGTTCAAACCATACCTCTGGCCATTACTGCTCTGGCTGGGAATGACAACAGTGTCTGCTATAGTGAGCGCTACGTACGGGGATTGGATGTTGGGTTTTGGGATTTTGAAGGGATGGTTTTTTGATCCATTGTTGTTGACGTGGGTGGTTATGGCGTGTAGAGACGTGGCGGTGCCGCGTCTCCGTGGGAACGTGCCAGGTGGAGACGCCCCAGCGAGGCGTCTCTACAATATGCGTCTATTACTCGCCACAGGCCTTCTTGCTTCTGCGCTTATAATCAGCGCGTATGGATTATTTGATTACATGATGGGTTGGACGCGTGATGGTAGGTTAGATGCATTTTTTAAAACTTCAAATTATGTGTCCATGTTTATTGTGCCGGTATTGATATTGGGAGTAGGAATGATTGTAGAGACGCCCCCCTGGGGCGTCTCCGTCGCGCGCTGGAAATCGGCGCTGATGATCATTGTCATGATTATGATAACTACCGCTCTTATCCTCACCAATTCTTTTGGCGGCTGGATAAGCGCGTTGATTGGGGTAGTTGTTTTTTTCGTTTTTTTCTTACGACACCAAACACCCCCTTCCTGTCCCTCTTCCCATCACAAGGATGGGGCACAGCAAGAGGGGAGCGATCGTCGTCCCCCTCTCCTTTATAAGGAGAGGGTAGGGGTGAGGTGTTGGCGCATAGTTTTTATACTCATATCTCTCATGGTTCTTGGTGCTTTCGTCTGGTACGGCTTACCCCGTCACTTTACTCACCGCAACGAATTTTTTAATGTAACATCTTCCCAACTGCGACAAAATTTATGGCGTGTGGCAGGGGATATGGTGCAAACCCATCCGATACTTGGTGTGGGGCTGGGAAGATTTCAAAAAGAATTGCCAATTCTTATAAAACAAAAACCGCACCTTTTGACGGTTCAAACGATATTAGTTGATTTTCATCTTCCGCATAATTTATATCTGACAATCGCATCAGAATCCGGGCTCATCGCCTTGCTTGGTTTTCTATGGTTTATCGGGTTATGGTTATGGCGTGGAGCAAAACAATACATATCAACCCGTGATCCTATACTTCTCGGCGCACTCTGCGCCATGCTTACTATTCTCATCCACGGCTTTGTAGACACTCCATATTTTAAAAATGATTTATCGATATTGTTTTGGATAGTAGTGGTGATTGGAGTTTTGTCATCCTCAGAACGGAAGTATACCGTTTTGTAGAGACGGGGTTCCATAATCACAAGGGCGTGGCAAGAACCCTGTCTCTACGCAAGCTTGTTTAATTTTTTTTGCGCTTGGTGGAGTTTAGATTGTTCGGTTTGTATGACTGCTTTGGGCGCCTTTGCGAGGAAATCTTGATTTGAAAGTTTTTGCTCAAGAGATGTGATGTAATGTTCCAATTCTTTTTTTGCTTTATTGATTTTTTTATCATCGCGCGGGATGTGCAGGGTGAGGGAGATACCATGTTCGTGGATAGTGTGGCCTTGGGTGTTTGTTTTGGTTTGATTGATAAATGTTACGCGTGCCAGTTTTTCGATGAGGAGGATATTGGGGGATATTCGGCGTTGTAGAGACGGGGTTAACCCCGTCTCTACAACGAGCGACGGTTCTATTTTAAACTCCGCCCGCGCGTTGCGGATGGCTGTGATGATGGCACGGATAGTGGCGTGGTGTTTGAGGGCAGGTGAGGATTTAATGGTTGGTGATTTGGGGTAGGGGGCGATGAGGATCAATGACGACGACACACCCTTCTGCCCCCTCTTAATAGAGGGGGAAACATCGTCGTCGTCCCCCTCTCCTTTACAAGGAGAGGGTAGGGGTGAGGTTAAGGAGGGGGTGGTATTTAATTCTCCCCACACTTTTTCCGTAATAAACGGGATAAACGGATGCCAGAGGCGTAACAGAGTTTGTAAAATATATAATAATATTTCGTTTTTTCCCTGTTCAATCTTTACAATCTCCACATACCAATCTGCAAATTTATCCCAGGTGAATTCGCGCAATTTTTCTCCGGCTGGTGAAAATTCAAAATTATCCATGTGCTTGGTAACATCATGGATCAAGATATCTAATTCTGCCAAAATCCATTCATCACTTAATGTTTGTGCTTTTGGTTTTTTTTCTATCAACTGTGGTGTATCAACGGTGGTAAGAATAAACCGCGAGATATTCCAGAATTTATTGATAAAATTCCTAAACCCTTCAATTTTTTCCTCATACATTTTTATGTCATTACCCGGGGTGGAGCCGATAATTAAGGATAATCGCAACGCATCTGTGCCGTATGTTTGAATCATCTCTACTGGATCAATCCCATTGCCTAATGATTTTGACATTTTTCTGCCTTCTTTATCCCGCACCATCCCGTGAAGATACACGGTTTTAAAGGGGATTTGTTTAGTGTTATAGGTTGTCATTAAAATCATACGCGCAACCCAAAAGAATAAAATCTCATACCCTGGCGCCATGACTGAAGTTGGGTGGAATGTTTTAAAATCAGGCGAGCGTTTCAGCCATTCGGCAAGGGATTCATCTTTTTTTATTTTCGTATCAAGTAGGGTTGAAAATGTCCACAAGGCAGACGAGAACCATGTGTCCAATGTGTCCGGGTCCTGGGTAAACGTGGTGCTTCCACAGCGCTTGCATTTTTTAGGTTGCTCAATACTGGCGAGCGGGGGGCACGATTTTTTGATTTCGTCCGCCAGCTGGCGGATCGGATTTCGGATTTTTGTTTCGCAATACCAAACCGGCACTCTGTGTCCAAACCAAATTTGGCGGGAAATGCACCAGTCCTGTAAATTATTTATCCAGTGAAAATATGTTTTTTTAAATCTGCTCGGCAAAATTTCAATATCCTCGGATTTAACCACATCAATGGCAACTTCCTTGAGTGTTTTCTTTTTTCCTTTCCATACAACAGCTGGTTTATCCACGCTCATAAACCATTGCAAAGAAAGATACGGCTCAACCACTGCATCACAACGATAACAATGCCCAATATTATGTATGTGTTTTTCTGTTTTTTTCAGCAGTCCACGTTGTTGTAATTCCTCAATAATAAGTTTGCGAGCATCAGCAACAGCCCAGTTTTTGTATTTTCCGCCGTGATCATTGAGTGTGCCGTCAGGGTTGAGGATATTGATATATGCAAGATTGTGGCGTTTAGCGATTTGATCATCATTAAAATCATGCGCAGGAGTTACCTTTACCGCGCCGGTTCCAAATGAGGGGTCCACATGTCTGTCCGCAATGATTGGAATTTCGCGATTTGCAAGCGGAAGGGTAACAGTTTTGCCAATAAGATGTTTGTATCGTTCATCTTTTGGGTTGACTGCAACGGCCGTGTCGCCGAGCATGGTTTCCGGACGGGTTGTTGCGACGGTTATTTTGCCCCCCCCTCCTAAGGTAGGATGGGGTGGGGGGAGGTCTGAATTTTTTATCGGATAATCAATATAATACAATATTCCTTCTGTTTCCGCGTATTCCACTTCGTCATCCGCAAGCGTGGATTCACATCTTGGACACCAATTGACCAACCGATTGCCGCGAACAATCAATCCGTCGTTGTACATGTTTACAAATACTTTTTGTACGCATTTGGTAAGCACAGGCGACATGGTATATGCTTCGCGCGACCAATCGCAACTTGCGCCTAATTTTCGCAGTTGATGTTCTATGGTTGTTTTTGATTCTTCAACATACTGATTCACGCGTTCCAAAAATTTTTCACGCCCTAAATCGTGCCGGGTTTTTCCTTCTTGCGAGATTAGTTTTTCTACCTTATTCTGAGTGGCAATAGCGGCATGATCCACACCCGGCACCCATAGTGTTTTTTCTCCTTTCATGCGGTGATACCGTACAATCACATCGTGCAGAGATGTTTCCATGGCATGGCCAAGATGCAACACCCCGGTTGCGTTCGGCGGTGGCATCATTAAAGAGAATGGCTTTATCTTTTTTCCTGAATAATGATCTGGATTAAAAAATCCTGACTGCTCCCATTGTCGGTATATGCCATCCTCAATTTTTTGAGGATCGTATTGTTTGGGTAATTCGGCCTGTTTCCGCGTTTTTGATAGTTTTTTAGTGCCTTTTTTCATACTATTATAGAGTAGCGATTTTTAGCGGTTTTATCAACAAGTATTGGCCCAACGCCCTCTGTATCTCTCTTTCGATGTGCGATGCGAATGAAGGCAGTTTTTATTTTAGCCGCAGATTTGGATCTGCGGTTATTTTTCTGTAATCTGTTTTTTGTTTTGAGTATTTTGTTTTTACCAATGCGGCGATGGCGATCATGGCGGCGTTGTCAGCCGAGGTGCCGGGGAGAGGGAAGCGGAGATCAGTTTTCGGTTTTCGGTTTTCAATTTTCAGTTTTTCTGTGAGTTGGTTTCGGAGGTGTTGATTTGCGGCGACACCGCCACCGACAACAAGGGTTTTAATATGGTAGTGTTCAACTGCTCGCAGGGTTTTTATAACTAACACATCAATTGCCGCGTTTTGAAATTCGCATGCGACTTGCGCGCGATTATAATCGGGGTGTTTTTCTATCAAATATCGCACTGCGGTTTTAAGTCCCGAGTAACTGAAGTTGAAGTCAGGAGAATCAATCATCGGGCGAGGGAATGTTATGGGCAATCCTAATCTACTAATAACATCCGAATCTACGAATACGGGGCTGTCGTCTGTAGAGACGGGGTTAACCCCTCTTCTATGGTGTATTATTTGTAGATTAGGATGCATTCGTATATTGGGATTGCTCCATTCGGATGCCTCTTGTTCTATCGCTGGACCGCCAGGATAGGGAAATCCTAAGAGTTTTGCTACTTTATCAAATGCTTCGCCCACCGCATCATCAATCGTTGTCCCGATAATCTCAAAATCATAGTGCTGTTTCATAAGCACCAATTGCGTGTGTCCGCCAGATACCAACAGCGCAAGCACGGGAAATTGAAAATCATCAACATTTTTTAGTGTTGAGTAAATATGGCCAGCCATGTGGTTTATAGGAATGAGCGGTTTATTCCATGCCAGTGCCAGCGTTTTTGCCGTCTCTACGCCGATATGCAATGCCGCTATAAGACCGGGGCCCTGCGTTACGGCAATGCCGTCTATATTTTGATACGAAATATGAGCGGCATCAAACGCTTGTGTGATAACAGGGATGATATTGAGGATATGGTTACGCGCGGCAATTTCCGGTATGACGCCACCATATTGTGCGTGAATTTTGGCTTGCGATGCGATGATATTTGACACAATAGCAATAGCACCATTTGTTTCTTGTACAATGGCGGCCGCGGTTTCATCGCATGATGATTCAATTCCAAGGATGATCATAATACTTTCCACATTAACGGAATTTTGTTTTGCGGTAAAGTATAGTTGACTTGATATGAGGATTTCGTTATCCTTGCTTATGTTTAGATGAGACGAAAAGGTGTTATACACATGAAATCAAGGCCCCTTCGTCTAATGGTTAGGACGGCAGGTTTTCATCCTGTAAACAGGGGTTCGATTCCCCTAGGGGCTACATATAAAATAACCGCCGTAAAAGCGGTTATTTTATATTAGTGTTTTAATATGAGATATGGCTTTAGTTGCGTTTTATTCAGCTGTTTTCTATACTATCACTATATGAATAGTGTATTGCATCGCATAAAAAATTTATTTACAAAAAAAGACACAATACATGACGAGCAAAATGATAGTTTAGAACGTGCGTTTACTCAACCACGCGCGTCTTCTGATGAGTGGGTGATGGTTAATGAGGGCGAGGAGGGATATTTATCTGTTGATGTATTCCATACGCCAACAGAAATTGTGATTCGCGCGCCGATCGCCGGAGTACGGCCGGAACACATTGACATTACAGTGAACAATGATATGGTAATTATTCGAGGTGGCAGGGAACGAGCAGATGATTTTGGAGTTACTGAATATGTGGTTCGCGAGTGTCACTGGGGAGGTTTTTCACGCACCATTATTTTACCTGTTATTGTGTCATCCCATCGCGCAATCGCTGTGTTTAAAAATGGAGTGCTCATCGTTCGCCTACCAAAAGCACATGAACAAAAAAAATCTTTAGACATTACAGTTGAGGAGGGGTATTCTTAATAATGATTCCTATGATTGCGGGGGTGATTGAACGATTTGATGATTATTATGTTGTGATTCGCACTCGTGAGGGGGAGATTCTGTATTGGCCAAAACGAGATATACCCAAAGATAGCGTTCCTGGTGCTATAGTATATGCAATGCTTTCTTCTCAACCGTATACTCATCCTTTGCAAGTGGATCCAAAGCATATTCTCAATACGTTATTGCTTGGATCAGAATGATTATGGAGACGAAAGAACATGAAAAGGCGCGTGCGCGAAATTGGAAAATGATAGTCATGCTCCTTGCAGGAGCTCTTCTTATAGTTGCGGTGGTCATTGTTCTTGGCGCGTATGGGTATGTTTCACGCTATCAGAACAAAATGTTTCCTGGTATATCAGTGGGGAGCTACTCCTTAGGAAGTAAAACAAAAGAAGAAGCGCGTCAGGTACTTGTAGACGCGTTGCGTCCTTATAATGAACAGGGGATCGTTGTTGCATATAATGATCGAGCCCTTGCTTTTCCTCCGGTTAATGTTGCGCCTTTTGATCCTGATATTTCACAGGAAGTGTTTCGTTTTAATACAGATGAGAGTATTGAATACGCATGGAGTATTGGTCGTCGAGGTGGCACATTTGTTCGTTTTTTTGAAAAAGCGCAGGCATTATTTTTGGGGAAAAAGGTTCCATTGCAGTATAGTGTCAACGAAGACGTTCTTGTTACTGTTTTAAAGGAGAATTTTGGAGACAAAGAGCATCCGGCGCGCGATGCCTCTCTCGTATTTAATAATGACCGCACGTCAGTTGATATTGTGCCTGAAGAAAGTGGGTGGATTTTTGACAGAGGAATTTTTTTAAAAGATTTTAAAGATGCCATCGCATCAACATCATTTGGCCCCGTTCAATTAAAACAACAAAACGATACTCCCTCTATTGGAGTGGAAGACATACGAGTTCTCCTGCCATCGATTGAGCGTATGATCACAATACCGTCTGTAACGCTTACGTTTGAAAAGAGGTCATGGGTCGTCTCGCAGAAGGTATTTCGAACATGGCTTGATTTTGGGGTAGGAGATCAGACGGAAGAAACATCACTTGTTATCAACAAGAAAATATTTGGCGAGTACGCAATGCAAAACTTGGAAAAAGCAATTAGAATTTCCCCAGAGGAACCAAAATTTGAAATTGATCCTTTAACAAAAATGCTTAAAAGAATGAATCAGGGAGTATCTGGTCGTGATATTGACATTGAAGCGACTGTGGCAGAGATAGAACAACGGGTATTTAATGATCAGCTTACTCGCGTGACCATTCAAACAAAAGAGGTATTTCCGCGCACTTCTGACGTTTCTTTGGATGATTTGGGTATTCAGGAAATTTTAGGCACAGGGCATTCGAATATGAAAGGAAGTCCGAAAAATCGGCGTCATAATATTGCGGTGGGAGCTCGATCGCTTCATGGTATTATGATTGCGCCATCAGAGGAATTTTCATTACTTCATGCATTAGGTGAGATTAACGCGAAATCGGGGTATCTTCCCGAATTGGTGATTAAGGGGAATAAAACAATACCTGAATATGGAGGTGGGCTGTGCCAGATTGGGACTACGACATTTCGAGCAACGCTCAAAAGCGGATTGCCAGTTCTTGAAAGGCAAAATCATTCTTACCAGGTTCCTTATTATATAGACGAAAAAGGCAGGCCCGGCACTGATGCGACTATTTATGATCCTTCGCCTGATTATCGGTTTTTGAATGACACAGGCAATTTTGTGCTTATTCAGACGCGTATTGTTGGAGATGATATTTATTTTGATTTTTGGGGAGCGAAAGACGGGAGATCGGTATATCAATCAGAAACAAAAGTGTGGGGCATTGTGAAGCCGCCGCCGGCCAAGCTTATTGAAACGACAGATATTCCTCCTGGAGAAAAAAAATGCACAGAACGGCCGCATAACGGCGCAAATGCCGAGTTTACGTATGAGATTATATATGCTTCTGGTAAAAAAGAAGCACAAGTATTTACATCACATTACAGGCCATGGCAAGAAGTATGCTTGGTCGGGGTTGAAAAAATAGAAGATAGCCCGGTAGATATTTCCGATACTCTTTTAATACCTTCTGAACAAGCAGGATCATCTGAAGATTCTGCTGAAGGGGCTCAAACTCCAGAATAAAAACAAAAAAGCCCAGAACAATCTCTAGACAAGAGAATTACGTAGAGGCATTTCTGAGCCGGAGCCCAGAGAACCCTCACACGCAACCCCCATGCTTGTCGTGTCTAGAGATTGTTTTGGGATCTTTCTATTTTTGTCGTAGAATGCAAAGATGTATAAAGACCGAACATGATACCATGAGTTTGCTTATATGTCAAGGATTATTTTATTTGTCCTTGTTTTAGCTAAAAATCTATGGAACGAGTGATCGTACCCGATGAATTGGAAGAGGACACTGGTGTGGAGCAGACGCTTCGGCCAGCATGGCTTGCTGATTATATTGGGCAATCAAAAATTAAAGAGAATATCCGTATTTTTATTTCTGCCGCAAAAATGAGGCAAGAACCATTGGAGCATGTGTTACTCTATGGTCCGCCCGGCCTTGGCAAAACAACTCTTGCGCATGTTATAGCTCATGAAATGGGAACGCATATACGGGTTACAAGTGGACCAGCTATTGAACGCGCAGGAGATTTGGCTTCTATTTTAACCAATCTTTCTGATGGAGATATTTTATTTATTGATGAAGTTCATCGTTTAAACCGGCTTATTGAAGAGGTTTTGTATCCTGCTATGGAGGACTATCATTTGGATATTATTATCGGGAAAGGGCCTTCAGCTCGGACGGTTACAATAGATCTTCCTCATTTTACGTTAATAGGAGCGACAACGCGCGCCAGTTTAATTTCGTCTCCGCTTAGGGATCGTTTTGGCAGTGTGTTTCATCTGGATTTTTATTCTCACGAGGAAATGAATGATATTATTCAACGTTCTGCTCGGATTTTGTCATTAGCTATTGAGGATGCGGCCACACAGGAAATTGCTCAAAGATCTCGTAAAACGCCTCGAATAGCGAATCGTCTTTTGCGTCGCGTGCGTGATTACTGTCAAGTAAAAGGGGATGGGAGTATTGGGCATTCAATGACAAAAGAGTCGCTTGCTCATTTAGATATAGATCATCTTGGTCTTGATTCGGTTGATCGAAAAATACTTCAATTTATTATTGAAAAATATCAAGGCGGTCCTGTCGGATTGGGAACCATTGCGGCGGCAACGAGTGAAGAAGAGGCGACGATAGAAGATGTGTATGAGCCATTTTTAATACAAATCGGATTTTTGCATCGCACCCCGCGTGGCAGAATGGCGACTCCTGCGGCATATGACCATTTGGGAGGAGAAGAAAGGAAGTTGCTATGATTCCAAATGCCAGTTTTCAGTGATCACATGTCTCCGTCAGTTGGCGGATTAAATGTGACATTTGAAAACAGGTATTTGATCTATGAATACTTCATTGTTTGATTATCATCTTCCAAAAGAGCTCATAGCTCATGAGCCAATAACACCCCGCGATTCAGCGCGGGTGTTTGTTGTGGAGGGGGAGGTGCGTCATCATGATTTTTTTTATAATATTGGGAAATATGTTAAAAAAGGCGATATTCTTGTGCGTAATGTTACAAAGGTGTTTCCAGCGCGTCTTTATGCTACAAAAATGACTGGAGGTAAGGTAGAGATTTTATTAGTCCGTCCATTAGACGGTTCTCGATGGGAGTGTTTAGTAGGGGGACGCGCAAAAGACGGGATGGAGGTGCGATTCGATTGTAGAGACGTGCCCTTGGCACGTCTCTCGGAAACGCCCCAGGGGGGCGTCTCTATGATATGGATTATAGATTTCGGGCAAAATATAGATAACCTTGGAACACTCATTGAAACCGCAGGTCAAACGCCCGTGCCACCATATATTCACACCGATATGGCGGAGCAGGAATTGCGCGACCGATATCAAACAATATATGCGCATAAAAGTGGTTCAGTGGCGGCGCCAACCGCTGGCCTGCATTTTACTGATGAATTGATAGATCAGTTGAAACGCCAAGGTATTGAATTTTTAGACATTATTTTGCATGTGGGGATTGGCACTTTTTTGCCTGTAAAAACGAAAAACGTAGAAGATCACTCTATGCATGCCGAGTATGTAGATATCTCAAATGAGGTTGCACAAAAAATATGTTCAGCAAAATATGAAGGCCGACGTCTCATCGCTATTGGAACAACTACGACCCGTGCGCTTGAGGCGTGCGCAGATACACTGTTATTAGGTAAAGGATATACAGGCGAGGTGAATATATTTATAACGCCTGGATACGAGTTTCGTATGATTGATGGATTGGTGACTAATTTTCATCTTCCAAAATCAACATTACTCATGCTGGTTTCTGCGTTTGCAGGCCGTGAAAATATCCTTTCTTGTTACCAAGAGGCCATTGCATTGGGCTACACATTTTACTCTTTTGGTGATGCAATGCTGATAAGTTAAAAATACGCTGAAATAAGCCAAAACATGTCTTTTATGGTTGACTTTTTTATGCCAGTGCGCTATACTGTATACAGGTAATTTGAGATTGGATAAGCCCGTAATCGGTACTATGGTAACGGGTTTTTTATTTCCACCTTGATGGGTGGCCATCCCTCTTTTGAGGGGGTGCAATAGAACGAGAGGAATGCCACGGATTATGTGTAAGATAGTGCTATTCCTTTTGTTCTATGCGGCTCATGTCATATAAAAAATATCTCATAACAATCCATCGGTTTCGCCTCGGATTTGGCATTGCCGCGCTGGTGTTTTTGATGCACGTGCTGTTTCCTCAATATGTGCTTGCAAATACTTCCCAGCAGTTTGGAGTGGCGGTACTTGAATTTCCATTAAATGGTGAATGGTTACCTTCAAAAGATTTGGTACCTACGGTGGCATCGGTGTATACAGATACAACAGATCAAAAAATTGTTCAAAGTCCTGATTATCAAGTTGTATGGGATCGGTACATGACCATTACAGCATATTCCAGTACCCCTGATCAAACAGACGGATCGCCGTATCTTGCGGCTCGGGGTCATGTGGTGCATTGGGGTATGGTTGCGGCCAATGATTTGAAAATTGGAACACAGGTTCGTATGCCGGATTTATTCGGTGATCAAGTTTTTACTGTACTTGATCGCATGAATGCGCGATACAGTGGCGGATGGCGATTGGACGTATGGATGCCGGTGCGTGATGATGCAAAGCGATTTGGCAAACGATATACGCGAGTGGAGATTGTACAGGAAGAAGTATCCCAGTAAAATAAATATTAAAAAACGGCCATTTCTATCGGCCGTTTTTTAGTTATGCATGATTTTTAGCGCTGTCAGCGCATAATGGCGGATATGATCGCGGATATCGAGGGTTGGATCAGTGAGTTCTTTTTTGGTAAACCAGTGGATGTCTTCGCTTTGTTCTTTGCCTTCGTTTTTGACAGTATTGGTGTGCGTTATTGCAAAGTAGGTGAATGTGATGTGCTCGTGGGAGTCGCTGATTCTGTGGCGGTTCATAAACATCGGTGGAATCAATTCTGTATAATCATGTGTCTGAATATCAAAGGGTCGTAACGCATCATAGAGAGTTATATTAAGGGCTACCTCTTCTTTTACTTCCCTGATTGCGGCTTGATTGGGATCTTCATCTAATCCAATATGTCCGCCAATACTTAACCATATGTTATATTTATCATGTTTCCGTAATAACACGGTGTTTTGATAAACAATAAACACCTCTGTCGTAAAATCTGTTTTTTCATGGATGTGTGGCATATTACCAGAGGATACATTTTATATCTCTACACAGAGTCAATGGCAGGTGGTGGCGAGAATCGAGTGGGAGGCAACGGCGGGAATCGAACCCGCGTATAAGGGTTTTGCAGACCCATGCCTTACCACTTGGCTACGTTGCCTCTCACTCGATTGAATCGCTCCGCACCTTTCCGTTCAATGGGTTTTGGTATTCAACGGAAGAGAGCGAAGCGGCTCCGCCTCACATCTATGATTTTAAAGAAGATCATTCGCGAGAAAGGTGTGGGGTTGCAGACCCCATGCCTGACCATTGTTGGTTTGTCATTTGTGTCGGCTTGCAGAGACGGGGTTAACCCCGTCTCTGCAACTAAAAACACATCAACTGTACCAAGATTAGTGCCAAAATGCAACTATTCAAAAAGGATGGAGGAAGGTATACTGGTTGGAGTAATACCACCTCATCTCTCTTGGGGAGGCCGAACTATGAAACGAGAAAAACTCATGATAATTGACGGTAATGCGTTAGTGCATCGAGCATGGCACGCGATTCCGCCAACCATGAAAACATCAAAGGGTGAGGTAGTGAATGCGGTGTACGGCGTTACCCTTGCTTTGTTGCGGGCGTTAAAAGATCTTCAGCCGACATATGCGATTATGACATTTGATGAAAAAGGTCCGACATTTCGAGACGAGTTGTTTGATGCATACAAAGCCAATCGCGAAAAAAAACCAGACGAACTCTATGCCCAAATCCCCCGTATTCGTGAGGTTGCAGAATCGTTAGGTTTGTTTTGCGTGAGCAAACAGGGGGTTGAGGCAGACGATGTTATTGGCACACTTGCTGAATTATTTAAAAAAGGCACTGATGTTGAAATTTTGACAGGTGATTTAGATACGCTTCAACTTATTGAGGATAACGTAACAGTGTTTACCTTTAAGCAGGGGGTAAAGGATATGGTAGTGTATGATACTGCCGCAGTTGTTGCGCGATATGGACTGGTGCCGGATCAGATGATTGATTTTAAAGCGCTACGCGGCGATCCATCGGATAACATTCCCGGGGTAAGGGGGATTGGGGAAAAGGGGGCGATTGAGTTGTTGAAAGAGTTTAAGACGTTGGAGAAGTTATATGGGTTTTTGGAGAACAGCACCATCCCGTCTCACTTACGGGGATCCACGATAAAGAAATTGAAAGAAGGGAAGAAAGATGCATTCATGAGCAAGGAACTTGCTACTATTAAGAGGGATGTGAGTGTTGCGATTGTCAAAGAAGATGCCGAATGGCAAAAAGGAGATACTATTAAAGCACAACATCTTTTTACAGAACTTGAGTTTAAATCGTTGTTACCGATTCTCCAGAACTTGAAAAAAGATAATAAAGAAACCGTACTACCATTGGCAATCGAACAGTCCTCTGATGGGCACGTCTATCGTCTTGTAGAGTTAGATGAGGATATTGTTGCATTGTGTAAAAGAATAGAAAAACAAGAGATTTTTTCTATTGATACAGAAACCACCAGTTTAAATCGGTTGGAAGCGCGGGTGATTGGCATCAGTATCTGCTGGAAAGCAGGGGATGCGTATTATATTCCGTTCCTTGGGGATCGACGGCCGGAACAGTACAAAGAATTAGTGAAATTATTAGAATCAACTGCGTGCAAAAAAGTTGCTCATAACGCAAAATATGATATTGAGGTTTTGGCAAATCACGGAATTACAGTGCACGGTATGGCTTTTGATACGATGATTGCGGCATATTTATTGCGACCGGATGCCGCAAGTTATAGCTTGGATAATTTGGCATTTTCGGAATTTGGACATCAGATGATTCCCATTACATCGTTAATAGGGTCGCGCGGTAAAAATCAAATTACCATGGATATGGCGCCATTGGATAAAGTTGTGGAATACGGGGCAGAAGACGCGGATTATACATGGCAATTGTATGAACGTCTTGCTCAAGACATTACAGATGAGCAGTTAAAAAAAGTGTTGCTTGATATAGAAATGCCGCTGGTTGAGGTGCTGGCACGGATGGAGCGTAATGGAGTTGAATTGGATGTTCCATTTCTTAAGAAGATGGGCAAGGAGCTGGGAGACAAACTTTCTAAACTTGAACAAAAAATTTATTCATATGCGGGGCGGGAATTTAATATTAATTCTCCCAGCCAGTTAAGCGAAATATTGTTTGATGATTTACAGCTTTCAACTCGCCACGCAAAAAAACGAATAAAAGGATTTTCAACTGCGAGCGATGTGTTGGAGCGGCTGGAGCACGAACATCTTATTATCCCATGTATCATGGAATATAGAGAATATTCAAAACTTAAATCAACCTATATTGATGCCTTGCCCAAGATGGTAAGCACGCAGACAGGTCGTCTACATACTGACTATAACCAAGCCGTTGCGGCCACCGGTCGTTTGTCATCCAGTAATCCTAATTT
The DNA here is from genome assembly GCA_000999025.1 of Parcubacteria group bacterium GW2011_GWA2_43_13. Classification (GTDB taxonomy): domain Bacteria; phylum Patescibacteriota; class Patescibacteriia; order UBA9629; family GWA2-43-13; genus GWA2-43-13. The sequence goes on from LCFM01000005.1 coordinate 49,008, forward strand.
ACAGAATATTCCGATTCGAACCGAGGTAGGCAGAAAAATACGTCATGCATTTGTGGCGCCAAAGGGGAAAGTGCTTGTTGCGGCGGATTATTCTCAAATAGAATTGCGATTGGCCGCGCATTTAGCCAATGACGAAAAGATGATTCAAATTTTTAAAGATAAGAGAGATATTCATACCGAGACAGCGGCTGTTATCAATAATGTTGATATTAAAGATGTGACGTCTGATATGCGACGGGCCGCTAAAGAAGTAAATTTTGGCGTGCTATATGGAATGGGCTGGCTGGGGCTTTCGCAACGCACTGGTATTTCGCGCGACGAGGCACAGCGTTTTATAGAACAATATTTTGCGCTTTTCCCTAAAGTCGCGGAATATGTAGAAGAGACAAAGGCGCTTGCGCGAAAATTGGGATATGTTGAAACCGCATTTGGTCGCAGGCGATATTTGCCAGATATGAATGCCACTGCTCCTCAATTGCGCGCTCTGGCAGAGCGCATGGCAGTGAATACTCCATTACAGGGGACTGCGGCCGATTTAATGAAACTTGCCATGATTGCGATTGATAAAAAATTACAAGACAGGGAATTGATAATTTTGCAAGTACATGATGAGCTTGTATTTGAAGTTTCTGAACATCGGGCAGAGGATGTTGCGAACATGGTGGTTGAAGAAATGGAAACAGTAGAAAAATTTCGTGTACCGATAGTTGTGGAAGTGCATGTTGGCCATAATTGGGGAAGTATGAAACCATTATGATCATTTTTTTTTACGGCGAAGATACATTTCGCGCTCATGAAAAAGTTGAGGAGATAAAGGCGAAATTCATGCGTGAGATTGATGCGACTGGCAATGGCACCACAAGCGTTGATAGTCAAGATATTGTTATTGACGATCTTGCTCGGCTTATGGCAAGCGGGGGCGGGTTTTTTAGTGCAAAGCGGTTGATTATATTGAAAAATCCTTTTTTTGCAAAAAAAGCATGGAAAGATGCGTTGTGCGAATTGATTCCTTCTTTTATCACAGAAACAGGGAGTGATGCGAATATGTTGTTGATTTGGCAGGCCGGCAGTATTGATAAGCGGGAGGCATTGTGGAACAGTTTAAAAGATGCGCCATTTAAACAGGAGTGGGTACTTTTGCAAGGCGGATTATTGAGTCAGTGGGTCAAGAAGCGATTCGAGCAGTATGGTATGGAGTGCGATTTTGATGCGCAGATGTTGTTAGAAGCGTGCGTTGGTCCTGATCTGTGCCATATGAATCATGAAATAGAAAAAGTGAGTGCGTATGCCATGGCGCAGGGAAGGTCGGGCGTTATTTTGAGCGATGTGCAACAGTTGGTAGAAGCGCGGTTTAATGACGATATTTTTGGACTCATGGATGCTGTAAGCGGTAAACAGAATCAAAAAGCAGTGTTTTTACTGAATGATCAATGGCGTGCTGGAGCCGATCCTTTGTATGTCTTGGGTATGCTTATTCGTCAGTTTCGGATTTTAGCATTAGTCAAACACAAGAGTGATATTACACCGGTTTCAGCTCGCAGTATTGCTCAAGAATTATCACTCCATCCTTTTGTTGTAGAAAAAGCAATCAAGCAGAGTAAAAATTTTTCATGGCATCGTTTGATTGAGGCGTATCATGCGCTGGTGCGCGTGGATTCAGCGGTAAAAACCAGCGCGTGTAAAGGAGAAGAGATGGTGGCATATTGTATTGCAAGAGTATTGCTTTCTTCGTGATATAAAAATAATGAGACGCCCCAACGGGGCGTCTCTACAATTTCTACAATTATGCGGTTTTGAGGGTATTAAGTCGTTTCATGAGCCGCGATTTTTTACGAGCTGCGGTATTTTTTTTGATAACTTTTTTTTGCGCGGCTTTATCTATTTCCTTGATTGCTGTATACACCTTGCCCCACGCGTCAATGCGATTCGGTTGCGTGCTGATGATTTTTGTTGCATCTTTTACGGCATCTTTCACTTTGCGTTTGATGGTGCGATTTTGGGAAGTTCTTTTTTCCGTTTGCCGCACATGTTTAAATGCTGATTTCTTGACTGGCATAAGATAAATGTATTACATATATACAAGACGTACAAAACCATATCATACTTTATTTGTCAGCGCAAGATCATGGCAGTTTTTGCAGTTTTTCCTGTGGAGTAAGCCATTGTTGTTCAATGCGGGATGCCGGGACTGTATAAGTGAATTCTTTATTGGTCCCTTGAACATAATACTCTTCTTTATCCGATACTTTTGCGCTAATCGTAATAATTATTGGGGTTGTATCTTTTTTATTCAGTATCATCTGCGCGAATGGCGAATCAAACGCAGGCGTTATGGATGGGTTGTTTGACGGTATTATATCTGTCGCATCTGTTTCAATAATAGAAACCAGAATATCCCTGATTTTTTCAGCATCAAGATCTGTGTCATTTTCTTTCCATTCAAGTTTGTCTTCTTGTTTTGAGAGCTCGCGTGATCTGGTATTTTGTGTGATGGTTATTTTTTCTATATCAGAAGCTTCAATATCCGGCGCGATGCGCAGGTCGCGCCAATCAATTTGATCAAACGTGAATCTGCAATTTGGGGAAACAAGGTACACGCTATTTTTGTTTTTAAGACGGAGGTAGCAACTGGCATAATCCAGTCCGCTTTTTCCGATAATAAATTCGGATAACGTATTGTTTTGAGAGTCGGCTATGCGTACGTTTATCCCGAGTGCGTCTGATATCTCAAGTTCTGTGTGTTTTTGAGCGGTTTCTGCTATTCGTTGTTTGATGCGCAGATCAGTGAAAAATGATTCAATCTGGTCAATACTATTGTGGCGCACAGGATACCATGTGGCATCTTTTTCTACACGCCATGAATCATCTTTTTTTTGAAGAGATGCTGTGCCGATAGTGATAGCGCTTGCCGTATCCCATGAAAAAGAATTCCAAAGCGACGATGGGACTGAAGATTGCGAGCGTTGTTGTTGGGTGGATTGTTGTATAAAAAACCATCCTGCAATGAGAACACCAAGAATTATCAGCGCGATACAAATTTTTTTCATAGATGTTTGCTATGTGCGTTTTTTGCGTAAGAGAAATCTGGTAATGCCAAATATTCCAAGAAGAAGGGGGATAATCACAATATTACCCCATTTGATGAACATTTTTTGCGTTTGATCAAGTTCTTTAATCGGTCGCATATCAATGATACGGGCGCGGATTGACAGTAATGCTTCATCTTGCGCCGCCGCGTCAATGATGTTTAACGCAAGGACCACGTTGGGCGTGAATTGCGCAGTGAAATTATCTTTAAGAAAATCGCTGTCTGCAATCGCAAAGATACGTGCGTTTGTTGTATTATTCTTTTTTTCTGATAATGGAGATTGTGATGATTCCAGTATTGGCGGAGCGTCTTTCTCTTTAAAATAACTTGAGGCAGCACCTATTATTTGCGCGGCAATAACGCGTTTTCCCTGTTGAGACCCTGCTTGTTGATTCGTGGGGTCAAGCGATTCGGTAATTGGTTTTTCCCATGCGCGATCAGTGGTTTCAATAAGCGGTTGTGCGGCGTCATTTGAAATGGTGTAGTCAGCAGACCATGGGAATACCACTCCTTCCAACCGATTCACCAGAGCGCTTTCTTTATTCATACCGGTTTGAGGTACTTTAACCCATAATGGGTATTGGGTGATAAATTGTCCGAATTGCGTTCTGAACGATGCCAATGAGTTTGAAAGATCGCCGATGATCACATTATTTTGTTTGATGCCGTATGATTCAAGAAGAGAATTGAGTCCAGTGTCTAATGGTTCTGCTTTCAGATTATCGCCAATCGTGTGCGACTCGGAAAATATCACTAATGATTTATCCTGCATCACAAATTGATCAATCAGATAGAGCTGTGATTGTGAAAACGGTTGTGTGGGGCCTGCGATTATCAGGACGGATAGATCTTCGGGAAGAGTCGTTGTTGTTTCAAGATCAATATCCTGCCATTCGTATCGTTGGCGTACATCTTTGACAATGCTTTGAATCTGTTCTTCAGAAGAAAGCGTGCCGTTGCTTGTAACGTATCCGATAACAGGCGTTGACGATCGGGTAATTTTTTTAATACCTGCGGTAAGATCATACTCAAGCGTTTCTATTGAATTGATCACCGGAATGCCTTCTTTTTTATCACCATAGAAAATGCCTATTCCCATATATCCTTGCGCAAGTTCATATTTGTCGTTTTCAATGATTTCAAATTGGATAGAAGGAACGCCGACAGTCGCGAGTTCGGTTTCAATACCTGGCGTTTCTTTAGGATCAATAAATGTAATCAACAGTTTGCCGTGCGATTGGGCCGCGTATTCTTCCAATAAATCTCGAACATTATCCCGAATTGGACGCAGGCGCGCATTTAAGTCCTTTGAAAAATACGCTTTGATATTAACGATATCATCAAGCGTGTTGAGGGTTTGTTTGGTTACGGGGGATAAGCTGAATTCTTTATTTTTCGTGAAATCAAAACGGACCTGTGTAACAGAAACAATAAGGTTGAGTACGAGTAAAGAGGCGGCGATAATTGCTATGAGCGTTTGTGCCTGCACTCGTTGTGATTGCTTTTTAGAAAGGGAGAATTTCATATTATTATCAAGCGAGCAAGCGAAGAGCAAAATCATTTGCTCTTCCGAGCGAGCGCAGATAACACAGGGGTAATACCCTTTATTTCCAGTGTCTGCTTTTGAGTGTGTAGATGTTGAGGGATAAAAATAGAATAATGAGAGAGCCAAAGTAGACGATATCACGGATATCAAGCACGCCGCGCGCCAAACTTTCAAAGTGAGTTGATGTTGAGGCAAGGCGGAAGATATCAGCCATCACTCCTTTAAGGGTACTTAAGACATAGGCCTGTCCAATCATCATGAGCGTAAAGAGAATCAAAAGAGACAAAAGAAACGCAATAATTTGATTTTTTGTGAGAGATGACAGCCATTGTCCAAGCGCAAGCATTGCTCCTGCAAGCAGGATGACTGCGATATACATGCCAATCACCGCGCCTGTGTCAATATTGCCGAGTACTGCGACTGTCAAAGGCACCGGAAGTGTGCATAACAGGATAAATAAAATAAGGCAGAGAGCGCTGATAAATTTTGCAATCACCGCCTCCCAGTCCTTAAGTGCGGTTGTCAATAAAAATTCAATGGTTCCGTTTCTTTTTTCTTCCGCCCATATTCGCATGGTGATGGCTGGAATGACAAACAAAAACACCCAAGGGAAAAAAGCAAAATATGATCGCAGGTTAGCTTGAGCATCAATGAAGAATCTTTCAAAATACAGCCAACTGTTTACCATCACAAATACAAACGCGACAATATAGGCGATAGGGGAATTGAGCATGAGCAGGATTTCTTTTTTTATCAAAGCAATGATGCGAGACATACAGAATGTAAAAAGTAAAATGGCAAAGTAAAATTTAAAGAGAAAGATTTTTATATTTTACATTGTCATTTTACTATTTTATTTTATGTGGTGAGTTTTCTAAAGATATCTTCAAGAGAAACGCGTTCGCGGTAGAGTTCCATAATCGGCCAGTGGTTGCGTGCGGCAAGGGTAAAGATATCTTCACGCATGTCATGATGCGCGATAATCCGAAAGCGGCAACAATCTTGCTCTGTCGCGGAATGGGGTTCAACTTTTTGAATATCTGGAAGTTGTTCGATTTCTGATTGTATGGAGTCCGATGGTCCCTTGAGCGTGAGGATAATGTTTTCTTTTGCAGAGCCCGCTTGTAGCAGTTCTTCGGTGGTCCCTTGTGCAACGATGTTTCCTTCATGGATAATAATCATTCAATAAGGTCAGGGTTGTGGACTAATGATTGGGCAATGCCGACGCGTTGGCGGAATCCTTTGGAAAGGTCGCCGATTGGTTTATGGAGCATTTTTTCTAATCCGCATGATTGGACCATTTCACTGATGCGGGATGCGCGTATTGCGCGTGGCACACCCCGCAGTTCCGCGACAAACGCAAGATATTCTGATACCTGAAATTCATCATACAAGGGGTTTCGTTCCGGTAGGTAGCCGATTTTTGCGCGCGTTTCATCTGGATGATCTTGGATATCCATGCCATCAATGCTCACACTGCCGCTGGTTGGAGCAGTATAGCCGGTAATGATTTTCATGGTCGTTGTTTTGCCGGCTCCGTTCGGGCCTAAAAAACCAACCACTTCGCCGCTTTGAACGGAAAAAGAGACATTATTGACTGCAGTAACGTCTCCGAATTTTTTTGTGAGGTGGTTAATTTCTATCATAGGTGCACCGAATGGTTAGCAAATCGTATTGTAAAAGAAAGGTCTTTTTAGTGCAAGCTATGTGTTGGGGATAGAGTGTGATTTGGTATTTGGGTATAAAAAAGAATTCCCGACTTCTGCGACCAGAAAATCGGGGGTTATGGGAGTTTATGGGATCCTGGCGCGCCAACAACCACCGTTTTCTGCGATGATGTCGCAGGGTGAGGCCGTCGGGCGCTACGTTGTTGTCCGTGGGAGCCGACGACAGGCACCTTACTGGACTTTGCCTCACGAACAGCTGCTTTTTTTATTGCGTCTGTCGTGGCATGATCCACCATCTGAAGGGATTGGGTGGCGGATGCCAGGGATAGTTGCTTTTTCTCTCCGTCAGGGAGAGTTTTGAGTATATCAACTATGCTCATATACTCGGAGTTCGCGGCGAATAACGCCCTTTGAGCTCCTTGTAATTGTAATTTCGACAGTCCCTTGAGGTGCGCTATGCGCGCCTCAACTAACTGCCAGAGTGCCTCTATGGTTGCCATTGGTACTCCTTCCTTGGTGAGAGATTACATGATTTAACCATAGTTTCACGATAAAAGTCAATAGAAGCTATTGTTGCCATAGGTATGTTGTGCTATAATACTAATATTGAAGTTTATTCACTCATTATTTAATTGTTATTGCAACATTAATCAGGCGAGGTTTTTCGTTATTTAACTCAATGTTTAATAATGAAAAATTTTAGTCATGTAATCTATGTTTAATGGTCGCGAATCGGGAAATATTATTCCCCCCCCCGACAGAGCAGAGGAAGGCAGTCCTGAAATACCAGGACCTATTTTAACTCCTCCACCAGATCGGGGACCAAAGGTTCTGCCGGATAAAGAGTTGATTCAACTTCGGAGGGATACTAATCAAAGACAGCAAGAAGCGTTCCATGATCAGAGGAAAGAGAATCAAGGGAAGGAAGATAAGGGTAGTGCAGAGAGTGAAGGATATATACCGGGGGTTGATTTATTAGTGACAGATTTTGAGAATCAAGGAGCGGGGTTGGAGTCGCGTAATGGGGAAGAAATAGCTAGAAGAATTATAGAGAGGGATTTTAAGAAACTTATTACTGAGTTTAGTAGTGGTGATGTATCGCGGCTTCGTGAAGTCATTAGCGCGTTTAGGAAACGTGACGAGAAGAGTAGCATTGCAGGGGTTTTGGAGAAGATTATCAATTCGTCAGATATTACAAATTCCCCCGAGATGGTTGCTGGGAGGTTTTTATCGAAAAATGAAGCAGAAACGGATCAGGGGACAGAAGCGGCTGGCTAATGAGGGAGATATTTTGTTGGTTGGATACGCGGTAGTCATCTTAAAATTATATCTTATTACTATGGGTAGAGAAACAGGGGGTTATACCCCAGAAGATACATCAAAAGAAGCACAGGTGCCCGTGCCAGAACAAGATGAGTCCGATGATGCGCCTAAAAATTTGTTAGAGTTTTTTAGGTCAACCGAGGAGATGGAGGTGAATGGGCCACCAGCAGCTCCACTAACAGAAGAAGAACAGGCGGCAATGGATGCGACAATCTTTGTCCCAGAAAAACAGACGGCAGCTGAGGCAGCTGCAATACAGGCGGAAATTGATGCTTATAATGATGGGCATAGACTTTCTACTATAGAAGAGGATGAGGCACAAGATGAGGCACAAGATGAGGCGAGAGTGACAAAAGGAGATCGAATACTTGCTTACGTAAATTCTCAGGAAAGAGCAAGGGCAGAGGAAAAAAAGGCGGAAAACGAAGCGTGGGCAAAGGCAGCGGCAGAGAGGAAAGAGGGCAAAATGATACGGGATATCAAGAAAACTATAGATGAGTTGAATGAACAACCAAAGGAGTGATTATCATAATTTGTTTGATGATACTTGATTTATACAGTTCCGGTTTATAGGCGTCTAATCGGAGAACGTGGGTTTTAAACCCGCGTTCTTTTAGTTCTTTGCGCAGTTGAGTTTCGCTATATGCTTGGTCATATCCTAAACAGATTAGATTTGGAGAATATTTTTTAATCAATGCAAAGTAATCAGTTTCATCGCCGATATATGCATCATCTACATACTTCAACGCTTTAATGTGTTGAAGTCGTTCTTGTTGCGTATAGATTGGTGGTTTCTTTTTTTGTTTCATAACATTGTTGTCTGTTGTAATAACAACAATCAGCTGGGAGCTGAATTTTTTTGCCTGCTGAAAAAAATATTCATGGCCTTTGTGGAGTAGGTCGAATACGCCAAAGACCATGACTGTAGAGTTTGTATGGGGTGGTGGGAGAGTGGGTAGTGTGATTGCGTCGTCCAATGTGAAATCACCAATCGCGGTGCGGCTGAGGGATGTAAGATACGCGCCGTATCCGAGTGATTTGCCGATGTCATGACCAAGCGTGCGGATATAGGTTCCGCTTGAACAATGCACGTCTATTGTGAGATGTGGCCATTTATATGAGATGAGATCAATAGAATAGATTTCTATCTCATGCGGTTTGCGTTCTATCTCTTTGCCTTGGCGGGCAAGCTCATAGAGTTTTTTTCCATTCACTTTTTTTGCTGAGTACATGGGAGGGGTTTGGAGTTGGCGACCGAGAAAGGAGGATAATGTGGTTTCGAGTTCGACTGTTTTTTCTAATACCTCACCCCAACCCTCTCCTTGTAAAGGAGAGGGGGTTACGACGCCCGTTTTATCCTGCGTGTCGCTGGTTGCGCCTAAAAAGAGGATTGCGCGGTATTTTTTATCTAACCCAACAAAGTATTTTAATAATTTAGTAGAGGACCCAATAGCCATAATCAACAACCCGTCTGCAAACGGGTCAAGTGTTCCTGCATGGCCAATCTGTCTGATGCCAGTGATACGGCGGAGCTGGTTGACTATGTCATGCGATGTCGGGCCAGCAGGTTTATTGATGAGTAAAAATCCATTCATACTGCCAGTTTTCAAATGTCAGTTGTCACATATGATCTCCTTGCTATCGGATATATATAACACCTGATAACTGAATTAGGATTGCTTTGTATCTTTGAGTTCAGTGATACTATCCCTTAACTTGGTGGCTTTTTCAAATTCAAGGTTTTGGGCCGCAAGTTCCATTTGTGCCTCAAGTTCTTTAAGAAGATGCGGGATTTCATCTTTGGGAATATCTTGAAATCTGTTTTTTGTCCGCCGGCTGGCGGATTGTTTTTTATCTTGTGTTCGACTAAACTGATCTTCTTTGATTGCTTTTTGGATTGATAGTGGCGTAATTCCATGTTTTTTGTTATATGTTTTTTGTATCGTGCGCCTGCGATTCGTTTCGTTAATCGCACGTTTCATAGAGCCAGTCACAATGTCGGCGTACATAATCACACGGCCGTCAATATGGCGAGCGGCGCGGCCCATAGTTTGGATCAGAGATGTCTCACTCCGTAAAAATCCTTCTTTGTCAGCGTCTAAAATAATCACTAAAGATACTTCTGGTAAATCCAACCCTTCGCGCAAAAGATTTATTCCAACCAAAACGTCGTATGTGCCTTTACGAAGATCGCGCAGAATTTCTATGCGTTCAAGTGTGGCAACTTCTGAATGAAGGTATTGCGATTGGATACCACATTCTTGTAGATAATCATTGAGTTCCTCTGCTAATCGTTTGGTAAGGGTTGTGATAAGAACGCGCTGTTGTTTTTTTACTCGTTTTTGAACTTCGGCGAGTATGTCGTCTATTTGATTTTTTGTTGGTCGCATCTCAATCGTTGGATCTAAAAGGTAGGTCGGTCGGATGAGTTGTTGGGCGATATGCCAATGTTCAGTTTTCGGCTTGGCTGGCAAATTTGACAACTGATAACTGACACCTGGCAACTGGCTATTTTTCATAATTTTTGATAATCCAATCGTTTTTACTTCATCTACGTTCATATCGGTTGATTTCCCAATCTCGTATGGACCCGGGGTTGCCGAAACGTATAGAGTTTGATGTATTTTTGACTCAAATTCTTTAAATGTCAGTGGCCGGTTGTCTCGTGCCGCAGGCAGGCGAAAGCCGTAGTTGATGAGCATATCTTTACGGCTTTTGTCTCCGTGGTACATACCGCCGATTTGCGGAATAGTCATATGGGATTCATCTATCATTAATAGAAAATTTTTAGGGAAATAATCCAACAGTGTATATGGCGGTGTACCCTGTTCTCTTCCGTCAAAGTATCGGGAATAATTTTCTATACCATTGCAGTAGCCGATATTTTTGATCATTTCAAGGTCATATCGGGTGCGTTGTTCAATGCGCTGTGCTTCTAAAAGTTTATTCTGCCCGGTAAACATACTTACTTGCTCCAACATATCACGTTCAATGGTTGCCAGTATATTTTTTCTGTTTTCTTCGGGAGCGACATAATGCGTTGCCGGGTATATATCAATAGTATGGATATTTTTAATTTTTTGTTTACCTGTTAAAGAGTCCAGAATATGAATCTGTTCTATGGTATCTCCAAATAGTTCAATGCGGATGATTTCATCCAAAGAAAATACTGGATATATTTCTATACTATCTCCACGCACGCGAAATGTTCCGCGATGAAAATCAGTATCATTGCGCGTGAATTGTAATTGTGTTAAATGTCGCAATATGTCGTTTCTTGGAATACATTGGCCTTGTGTAACGGTTATGGCTTGTTTTTTATATTCTTGCGGAGATCCAAGTCCGTAAATGCAGGACACCGAGGCAACAATAATCACGTCATTTCTGGAAAGGAGCGATTGAGTTGAAGCGTGGCGTAGGCGATCTATTTCTTCGTTCACTTGGGTTTCTTTTTCTATGTATGTGTCTGACTGGGGGATATATGCCTCTGGCTGGTAATAATCGTAATATGAGACAAAATAGTGCACTGCGTTATTGGGGAAAAACGACTGAAATTCGGTCGCGAGTTGAGCGGCCAGAGTTTTGTTGTGAGATATGATAAGCGCGGGGCGTTGAAGATTATTGATAATATTCGCCATGCTAAACGTTTTTCCGCTTCCGGTAACACCTAATAGCGTTTGGCTGTGATTGCCTTGTGTGATCCATTGTGAAATCTGCTCGATTGCGCCGGGCTGATCTCCTGTGGGTTTGTATGGTTTATGAAGGTTAAAACGCATAATGTATGAATACTATGGCGTGAGTTAATAAGCGTCAATACATTGAAAAATACTCGCGGGTAAGATACGATATATGTATATGATTGCATATATCAGCGGCAGAGTCATGTTCAAACGCGAAGAAACGGTTGTTTTAGATGTAGGGGGAGTCGGGTATGAGGCGTGGTGTCCGCCACAGATATTGGAGGATCTCCAGCAGGGAACTGAACAAAAATTGTATACAGTGCATATTGTGCGTGAGGATTCGCAAACCTTGTATGGGTTTTTAACTCAAGGACAAAAAGAGCTTTTTCAGCTATTGTTAGGTGTTTCCGGTATTGGCCCAAAGAATGCGCTTAAAATTATGGGGAAAGTATCAGGAGGAGATATTATTCAAGCGATTATCCAGCAAGACAGTTCTGTGTTAGAAGCGCTTGGTATTGGGAAAAAGATTGCAGATCGCATGATAGTGGAGTTGAAAGGAAAGTCAATAAGTGGAGATGGGGTAAGCGGTGGCGAGAATAAAACCAACGGATTTACTGATGAGGCGCAAGCGCTGATTGCTCTTGGATACACTGCTCGCGATGTTATAGATGCGTTAAAGCGTACTCAATCGAGCGATATGAACGAACGCATCAAAGAAGCGCTTAAGTTGTTAGGAAAATGAAACGATGGTAGTTTGAGATGTGGCATTTCCCTCTATAGGCGGGTCCCCAGTCAGAGGCGGGTACAGCGCTTTTGGCGGAGTTATTCATTATATATTATGTCTTCTATTGATAGCGAGAAATTGAATCTATTTTTAGCGCGTGTTCCTCATACTCCATTTACTCAATCATACGAATGGGGGCAGTTTCAGCTTCATACAGGAAAAGAGGTTTTTACGTTAGGTATTCAGTTTCAGGACGAACTTATTGGAAGCGTGATGTTGCTCATGGATCGAATAGGGCGATGGTATAAAAGATTGTATTCTCCTTTAGGGCCTGTCATCGGCGTAGAAACACTGGGGAGTGAGCATTTTGCAATCCTTTGGAAAAAGACCATTGAAGAAATGATTTTGGCGGCGCGGCACTTGCATGTTGCAAGTATACGTTTTGAGCCGCATTTTCTTTCTTTAGAGCCAAGGGAGTTAGAGTTTCCTATTGAATTAAAACAACTGATTCGCATCCCTGGGATCCAACCGCAGGTAACCAGAATTCTTGATCTTTTTCGGTCAGAAGAAGAATTACTTTCGTTGATGCATCCCAAAACGCGGTATAATATTCGCATTGCGGAAAAAAAGGGAGTAAGTATCAATTGTGAAATTAAAATAGATAATCAGGAGTTTCATGATTTTTATACAGTGATCAGTGAAACGGCGCGCAGGCATGGTATTCGTATACATTCGCGAAAATATTATTCAGCATTGTGTCAGATGCTTTCGGTGCGAGACGTTCAAACAATGGGTGATCCCGCGCGATGTTTTACCCGTTTGATTACCGCGCGGTATCAGGGTACTGTGATTGCAGCAAATTTGTTGGTGTTTTTTGGTGATACTGTTACCTATGTGCATGGCGGGTCATCCGATGAGTTTAAAAGTGTGATGTCGCCGTATTTGTTGCAATGGGAGGCACTGCGTGAGGCAAAGCGGCTCGGGTATCGGTACTATGATTTATGGGGATGCATGCCTGAACCTGCGCATAGTGTAGATGAAACTATTTTAAAGCAGGTAGAAAAGTGGAAAGGGATTGATCGGTTTAAAAAAGGATTTGGTGGAGAGGTGTACTATTACCCGGGGGCGTTCGAGTTGATTTTGGATATAAAAAAATATACAGTGTATCGGTTGTTAAAAAGAGTAAAAGCATTGTTACGGGTATGAAAACAGTGATAGCCGCGGCAGGAAAGGGGACAAGGATGCTCCATCTGTCGCAGGATAAACCAAAGCATCTTATTCCAATCAATGGCCGTCCGTGGATGGCGCATGTTTTTGATCATGTTGTTTCTGCTGGATTGAAGGATATTGTGCTTGTAGTTGGGTATCAGGCCCATGCGTGGGACGAATTTTTACAGCATGATACTCATGATGTCAAGGTAACCGTTGTGAATCAATGTATCGTTTGCGGTACAGAGCGACATGGCACCGCGATTTCACTTGAGGCGGCGAAAGAGGTTGTTAGCGATGAACAGTTTATTTTTTTTTACGGCGATAATATATATGCGTCTGATGATATAAAACAGTTTTGTGTTCAGGATGAGTATTCGTATATCGGCGGAATGCGTCATGACGAACCGCAGAGGTTTGGCGTGTTGTTTGAAGAGAATGGCGTGCTAAAAAAGATTGTTGAAAAACCGCAAGAATTTATCGGCGATATGATTAATGTTGGGTTATACAAATTTACGCCAAAGATATTCGAAGCAGTTCGAAAGATTGATGTTTCCTCTCGCGGAGAATACGAACTCACTGATGCGGTATCATTACTCGCGCAGGAGGGGAAAGTGAAAGTTATTCAAGTGTCTGATTATTGGATGGATTTTGGCCGACCCGAAGATGTGGAAAAGGGAAGTGTGTTGTTGTCTAAAGATTAAATTTGGTACTTGTTATTTGGGCTTTGTCATTTTTATGCGCCCTCGTCGTTCAATGGATAGGACGCGAGCTTCCGGAGCTTGTAATAGGGGTTCGAATCCTCTCGAGGGCATTCGGCGACAGTCCCATTGAACAAACATGAAATACCAATGATTCCGCGGTTGTAATATATACATATGGCATCTTCTGCCGATATAAGTGATGAACAATTGGTTATTGCCGTACGAGAACGGGATAAGGAATTATACAGCGAGATCATTCAGCGTTACCAAACAAAACTGTCTCACTATTTGCGTAAATTTATTCGGGATCACGATGAACTTGAAGATGTCCTTCAAGAAGTTTTTATTAAAGCGTATCGTAATTTGTATGGATTTGACGTGCATAGAAAATTTTCTTCATGGATCTATCGCATTGCGCATAATGAGGCGCTCAATCATATCAAAAAATATAAAAAAGAATCTATTTCGTTAGATGAGCAGGAGTGGGAAGTGATTGACGAATCAATGGATATTCACGCTAAAGTGGAAGAGGATGAGCTTAAAAAAGATATTGCCAAGGCATTGGCGTTTTTGAAGGATACATATCGCCAACCTTTGATCCTTTATTTTTTTGAACAGAGAACGTATGAGGAGATCAGCGATATTTTGCATATACCGCGCAATACGGTTGGAACACTCATTTTGCGCGGCAAAAAGATGTTGAAAAAAATACTAGAACATAAGGGGATATGAATAATCATCATACAATAGAGGAAAAGGTCATGAAAGAAATAAAAAAAGGGAGCGTAAAATTGCGCTCGCGGTATCTTTTTCTTGTTGAAAAATGTGGCATGGGAAGCGCGCTGACGTTATCGGTATTATTGGCTATTTTATTTTGTTCTCTTGTGTTGTTATATCTTACATCGTCTGATAATCTCGGCTATTTAACATTTGGCAACAGCGGGGTATCTGCATTTTTGGAGTCATTCCCATTTTTGTTAATGGCCATGCTTGTTTTATTGATGTTTATAGCTGGAATTTTGATAAAAAAGAGTGATATTTCATATAAAAGACCATTTGGGTATTATGCGCTCGGGCTGGTTGGGATTGTTGTGGTTGCCGGCGTGCTGGTGTCAGCGACAAGTATTGATGAGCGAATTGAAGATGAAGCATATGGCACGCATGTTCCGGGAATATTGTTTCGGCCCTTTTTGATGCAAGGGGTTGATGACCGGCAGAGAGGGGTTGTGGGAAGAGTCATTGAAGTGGGGGATGGATATATTCGCATCCAAACGCCACAAACTGTTAAAGAAGTTGATGTGCGCACGCTTCAAACACGCATGTCAGAACCGCTTATAGAAGGGTTGTTTGTGATGGCCATTGGAGAGGGGAATGCGGATGCGTTTACAGCGAAAGACATTCGTACTATCGGGTCCATGGATATGCCAATGATTCGAAGGGGAGTGCATCGCCATTTTGGGTTTTTTATGGGATTCCCCATCAAACCGGAAGATGAGGTGTGTTTACGCGATTGTATTCAAGAACAAACAGATCGCCAAAAATGTCGAGAACTGTGTCTTAATAGCATACTGAAATAACGAATGAATTGTAATTGTAGTATAGAGTGAAGGATCCTGAACATTTTAACGCTACAAAAAGACCTGTCTCTGAAAATGTTGCGTAGGACATCCTCTTTAGGGACAGGTCTTTGAACCTATGAATCTATGCAGAAGAAGTATTTTTTCATTATTCCGTTATTGGGAATGTTAACATTAGGCGGAGTCAGTACAGTATTTGCTCGTGGTGGCTGGGGAATGATGGGTGTTGGTGATCCTGACACTGTGGCGCAACATTGGTCAGAGCAGATCGCTCAACACGCATCGGTGTTAGGTATTTCATCTGATGAGATGAAAACCTACTGGGCGCAAGGGAAAACCTTGTGGGATATTGCCAAAGAGAAAGGAATTGTTGATGCTGATTTGCAAACGCGTTTGAAAGCGCAAAAAGAAGAACAATTGAAAGAATCATTACAGACGCTTGTTGACAAAGGAGTGATTACTCAAGCGCAGGCAGATGCGCGGCTACAGTTTATGAAAGAGAATACTGGGAAGTTTCCTGCCGGCAGAATAGGGCGGCATGGGATGAGAATGATGTGGTAATGAATAAAGTTGTAAAGATAAAAAGCAGGTGGTTTTCCCCTGCTTTTTATTATGAGAAAAAAACGAACTCTCACGGTTGCGCGAGAGAGGTTAGTTGCCGTTGATGAGTTTCCATCCCCAGCGTATCGGATAGATGAGCAGATATATCTTGACAATAGAGCCAAGGCACACCGCTCCGATGGCGCATGGCTTTGGGTACAGCACGCATCGGGCTATGCCGATTTTTTTGGTGAGAGGAAGAAATCCGTACACCGCCAAGATGGTGTGATATTTTATTTCATAACACAACCATCTCAAACCTTGGTGGTTGGATACCCCTCTATGCTTTAAGAGGCGCACAAGCTCTTTGCCTATCTTAAAGCGTTCGAGGAAAGCCCTTCCTCCAGCATGATTGAGGAGAGTTACGAGTGAAAAAACCATGCCCACTGCATAAATGATCTGCACAAGAGATATCATAAGAAAGGCAGGCAGAGCTTTGGTTAAGAAGCCCGCGGCCGTGGCAATAACCTCTATCGGAGGAATTCCTATGATAAAGCAGGTGAGAAAGACGAACATTGCAATCACAACCCTTGTGTCTTCGCGCAACATGTCAGGCCTCTTTCTGCGCGTTGGAGAAAGGGAAAGGCATTGTTTGTGTACAGTGTTTTGGAAAGTGTGCCAATGATGACATTGCAAAAATAGGGCGCTCATATATGATATATATATAGAGATTATTAAGGTGTTTTTAATAAGCCGCACAGTGGCTTATTAAATGTATGTCAACGCTATGGAAATAGAATCTTTTTCTCATCATGAAAGCGAACAGAGCTTATGGGAAACATTTGAGGGGTTTTGCGAACATATCCGCGCGTTGGTGAAACAATAACAGGAACAACATAATATTTCTGAAGATCTCATGCGCGTGAATGCTGATAAACTCACAGATGCGGATTGGAAGATTTTTTCGGCAATTAAAAATGGAACGCTTACAATTGAGCAGTTTGATGAATATGAGGAGTCCCTTGTCAGTAATCATGGGAATGGAGATGCCGGATTGGCGCTTTTATTCGAAATATGGCAAATCCTCTTATAGCACGTTTATACGAACAGAGGGCTCAAGAATTCGGGCTTGATTTTTAATTGAAAAATACTCTATGACACCGGAATCACATATACATAACCCAGAACAAGAGCAGGAACCACTATCAGCTGAAAATGTGGTGAGTCGGATGGAGCAAAGATTGGAGGTCCTTCACACATGGGTTGATAAGAATTCTGCTCAAAGCGTTGATTTTTCAGGATTTGATTTTAGAGGGCGAACATTACAAAAGATATATTTTCCCGGAGCGCGATTGTGCGATGCGAATTTTTCAGGCATGTCTTTACATTCTCCGGAATTTCAAGACGCTGATTTGAAAAGGGCATTATTCGTTGGAGCAATAATTGAAGGGCATGATTGGTCTCGATCAGATCTTCGTGGTGCCAATTTTACTCATGCAATATTCCTTCATATTCCTAAAATGGAAAATGCGTTGTTTGATGATGATACAACATTTCCAGAAGGGTTTGATGATTCGTTACTTTTGAGAGTGAAAGATGGTTGTCTTTTTTCATATGATCCAAAGAACAGAGTTTGGCAAAAAAACATATTTGAAAACAGAAAATTATCCTGTATGGATTTTGCGGGGTTAGATTTACAAGGGGCGGTTTTTCGTAAGAGCAACTTTGGGGAGAGTGTTGTCAGTGACGCTGATTTTAGAAAAGTGCACAGCATTCAAGGTGCAAAGTTTTTCGAAACGCGCATGTTTGGTGCTCATTTTGAAGGAGTTGATGTTTCTGGGTGTGATTTTTCTTCTTCAAAATATTTAGAAGGTGCCCACTTTGATGGAGCGCGGTATGATGATTCTACGCTATTCCCTCAAGGATTTGTGCCGGAAGAGCATGGGATGGTACGCAAGTGAAGAATGTATAAACCAATACATCGAAGAACACGTGTCCATACGTTCATCGGTTCGTGGGTTTATAGGTTTATTAGTCATCAGCGTATGTTTTATAGTATTCGAAAAATTATTCCTCACGCGTGTATTAGGTGGTATCACCTGTTTTTGGCAGTGTGCGCGAATGTGTGGTATCGGTTCCCATCGCAGGAGTTGGTTGTGATCGGCGTAACCGGCACAAACGGGAAAACAACCACATGCCATATGATTGCAGATATGATTGAACACGCAGGCGTGAAAGTTGGATTGACAAGTACGATTGAGTTTAGGATTGCGGATACACGATGGGTGAATGATACCAAGCAGGGGATGCAGGGACGATTCCGTTTGCAAAAATTATTGCGTCGCATGGTGAAAGCGGGGTGTCGCGTCGCTGTGATAGAAACAACATCAGAAGGGATTTCCCAGTATCGGCATTGGGGGATTGAGTACAGTATTGGAGTATTGACAAATTTAACCCCTGAACATATTGAATCGCATGGATCTTTTGAGCAATATAAAAAAGCAAAAGGGATGCTTTTTTTTACTCTGAAACGAAAAAAGAAAAAACAATTTGAAGATGTTATTCCGACATCCATTATCAATACCGACAGTCCTCATGCTGATTACTTTTTAAGTATTCCTGTTGAGCGCAGGTGGTGTTACGGTTTGAAAGGAGGGCACTGTTTTGCGACTGAAGATCAGTGCGAGAAAAAATGTACAGCCGAGATTACAGAAATGCATTTTCATGGGATTGAATGCGTGCTGAACGGAATGCCTGTGAACCTTGCTCTTTCTGGTCGTATGAATGTGTATAACGCGCTTGCCGCATGGTGCGTAGGCGAAGCGCTTGATATTTCAGTTGAAGATAGAAAAAAAGCATTAGAAAAAATGACGCGGGTTGCGGGAAGAATGGAAAAGATAGAGCATAATGGCATAACAGTGGTTGTTGATTATGCCCACGACCCGGCGGCATTAGAACAGGTGTATGAAACATTGTCCGCAATCAAAGTGCCAAGCGCGCGGCTGATTGGGGTTTTTGGAGCGACAGGCGGGGGACGGGATCATTCAAAACGACCGGTTATGGGAAAGCTTGCCGCGGCGTATTGTGACGCAATTGTAATTTGTAACGATGATCCGTATGATGAGGATCCGCAGTCCATTATGAGTGCCATTGAAAGTGGAGTGAAAGAAAAAGGGCGGCATGTGAAAGATGAAACATACTGGATAATAGAAGACAGAAGGAAAGCGATCAAAAAAGCAATTGAATTCGCCCGATCCGGCGATATTATCGCTTTGACTGGCAAGGGGGCTGAAGAGTGTATTGTTTTAGCCGACGGTAAGCAGAAATGGAATGACAAGAACGTGGTAGAGGAGTTATTTTTGTTGTGTGGATAAATCGCTTGACTGGTTTTTTGAACCATATTTATTTGTCCACAGAATGGGGTGTTTATGTTGAATTTTGCTCTATAAAGCCATTTTATTGCTATTGACAAATAGACAACGGTTGTTTCTTGACAGGCGTCTGTGATGATGGTAGGATAAAAGGTGAGTTTAAATGGTTTCTATGTATACGGAGAGAGATGTTGTGACCCTTCTCCGTCATTTTTTTCCGAGCAACATTGATTCTTCTCTGGCCGCATGCCTGCGCCGGAGTGGAATACCGTGGTACCATGCCCTTCAACAAAGCAGGAAAGAAAGACAATTAAAATGATAACTCTTTTGCGTTGAAAGGGTATTTTTGTGTTTTTTGACTTTTGTTTAATGTATATTCTATGCCCCATTTGATGCGCGCTGACCGGAAATATTTTACAACAGTGCATGAAGCGACTCCGCTTCCTGACTTGATTGAAATCCAAAAATCATCATATGCATGGTTTTTTAAAGAAGGGTTAAAAGAATTGATTGAAGAATTTAACCCTATTACTGATTTTATCGGTCGCGATCTTGAGTTGCAGTTTGGGGAGTATGTATTAGATGAACCAAAGTTTGACGAGGTGACTGCGAAAGAAAAAAATGTTACCTATGAGTCAGCATTGCGCGTAAAGACAACATTGCATAATAAACGGAGCGGTGAAATGAAGGAGCAGGAGATTTATCTTGGCGATTTTCCTGTTATGACTCCGCGCGGCACATTTATTATCAATGGTATTGAACGCGTTGTTGTATCCCAGCTTATTCGTTCTGCTGGCGTTTTTTTTACATCAGAATATGTGCGCGGGAAAAAAGTATACGGAGCAAAAATTATTCCGAATCGAGGCGCATGGCTTGAAATTGAAACAGATGCCAATGGTGTTATTTGGGTGAAAATTGATAGAAAAAGAAAAGTCGCGATTACATCGCTTTTACGGGCGTTTGGATATGGGAGCAATGAAGAGTTAAAGGAATTATTTAAGCAGACCGATACCCAGGTAGATGCAAGTTACATTGATGCGACTATTGCGAAAGATAGTTCTCATGATATTAATACTGCTTTGCAAGAAGTGTATAAGCGTATCCGGCCTGGTGATTTAGCAACGCCTGAAAATGCGAAGTCACTGATTTACGCAATGTTTTTTAATTTTGATCGGTATGATTTTGGCAAAGTCGGGCGGTATAAATTGAATCAAAAATTTGGTCTGACGGTTGAAAATACAAAAGAGAACAGGATTTTGCGCAAAGATGATTTGGTGGCGATTATCAGCGAAGTGATTCGGTTGAACAATTCTCAAGAAGAACCTGATGATGTTGATCATTTGGGTAATCGACGTGTTCGCACGATAGGTGAATTGTTGCAGAATAAACTTCGGGTTGGATTTTCACGCATGGAACGCATTGTGAAAGATAGAATGAGCACATTGGATATTACCACCATTACGCCGAATCAATTGGTGAATGCGCGACCGGTTATGGGAGTTGTGAAAGAATTTTTTATGTCTTCGCAATTATCCCAGTTTATGGATCAAACAAATCCATTAGCTGAATTGGAGCATAAACGAAGATTATCCGCGATGGGGCCTGGCGGGCTTTCGCGTGAACGTGCAGGGTTTGATGTCCGCGATGTGCATCGCACTCATTATGGAAGAATCTGTCCGATTGCAACGCCAGAAGGTCCGAATATTGGATTAGTAGGGCATTTGGCAAGTTACGCCCGAGTGAATGAGTATGGATTTATAGAGACCTCTTTTGTGAAAGTAAAAAATAAAGCAAAGAACGATGGGAAAGACGCAACGGGTGAGCGGGTTCGTGAGGATATGAAAGATGCTCAGGGAAAGGTTTTAGTGAAAGCGGGAGAATCCATTTCAGAAGAGCAAGCTCGTATGCTGGTGTCGGCGTATCCGGCAGATACGATCCCGTTGAAAGCACGGGTAACTGGCGAGGTTATTTATATTGACGCGTTTACCGAAGAAAAAGGCGTTACCGCTCCTGCCACGACTCCGATTGGCGAGGATGGGTATTTTATTAATGAAAAAGCTGAAATGCGTGTTCATTCACAACCGACATACGATTATACATGGAGAATTGATTACCTTGATGTCGCGCCGAATCAAATTGTAAGTATCGCAACGTCTTTGATCCCGTTTTTGGAACATGACGATGCTGTTCGTGCGCTGATGGGAACAAACATGCAACGTCAGGCAGTTGCGTGCGTTAACCCGCAGGCGCCGGTTGTTGGTACTGGCGTGGAACGGCGCGCGGCTATTGATTCCGGACATGTGATTGTTGCGGAAAGCGATGGGGATATTGCTGAAGTTGATGGGAGTCACATCACCCTTGTTACAAAAAAAGGCCAGCAGATTCGGTATTCTTTAGGAAAGTTTGTTCGTTCTAATGCTTCAACATGCATGAATCAGCGGCCGATTGTTGATGTCGGGCAAAAAGTAAAAAAGGGTGATCCTTTGTGCGATGGCGCGGCTATTGATCACGGCGAATTGGCCCTTGGTCAAAATGTATTGGTTGCGTATATGCCGTGGGAAGGTGGCAATTACGAAGATGCTGTGCTGATTTCAGAACGCATTGTTGAGCATGATCGCTATACATCAATTCATATTAAAGATTATCAAATAGAGGTTCGGGATACGAAATTGGGACCGGAAATGATTACGCGCGATATTCCGAATGTCGGTGAAGAGAAGTTGAAGGACTTGGATGAGGAAGGTGTTATCCGTATTGGCGCAGAACTGGCGTCAGGCGATATTTTAGTCGGCAAAATTACCCCTAAAGGCGAAACGGAATTGTCTGCGGAAGAAAAATTACTTCGCGCTATTTTTGGAGAAAAAGCAAAAGATGTCAGGGATAGTTCTTTGTACCTTGAGCATGGTGAACATGGGAAAGTGGTGAATATTAAGATTTTTTCTCGCGATAATGGAGATAAACTTCAGGCCGGAGTGCTGAAAGTCATTCAAGTTTCAGTTGCCTCACTTCGTAAGGTACAGGTGGGCGATAAAATGGCCGGTCGGCATGGAAACAAGGGGGTCATTTCGTGTGTTGTGCCAATTGAAGATATGCCTTTTATGGAAGATGGCACACCTGTTGATATTATTTTGAATCCATTAGGGGTCGCTTCTCGTATGAATTTAGGCCAGATTTTGGAAACGCATTTGGGTCTTGCGGCCTATACGCTTGGGTATAAGGTTGCGACGCCTCCGTTAAACGGGGTACATGAGGAAACTATTAGAGACGAGTTGAAAAAAGCAGGGTTTAGCCCAGATGGAAAGGTGCAGTTATATGATGGGCGTACCGGGATGGCGTTTGATTTTAAAACAACTGTTGGCATTTCCTATATGCTGAAATTGAATCACTTAGTTGAGGACAAAATTCATCAGCGATCCATTGGTCCCTATTCCATGGTTACTCAACAGCCATTAGGAGGAAAGGCACAGTTTGGCGGTCAGCGGTTTGGTGAAATGGAGGTATGGGCATTGGAAGCATATGGCGCGGCGCATACATTGCAGGAGATTTTAACGATAAAATCAGATGATGTTCCTGGAAGATCAAAGGCGTATGAATCTATTATCAAAGGCGAAAAGATTGAAAAACGGAATATCCCTGAATCATTTAATGTGCTTGTTAGGGAATTGAAAGGGCTTGCTTTAGAAGTCGAGCTTTTGAAAGGCGGAGACAGAATTGAGGTGCCGGAATTAAAAGAAGAAAAAGAAGAAACATAAATTCGGAGCACGAAATTCGAAATAAATTCAAATATATGAAATAGAAAATTTTATTGTTTTTAACTTGTAATTTCGTGTTTCGGATTTCGTGCTTCGAATTTCGAATTTAATATATTTATGGCTACACCTTCAACCACCAAGACAACGATTTTCTCTTCTGGCTATGATCGGCCTGCGTTGGATTTTGATGCGATTCGATTGCGCATCGCCTCTCCTCGCGATATTTTGGAATGGTCGCGCGGTGAAGTGACCAAACCGGAGACAATCAATTATCGCACGCAAAAACCGGAACGGGAAGGCCTTTTTTCAGAAGTTATTTTTGGTCCAACGAAGGACTACGAGTGTTATTGTGGCAAATACAAACGTGTGCGGTATAAAGGTATTGTGTGCGATAAATGCGGAGTGGAAGTAACTCGTTCAGTCGTTCGGCGCGAGCGCATGGGTCATATTGCAATTGCTGCGCCAGTTGCGCATATTTGGTTTGTCAGAGGAGTGCCTTCTAAAATAGGCATGGTACTTAATCTTTCAATGCAAGAAGTTGAAAAGGTGGTGTATTTTGCCAGTTTTGTGGTAACAAAGGTAGATGAAGCTCTTCGCGAGCAGACCATGGAATCGTTGAAACAGGAGTTTAAAACAATGAAAAAACAGTATGAGAGTGAAGCGCATGTCGAAATAAACCGATGGCGCGCAAGCCAGCAGAAAGCGCAAGCAGGAGGCGCTTTGGTGGATGAAAAGGAGCTTGGTGTTCTTGAAAAGAAACATGCTGAACGGCTTGCTGATTTAGAGAAAGCCGTGGAAACCGCGCGTAAAGAACTTGAAGGATTGCAAGTGCTTGCCATTTTATCAGAACAGGAATATCAGGATCTTTCTTTAAAGTATGGCCATATTTTTGAAGCAGGCATTGGCGCGGAAGCGATATATGAGCTTCTTGTGAAAATTGATCTTGAAAAAGAAATTGCTGATCTTGAAAAAGAAATAGGAGATGGCAGTACAGTGAAACAGAGAAAATTCATGCGTCGGTTGCGATTAATTTCGAGTTTTAAGAAAAACGGTATTCGTCCTGAATGGATGATTTTAACACATGTGCCGATTATCCCGCCTGATTTGCGGCCAATGGTTCAGCTTGATGGCGGCCGGTTTGCGACCTCTGATTTAAATGATTTGTATCGTCGGGTGATTAATCGCAATAACCGATTGAAACGGTTGTTAGAATTGAATGCTCCGGAAGTTATTACGCGCAATGAAAAACGCATGTTGCAAGAAGCGGTGGATTCATTGATTGATAATAATGCACGGCATGGCAAGACCGTTACTGCTTCAACCGGACAGCGTCGCGTACTGCGTTCCATTGCAGATTTGTTAAAAGGAAAGCAAGGCCGATTTCGCCAGAATTTACTTGGAAAACGTATTGATTATTCAGGCCGTTCAGTGATTGTCGTGGGGCCTCGGTTGAAGCTTCATCAGTGTGGGTTGCCTAAGATTATGGCGCTTGAATTGTTTAAGCCATTTGTTATGAGCAAGCTTATCCAGCGTGGCATTGTTCATAATGTCCGTTCGGCAAACAGATATATTGAAAATGGATCGTCAGAGGTATGGGATATTTTGGAAGAAAGTACGAAAAAGGCGTATGTGCTGTTGAATCGCGCTCCAACCTTGCATCGTTTGGGCATTCAGGCGTTTCAGCCCATTTTAATAGAAGGAAAGGCGATCCAAGTTCATCCGTTGGTATGCCCTGCGTTTAATGCCGATTTTGATGGCGACCAGATGGCGGTTCACGTCCCTCTAACAGAAGAGGCGCGATGGGAAGCGGCCAATCTTATGCTTTCGGCGAAGAATTTGCTCAAACCGGCGACAGGTGATCCGATTACTACGCCGCAACAGGACTTGGTATGGGGCGCTCATTACATGACTACTATGATTGCTGATACGCGCGATCATCCTAAGTATTATTTCGGGTCATGGGAAGAAGCGCTTACTGCATATCATCAAAAAATTGTTCATCTTCAAGAGCGCATATATGTCATGATGGATGGCGAGAAATATGAGACAACGGTTGGCAGGATTATTTTTAACCAAATATTGCCGGAGAAATTGCGATATGTTAACACGCTGTTAGATAAAAAATCATTGCGCAAATTAGTCGGTTCGTGTCTTGAACAGTATGGACTTGAACAGACAGCTGAATTTTTAGATGAACTCATGCAGTTGGCATTCCGGTATGTGACGGTTTCGGGAATGTCATGGGGGATGGGCGATCTTCCGGTGCTCTCTGAAAAGAAGCAGATGTTAGAGGATGCGCAAAAGAACGTTGATACTATTCATCAGCAGTATGCGATGGGGTTGTTAACAGTTCAAGAACGGCATGATCGTATTATCGAGGTATGGGCTCATGTGAAAGATCGCGTAATGGCTCTTTCGCGCGAATTGTTGGGAAAACAAGATAGAAATCCTGTCTTTTCAATGATTGAATCAGGCGCGCGCGGTTCTTGGGGGCAGACAACTCAGATGATGGGAATGAAGGGATTGGTAACTTCTCCGTCAGGAGACACGATTGAATTGCCTGTTACGTCGTCATTTCGAGAAGGGTTTGAAGTGTTGGAGTACTTTATTTCTACGCATGGCGCGCGGAAAGGATTGACTGATATCGCTCTTCGCACTGCAAATGCTGGATATTTAACTCGTCGGTTAGTTGATGTATCACAGGATGTCGTGGTTACTGAAACCGATTGCAAGAGCGATGAAGGCGTGACGTTTGGAAAGGAGGAAACAGAGGAAATTGGAAAGGTATTAGGCGATCGTGCCATGGGGCGGGTTCTTCTTGAAGATGTAGTGGATGCTGATTCAGGCGAGGTGGTGCTTGAAAAAGGCGCATTGGTTTCACGCGCTGACGCAAAGAAAATAGATACCGCTCAAGTGGATCATATTACTGTTCGATCCCTCTTAACCTGCCGCGCAAGACGAGGCGTATGTCAGCAGTGTTATGGATATGATTTGGGGTATAACAGATTGGTTGAACAGGGGACAGCGGTGGGGATTATCGCGGCACAGAGTATTGGCGAGCCAGGAACCCAGCTTACGATGCGTACGTTTCATACCGGCGGTGTCGCAGGAAAGGATATCACTCAAGGGCTTCCGCGTGTTGAAGAAATATTTGAATGTCGAGCTATTCGAAAAGGGGCTCTGCTTTCCGAAGTGACAGGGACGGCAAAGGTGACTGAAAAAGACAAACAAAAGATTGTAACTGTTTCTCCTCAAGATAAGAGTGAGCCAATAGAATATGTAGTGCCGTCAGGTTTTTCCATTTTAGTGAAGGATGGAGAATTAGTGAACGTCGGTGATGCGCTCACTGAAGGCAGTCAGGATCTTCATGAGTTGTATCGTTTGCGAGGCCGTCGGGCAGTGGAAAAGTATGTTATCCGTGAAATTCAGCAAATATATTCTTCACAGGGCCAGGATTTAAACGATAAGCATCTTGAAATTATTATTCGTCAGCTTTTCTCCCGTGTTATTATTATGAATGAGGGGGGTACGCGTTTTTCACCGGGATCTGTTATTGATCGAACTGCTGTTGAAGAAGAAAATGTGCGCGTGAAAAAACAAGGAGGCAAGGGCGCTACATGTCAGGAACTGTTGATGGGGATGACGAAAGCCGCGCTCGCCACATCATCGTTTTTATCAGCGGCATCGTTTCAAGAGACAGCGCGCGTGCTTATTGATGCGGCTATTACCGGCAAAATTGATAACTTGAACGGGTTAAAAGAGAATGTTATTATCGGCAGGTTAATTCCTGCGGGAACCGGATATAAAAGCGGCCGGCTTGAGCGGGAAGTTTTGAAAGCGTCTGAAATAACGCGACAGCAAAAAGCGAATGAGAGAGCGGAATCAATGGCGCTGATAGAAGAATAATATCGAATAGCATACTGTCTATTGTATTGTGGCCCCCGTAGTACGGGGGCTTTTGGTACCGGAAAAACGATGGACTCTGGAATCATTATACGATATACTACTTTCATATTAGTATATGTCGTCAGATAAAGGGAAAAAGAAATCAGATCAAAAAGAAGAGGATATTTCATGGCTTTCTCAAGAGGCGCGGGCCTCTATTTGGGCTGTGATACTTTTGGTGATTTCAGTTGTGTTTGCGTTGTCGTTATTGGATGCGGCCGGAACACTGGGAATATGGGTGAAAAGCGCGCTTGAGGGATTAGTTGGTTGGGCCGCGTGGGTCGTGCCGCTGTTGTTGATTCTTGTGGTGTATTTGGTGATTATTGGCAAGCAGGCGCATCGGCGCACATATCACACATGGGGATTATTGCTGGTATTGTTTGCTATTGCCGGATTATTTCATTCAATTATTCCAATGGATCAGGCCTGGCCTGCGATTGATCAGGGCCGTGGAGGGGGGTATCTTGGGTTTGCTATGAGTTTCCCGTTTCGGCGGTTGATGGGGTCTTTTGCAAGCGCGCTTTTTTTATGTGCGTTGGGAGTGATTGGCGTCGTGTTGCTGTTTAATACTCCACTGACTTCACTACTGAAGCCGTGGGAGTTTTGGCGGCGATTGAAAAGGGTAAAGCCGCAGTCATCGCTTGGCGAAGGTGTCCAGTTGATTGATGATAAAAAGCATGGCGAAACAAAGCCATTTTTACAATCAACTCTTCCAACTGATAAAGGATTTTCCAAGCAAAAAATAGGAATGGTTGATGTGCCGAATCGCATTCGGCTTCCTAAAATTGATATACCATTAGATTTATTAGAGCGGGCGGAAATTCACCCTCAATCAGGTGATATCCGCAAGAATTGTGAAATTATAAAAGGCACGCTTGAAACGTTCGGAATTCAGGTCGAGATGGCTGATGTTCATGTTGGGCCTACAGTAACCCAGTATACGCTCAAACCAGCCGAGGGAGTGAAATTATCTCAAATTACCGCATTGCAAAATGATTTGGCGCTGGCCCTTGCCGCGCTTTCTATTCGCGTTGAAGCGCCAATTCCCGGGAAAGCGCTGGTGGGCATAGAAATCCCCAATAAAAGCGTTGCTACCGTTCCATTGCGCAATGTACTTGAAAGCAGTGAGTTTGCGCGCAGAAAATCACCGCTTACGATTACTATTGGCCAAGATGTTGCCGGAAATGCGTTTGTCGCCGATCTGACAAAAATGCCCCATTTATTGGTTGCCGGAGCAACAGGATCAGGGAAATCCGTGTGCATCAATACCGCTTTGATCAGTTTGTTGTATCAGAATTCTCCTGAGGATTTACGTTTGATTCTTGTGGATCCCAAACGCGTTGAACTTACCATGTATAATGGTATTCCTCATTTGTTGACTCCTGTGATTGTAGATGTTCAAAAAACAATCAATGCATTAAAGTGGACTGTCTCTGAAATGGAACGCAGATACGAAGTATTGGCAGAGAAGGGCAAGCGGAATATTGAGAGCTTTAATCAAGCAGTTTCGTCTGAAGATTCATTGCCCTATATTATTGTTGTGATTGACGAATTGGCAGATATTATGGCAGTCGCGGCGCGCGAGGTTGAAGCGATGATTATTCGGCTTGCGCAGATGGCTCGTGCTGTTGGTATTCACCTTGTACTCGCGACGCAAAGGCCATCGGTTAATGTTATTACTGGCCTTATTAAGGCGAATATTACAACCCGCGTTGCATTTTCCGTTGCCTCTGGCGTTGATTCTCGTACGATTATTGATTCGTCAGGAGCGGAAAAATTACTCGGCCGTGGAGATATGTTATTCATTTCTTCTGAATTGACAAAGCCAAAACGCGCTCAAGGCGCGTATGTTTCTGAAGAAGAGGTGAAGCGCGTGGTTGATTTTTTGAAACAAAAAGCTCAACCCCAGTATGTTGAAGCAGTGGTTCAAAAACATACCGTGAGTGGTGGGAATGGAATGGTTGGCCTGGGAGATGATTATGATGATGTATTATACCAAGAAGCTCGTACTCTTGTGATTGAAACAGGCAAGGCATCGGCGTCACTCTTGCAAAGACGATTACGCGTAGGATATGCTCGAGCCGCGCGATTATTGGATTTATTAGAAGATCAAGGAGTGGTTGGGCCGCAAGAGGGTGCGCGTCCGCGCGAAGTTTTTGTGGCATCGCGCGCTTCTGAAGGATTTGACGTTCAGGATGGGCAGGATTTTGACACGCGCGATAAAGAGCGTATAGAAGATGATTATGAATGATTTTATTGAAAAGAAAATTGTTACCCAACGGACGATTGGCGAGACACTGAAGAATATTCGAGAAGGGCTGGGGTATTCATTGGATGATATGGCGCGGCGTACCAGCATACGCTCTTTTTATTTAGAGGCGATTGAAAGAGGCGCCTATGATGAGATCCCGGGAGAAGTGTATATTAAAAGTTTTTTAAAAGTATACAGCGAGTCATTGGGATTGAATGCTGATGATATTATGGAACGGTATTCTTATGAATGTGTCGTGTGGGAAGGGTATATAAAAAATAATCAACCTCGCCATCATGCCGAAGGGTATGGGAAGCGCGCGATGCTCTTTTTAAGCAATCCCAGAACAATCAGGTATGGCGTGATTGGGACTATTGTGCTGATAATGGTTGCATATATTGCGTATCAATTGTATGCGATTGTTCGCCCTCCGGAACTGAGCGTTGAATCACCTCCTGATACTATAACAGTATCAGAACGCCTTGTTCATGTGAGCGGAAGAACTGACCCTTCCGCTCGCGTTACGATAAATGGAGAAGTGGTGTTTTTGAAAGATGATGGGAGTTTTGCAGAAACCGTTGATATTCTGGTCGGAGTGAATGTGATCCGCATTGAAGCAAGGTTTAAGTATTCTCGCACGCGAGTGGTAGAGCGCCATGTTTTTGCGACTGGAAGCGAGCGCCCGTTGATTGAAAAAATTGAGTAAGGGAGTATGTATTGTATAGTGTATAAGTCATTTGCTACTTTAGAGGGAATTTGGTAATGTTATTCATTGTGTAGTTAAAATAATTTTTATGGCACAAGAAAAAACACAAGGAGAAGGGGGGAGTGAACGGGTGAAAGCGGCAGAGGCCGCGATTGCGCAAATTAAAGAACGGTTTGGAGAGGGGTCTATCATGCGGTTTGGCGAAGCAAAGGCCATGGAGGTTGATGTTATTTCAACCGGCTGTCTGTCACTTGATATGGCTTTGGGCGTGGGTGGGATTCCGCACGGAAGAATTACAGAAATTTTTGGGCCTGAAGCGTCGGGAAAAACAACACTTGCCCAGCATGTGGTTGCGCAAGCGCAAAAGATGGGGGGAATAGCGGCTTTTGTTGATGCGGAACACGCGCTTGACCCTGATTACGCACGCAAAATTGGCGTAAATGTTGACGAACTGTTGATTTCACAGCCAGATACCGGCGAGCAGGCGCTTGAAATTGTTGAGAATTTAGTGCGCTCAAATGCTATTGATATTATTGTGATTGATTCTGTTGCCGCGCTTGTTCCAAAAGCGGAAATTGAAGGTGAGATGGGAGATCAGCACATGGGTCTGCAGGCGCGGTTGATGAGCCAGGCGTTGCGGAAATTAACCGGCGTTGTTTCTAAAACGCATACTGCTGTTGTATTTATCAATCAAATCAGGCATCAAATCGGCGTGTTTTTTGGCAACCCTGAAGTTACGTCTGGCGGACAGGCGTTGAAATTTTATGCTTCAGTGCGCATCGAAGTGCGTAGATCCGCGCAAATTAAACAAGCAGAAAAAATTATAGGGAATCGGGTAAAGGCAAAGATTGTTAAAAATAAAGTTGCCGCGCCGTTTCAAACAACGGAATTTGATATTATGTACAATGAAGGCATCTCCATGTCAGGCGATTTATTAGATACTGGTGTTACTATGGGCGTGGTAACTAAGTCAGGGAATTCATATAGTTATGAACAAGAAAAATTTGGCGTAGGGAGAGAAACGGCAAAATCATATCTGCGCGAGCATCCTGAATTGATGGAAACGATACGCGCCCAAGTGTGGGAAAAATTTAAAGCAAGCGCTAAATAGATGAGATTGCTTTGTAGGGACAGCGCTTTGGGGGATACAAAAAAGAACGCTCATGATAGCGTTCTTTTTTGTAGTGTCTTTAGTTATTGACGCGTTCAACGTATTCTCTGGTTTCAGTGTTTACGCGTATGGTGTCGCCCGTTTTGACAAAAATAGGCACTTGAATAGTTGCTCCTGTCTCAAGTGTCGCAGATTTTGTGACTGATCCTTGCGCAGTGTCTCCTTTGACAGCTGGTTCTGTTTGTTCAACGTCAAATTCCATTTTAATGGGAAGTGATATGGCAACTGATTTCCCTTCAAATATGAGGACATCAACACATGCACCTTCTTTTAAGAAATCCAATTGATCTTTGACCTGTTCAATAGGGAGCGAGAATTGTTCGTACGAATCATGCTCCATAAAATATGCGTTGTGATCATCTTTATAAAGATAATCAGCTTTTGCTCGAGCAAGGTCTGCTGAATCTATCTTATCGTTTCCTTTAAATGACAGTTCCAATACTGTTTGTGAAATAAGACCGCGTACTTTGACGCGTACCGTGGCCCCGCCACGTCCCATGTGGCTGTGCGAATACGAGAGTACTTGGAACGGTTCGTTGGAATGTTTTAAAACAGTTCCTTTTTTGAGATCAGAAATAGAAAGCATAAGATATAACAAAAACTACAAACTACCCCCTACAACCTACAAAGTTACTTACTGTCTGACAAACGGAAGTAAGGCCATGACGCGTGCGCGTTTAATGGCTGTTGCAAGTTTTCTCTGCATTTTAGGCGAGGTGCCGGTATATTTGCGTGGCATAATTTTGCCGTAATACGAGATGAACTGTTTTAACAGATCAACATCTTTGTAGTCAATGTCGGTGATATTATTCGCGGCAAAATAACATTCTTGTTTTTTTTGATTGCGTGGTGATGGCATAGATAAAAGATAGATGAACGTAAGAACGGAAGAACATATAACGAAAGCGTACAAACATTCTTTGGTTCTCCAGTTTTTTGGGTTTACAGTTAAAACGGAATATCTTCAACATTAATTTCTTCTTCAGTAACCTGGCCGTCTGATTGTTGTTCTTGAGGAGCAGGTGGTTGTGGGGGAGCGAATGAGGAAGGAGGTTGCGATCCGGCGCGGTCAAGCATAATCATGTTTTCCGCGATAATTTCAGTGCGATATTGTTTTTTTCCTGTTGTTTGGTCGTCCCAATTGCGTGTTTCAAGCCGACCTTCAATAAAGATTTTGCTTCCTTTTTTAAGATATTGCTGGCAGATTTCCGCAAGCCGCCGCCATGCGACGATGTTATGAAATTCAACTTTTTCCTGGCGCTGACCTTGCTGGTCTGTCCATGTAAAGTTTGTTGCAATGCCAAAATTTGCAACGGTCTGACCGGTTGGGGTTGTTCTGACTTCGGGGTCTCGCGTAACATTGCCGATAATCATTGCTTTATTAAGGTCCATAGAGTACACGGATATACGCGGATTGAACCCGGATAGACGCGGAATTGTGCGCTCTTACGAGCATCTATCCGCGTGTCGTCCGCGTAAATCTGCGTTTTAAAGAGTATCACTGGTTAAGATTTCATCAAGTTTTTCATCGAGATCATCGAGTGAGATTTTTGATTTTTTATCTCGTTTCGGTGTTTTTGGTTTCTGTTCTGGTTCTTCAGATGCGTCTGGCGAGTCAGTTGATTTTTGAGGAGGTTCTTGCTCCGGCTCTTTTGTTTCTGTGTCATGAATATCCTCACGAGATGGAACAGGGATAGGTTCTTGAGTAGTATCTTGGGCAAGAGTTGGCTGTTCATCATGTGCGACAGGGGCGCGAGGCGTTTCCGTTGTTACTTGTTTTTCTGTGCGTTTGTCAGTGAGAGAATACTGTGGCGCGAGGTCTGTCATGCGTGATGGTTGCATCAATACATGTCGCAAGATTGATGTAGTATGAATCAAGGTGGTATTCAACTCATTTATGGCTGATGGATTGGCGTTAAAGTATATCAACGTGTAAAATCCATGAGAGTACTGCTTAATTGGATACGCGAGTTTTCTGCGCATCGGCTTATCTTCACGCACAAGCACGCCCTGTTGAGATGTAATTAATAAACGGATATGCTCGGCAATGGGATCAATTTCTTGTTCTGAAAGCGATCCGGGAATAAGATACAATAGCTCATAGAGCTTTGTTTCTTCTGTCATATACTCTACGCAAAGAAACAACAACGCTGTGGGGTTTCTTTGCACACTACCCCGCGCTGGTCGAAAAAGCGATAGCTTTTCAATTGGTGCGAGGATGGATATGACCTTACGTCAGTATCCATATGGATAGTAAAGAATGGCATCACTTTACCATAGGGTTGTGATTTTGGCAAGAGTTTATTGAATAATAAGCCATTTTTAGGTATACTTAAGGTATCTTTTATGAAAATATGAAAAAGTTTTTTATTTTAGGGAATCATCCAGAGATTTCTCGGACTGAGCTTGAAGCAGTTAATAGACGAGATGGGCTTGATTTTGTGTTTTCTCATGTTTCACCGGCAGTGACGTTTGCTGATTGCGATGCAACTCATGCCCCTGATCCTGTATTGCTTATGAGAAGGTTGGCTGGCGTGGTAAAAGTTGGAACTATTATTGACGAAGTGAAGGAGATAGACGATGTTCCCGCCCTTGCTATGACAGTTTTACCAGAGGATGGCCATAAAGTGTTTTTGGGTATCAGCATATATGATGCAGGCGCGCCGGCATATGGGATACGAAAAAAACAAAAAGAGATTGGAATGGCAATAAAAGAATTAGCAAGACGAAAAGAGATTTCTTTGCGGTTTGTGGTATCGCGCGAGCCAACACTTTCTTCTGTTGTTGTTGCAAAAAATCATTTATTAGATCGTGGCGCTGAAATTGTTTTATTTGCAACACGCCATTCTTTATTGGTTGGGAAAACAGAAGCAGTTCAGGAATTTGAAGCATATGGTGATCGTGATTTTTCTCGACCTGCTCGGGACGCTCAATCAGGAATGCTTCCGCCGAAACTTGCTCATATCATGGTCAATCTTTCAGAATGTCCGTATACTAAAACTATCCTTGATCCGTTTTGCGGGTCCGGAACAATTCTTCAAGAGGCGCTCATGATAGGGTATACGCATGTTATCGGCACGGATCAATCATCAAAAGCCGTTGCTGATACGCAAAGAAATATTGATTGGATGAGAGAGAAAAAAATGATTTCCGATGTGGTAGTGCGAATTGTGCAGTCAGATATCAACGCTCTTGACTCGTTAGGGTTGAAGGAGATAGGCGCTGTTGCGTCAGAACCCTATTTAGGCCCTCCATTGAGAGGGAATGAGTCAGAGCAGACAATTCGATCACTATACCGACAGTTGGATGAGCTGTATTCATCTGCTATTGAAAAGATAAGCCACTGTCTTGATCAGTCCGGCACTGTTGTATGGACACTGCCTGAGCTGATGGGATATGCGTTTGATTGGCCTTTGTTTTGGCGGGTTATTGAAGTGTGCGGTTTTGAGTATGCATCTTCAGATAGTATGAGGTATCAAAGAAGTAATCAGCACCTTGCTCGTATTATTTATATCTTTACAAAAGCGCTATGACAAAAACACATATTCAAACATTTTCTTTTTTTATGATTTTTAGTATTGTGTCGCTTGCGTTTGTCTGGATATTGCGGTTTTTTGCCGAACCGTTGTTGTACGCAGCTCTTATTGCTGTTTTTTCGTATCCCCTGTATACGAAGTTGGTTTCGTTGGTCAAAGGGAAACGTGGGCTTGCCGCGCTGTGTTCGATTATTGTGTTGTTTGTATTTATTCTTGTGCCATTGAGCGTTATTGCTATTCTGCTTATTCGTGATTCTCTTGTGTTATATGGCGCCGCGCAAGCGCAGGTTGGACAGTGGTTTTCCGCGTTTGATTTTGCAACATTAAAACGCATGGAAGAAATCTTGCCTCAATCTGTTCAGCAACAGTTGTCAGCCATTGATTGGAAATCATCAGTCATTGATGCTGTGCGAGGAGCGACGAGTTTTGTTTTTTCTCAACTCCAGATTGTGACGAAAAATGTTATCGCCATGGTTGGCATGACATTCATTATGCTGTACGCGCTATTTCATTTTTATAAAGATGGAGAGCGATGGGTGAAAAAAATTATTCATTATTCTCCGTTAGACGATTCTGATGAACGAGCTTTTTTTAATAAGTTTATTATGACAGGCAAGGCGACGTTGTTGGGAACAATCGCAATTGGCGCGGTTCAGGGTGCGCTTGGCGCAATTGTGTTTTGGATGCTTGGCATTACCGCGCCGATTTTTTGGGGATTAGTGATGATGATCCTTTCGATACTTCCAGTTGTGGGCGCCGCTTTTGTATGGGCTCCAGTGGCATTGTTTTTGGCGATTCAGGGGCAGTGGTTTGGGGCTATATTTTTAGTATTATTTGGGATTTTTATTATCAGTACAGTGGATAATTTTTTAAGACCGATCCTTGTTGGGAAACAAACAAAAATGAATCCTTTAGTGGTATTGCTTTCAACCTTGGGAGGGATTGCGGTGTTCGGATTTACCGGCATTATTGTCGGGCCAGTGATTGCGGCTCTTTTTTTGACGGTTATCGAGATTTATGGAAAAAAGTATTTGTAAATTGTCATTGATATTTCGTATGATTATGCTCCATGGCGGAAATGCATAACATCTCCATCGCAGACAGCATATTCTTTTCCTTCAACGCGAAGTTTTCCTGAATCTTTTGCGCCTTGTTCGCCATTGTATTCAATAAAGTCCTGATACGCGATTACTTCCGCGCGGATAAAATATTTTTCAAAATCAGAATGGATTACTCCTGCGGCCTCTGGCGCTTGCGCGCCTTTTTTAATTGTCCATGCCCTGGTTTCTTTGGGGCCTGATGTAAAAAATGTTATGAGATCGAGGGTCTCGTATGCTTTTTTGATTAAACGATTCAATCCCGTATCATTGAGTCCCAATTCTTTTAGATAGACACTGACTTCTTCTTGATCTAATTCTGAAAGTTCTGCCTCAAGTTTTGCGCAGATGGTAAGTCGTGTGTTGTAGAGACGCCCAAGGGGGGCGTCTTCGTCTGAGACGCCCAAGGGGGGCGTCTCTACAGGTTGTTCATCACTATTATACACTTCAATAATCGGTTTGAGAGTGAGGAGATTATATGGTTTTAAGAGTATCTGTTTGTCGTCAGTGAATGGTTGCGATGAAATAGGAGTGCTATTGTTTAAAATGTGTTCAAGGGTTTGAAATAGTTCAAGCTCTTTGAGCGCGTCTTTATCTCCGGTTCGCGATTTTGCTTCAAGAGTATCAATACGTTTCAGTACAACAGCAAGGTCGGCCATTGCAAGTTCAGTGATGATGGTTTCGCGATCTGATTCTGGATCCACTTTTCCTTCCACATGAATAATGTCGTCATTATGAAAATCACGCAATACATGGCATATTGCATCAACCCCTCTGATGTGAGAAAGAAATTGATTTCCCAGACCCTCTCCTTTATGCGCGCCTTTGACAAGTCCGGCGATGTCTACAAATTCGATGGTTGTTGGAATGATTTGAGCCGAATGAGATATGTCTGAAAGTTTTTGAAGGCGATCATCCGGAACGGCAACAACGCCAACATTCGGGTCAATGGTGCAGAATGGAAAATTTTCCACAGCGACTTGTTTTTTTGTCAACGCGCGAAAAAGTGTTGATTTGCCAACATTGGGAAGTCCGACGATGCCAATTTGAAGAGACATAAGAGAGGAGACAAATAACAGAAACAAAAAACTACAAACAAAAAATAGGTAACATAGGTAACAAGAGACAC
Source organism: Parcubacteria group bacterium GW2011_GWA2_43_13 (assembly GCA_000999025.1). Taxonomy (GTDB): domain Bacteria; phylum Patescibacteriota; class Patescibacteriia; order UBA9629; family GWA2-43-13; genus GWA2-43-13. Next base: position 86,024 of record LCFM01000005.1, read on the forward strand.
ATAATAAATATCACGAGCAGAGATAAAAAGAAAGTGTGGCCATCCTTTTGTCAGTTTAGGGTGACGCGTGTTATGATTTAATAACTATGAAAACATCATCAGAATGGCGGCATGATCTTCGAAGCCCACTTACGGCGATAAAGGGCTATGTTGAGTTTTTATTGGCGGGAGATGACTGTTCATGCGATGATCAGGCGCAGGAATACATTAAGAATGTTCAGAAGGCGACAGAGAGAATGATTGCTCTGTTGGATGGGTGGAAAGAAGGTGAGGGATAATGAAACATGACACCCCCCCCTCCTTTACAATGAGGGGATAAAGGGGAAGGTATATGTCATTTGGATTTTGTCATTTCGATTATGCGTATTTACTCTGTATCAGAATGCGTGCGGGAAATTTCTCTTTATCTTGAACAATTGGGCTCGGTTGTTGTAAAAGGAGAGGTTACTGGATTCAGGCGCGCGCGCAATGGCCAGTTGGTCTATTTTGAACTCAAAGACGAGGGTTCGCGTTTGCTCTGTTTTTGTTTGGGGTATGAACTGCCAATGGATTTGGAAGACGGGCAAGAAATTCATGTTGTCGGTGTTCCGCAGTTATTTAAAACAACAGGAGGGTTTCATATTCGCGTGCAAGAAGTGCAGTTGATTGGAGAAGGGGCTTTGCAACAAGCATATCGAAGGTTATTCGAAAGATTAGAGCGCGAGGGATTATTTGCTCAAGAAAGAAAGAGGTCTCTGCCGCGATTCCCTCAAAGGATTGGCTTGATTACGTCAGAAGATGCCGCGGCGTATAGTGATTTTATGCGTATTCTTAATAACCGATGGAGCGGTGTTGTGGTACGGTTTTATCCCAGTGGCGTACAGGGGCCGGGCGCTATCCGACAGATTGTCAATGCGATTGAATATATGAATACGCATGAGCAGGTTGATGTTTTAGTACTCACACGCGGTGGCGGATCACTGGAGGATTTGCAAGTATTCAATAGCGAGGAGGTGGTGCGCGCGGTGATTGCGTCGCGTGTGCCTGTGGTTGTTGGCGTTGGTCATGAGCGAGACACAACGCTTGCTGATTATGTTGCTGATGTGCGCGCTTCAACGCCTTCTCATGCCGCAGAACGAGTCGTGCCTGACAAGAGCGTTATTGTACAGGAGATGAGTGATAGTATTGTTGCGATGCGATGCGCTATTGCGCGACAGGTTACATTCATATCATCTCGCATATCATATCAGTTGAAAGTGTGCGAACGATGGATGTATTCATTTATTTCTGCTGTTTCTCAATACGAATATCTTCTTATTATGAAAATGAGATCATTTGCGCGGATGGCATTAGAGCGTGTCGGAGCATTAGATCGTTTGTTGGGCTCTCTATCGCCACAGAGTGTTTTGGAGCGAGGGTATTCTATTTCTATAGTGGATGGGAAAGGAATCTGCGATCTTGACGCGTCGTTTGAAGGTAAGACAATGGTAACGCGTCTTGCAAAAGGGACACTTGATTCAGTTATTCGTCATGTAAAGTTTTAAGTAAACACTATGCCAAAACAACACTTGCAGGAATTTGATTTTTCTCACGCGTATCATGAGCTCGAGGGGTTAGTGGCGGAATTCGAAAAAGGAGACATTGAGATTAATCAGGCATTGCCAAAATTTGAGCATGGAGTGAAATTAGCGCAAGAGTTGAAAAAATACCTTAAAACAGTTGAAAACAAGGTGGAGAAGATTATACAAGAGAATGACAATAACAATGGAGAAGAATGAACAGTACCTCTAATCCCTTGATATAAGAGGGGTGCTTTTCCGCTCTATTAAGCAAAGATAACACTACGAGTGTTGACTTTTTTATTATAAAGTGCTATAATTGCACGTTCTCTTGGAAATGCTTTTTTACTCTATTGACGAAAAGGGCGCTTTCAAGTAGAGTAATGTGTTGATTAACCGGTGTTTTATGGCTGATCCAGTCATAAAAGCGGGATTATACCTTATTTATGAATAAACGTATTCGCATTGCAGGTGTTGGTTTTCTGACACTTGCCATAGTTTTTGCAACAATCGCCATGTCAGCGCCTCGCGGCAGTGCCGCAGAGCGTGTGTATCACGGTGTGTCAGCGACAACTGTGAATGGCCGCGATATTGTTGTACTCTCAAATCAGCAAGGCATTGAAACCTTGGAGATCTCAGGCAATAAGCTGATTAAACGCGGTGAAGCAAACCAACCGGGCAATATTATGGTTGGCGTGTATGCGCGCTCTCAAGGATCAAAAGCTGAAGCGTATGTCGCCGCCGGCCCGAATATCTTGAAATTTGATATTTCAGATATTAATGCGCCAAAAATGGTTGCTTCTAAAGTGTATTTTGGACATGCCTATGATGTTCATGCCGCAGGGCAGAGCGATATTGTGTTCGCAGGAACACGGGGCATAACACTGCATGAAGCCGACTCACTTGATCAGTTGAGCAATTATTTTGTTCAACCGGCGTATGGCGTTGCGCAGATGAAAAGCGGAGCCATGGTTGTAACAACCGATGATGAAGCATTGGTCATTAAAAAGAATGGCGCAATTACTCATCGCCAGGCATTAAGCGGAAGCGATAAACGATTACGCAAACCATATGCTGATCAATCTGGAAATAGTTATGCGCCTGGTGATGATATGTTTATCAAGGTTGGAACAGGAGTGAATTTTTCAAACTGGTCAGGGTATACCTATGCCATGTCAGGCGTTGACAGTGAACCGTATGTATATGGCGTGAACGGGTGGGGAGTGTATAAATTAGGGAAACAGACACTTGCGCTTGATGATTTTACTTCAATCAATGAGCGCGGCGGATGGGCAACAAATGTTACCGCATTCCCGACATCATCTGGTATTCGCGTTGTTGTTACTGCAAAACAGCAGGTCTATCTGTTGGATGAGCACTTGAACATTTTGGATACCTATACCTATCAACCATATCCATCAACCAGCGGAGTGGTGGTGTCTCAGGCGGACTCGCAGATTGAATCACCAAAAGGGAAAGCGTTGAGCGCGTGGGTATCATCTCATGATGTTAGATACAATACCTTTTTTAGCGCATATGGATCAGGTTTTTGGCCAGGAGAAGAAGTGACTGCTGAATTTGGGCCCTATCACCCTGTGCAGTATCCGCAGACGCCAAGTAAAATTTATCCGAATCCTGACAATGCGTCTGAAATCGGATGGGCTGACGCAAATGGAAATGTGAAAGTGGCGAATATATATGTAAAAGAATTTCCTCTCATGCGAACTGATATTTCGAACGTCATGCAGGTAACATTGTATGGTAAGCAATCAGGGTTAACCTATTCAACTAATATCAATGTTCTTCCTGGCGTAAAGCCCGCAGAAATAAAGAAAGACGAACCAAAGAAAGATGAAACAAAAAAAGTGGTTGAATCAAGCAAGCGGTGCGAACGTACTATTGAAAAGACCACCGAAGAAATTATTCGCGATGGCAAGAAAGTGGTGATTGAAAAAGTGGTTGAAAAGGAGACCTGCACACAGGAAACAAAATAATAATACTATTGCTTCGTCACCCAAAGGATGACTCGCAATGACATCTTTTAAGAGCCCGAGATGTGGCTTCTCGACGCATTCACCCCGACTCCGCCAGCTGGCGGATGTCGGGGTGTTGTGTTTTTCAGGGGGGTATGGAAAGATGGGGCGATATGCAATCAGATATTCAGCCAATGGTTTCCATAGTTATCCTTCATTTTCACGATATCAAAGACACATTGTGGTGTTTAAAATCGTGTATGGAAATGGAGTATGAAAATTTTCAGGTTGTAGTGGTGTGTAATGGCACGCCTGGGAGTGATTTTGACGTACTCAACAATACGGCATATACGCACGCACCATGTTTTGTGGTTCAAAATGAAAAGAACCTTGGATATGCAGGCGGTATGAATACTGGGATTGTTGAATCATTCAAAAATACAGATGTTGAGTATGTGCTGGTATTGAATAATGATGCCGTGCTTGAAAAAAGTGCAGTATCCGAAATGGTTCAATCAGCTGGCTCTGCAGAAGTTGATATGGTTGCTCCTCGGTTGGTCGGGCTTAAGTATCCGCATCACACTGAATCCATGGGCATGCAACTCAATCGCGGATGGTTCCCATTTTTGAGAAAATCACAAGATGAACACATTTTTTGTCCAAGCGGTGGCGCGGCGCTGTACAGTCGCACTATATTAGAGAAATTGTATACTATTGATGGATATTATTTCGATCCTGACTTTTTTTGTTATAACGAAGATGTTGATTTGGGCTGGCGCGCTCGTCGTGCAGGGTTTGGGGTATGCACGGCTGTGAATGCTATTGTGTATCATGAGTGGTCTGGCTCAACATCTGTGGGAAGTTCATTTAGCGTGTATCATTCCATGCGCAATGTATGGTGGGTTTTGGTCAAGAATATGGGAAAGGGGGATGTATGGCGGTTTGGCTTATGGATTGCGTTAATTTGGGCTATTTTTGCCTTGCGATACACATTTTCTTCCCGTATTGGGGCATTTTGGCGCGCCCAGATTGATGGCATAAAAGGTTTTTCTTTAGCCATTTCAAAGCGAAAAGGGCTATATCCAAATATGTCAGCCGAGCGTTCGCCTCGCTTGATTCCTCGCTATCTTATGCGCCCTGGTGGCAATGATTAGTATAGGTCGTGTCGGTACCCCCTCCTTTACAAGGAGGGGTGGCTCTCCGCAGGAGAGACGGGGTGGTTTTTTATAAGGAGAGAGTAGTGCTTGCCCTGTCCGTAGCTCGAGGTGAAGTGACGAGGGTGAGGGTATACAAACATTGACAAAATTAGGGCTATATAGTATTATGCCGAGTTCGTAATTTAGCCCTATTTTGTGATATGAACAATCGTCTTTTTAGTGTGCAAGATGTGATAAAACCGCTTGTATCGAGTTGGGGAATGCTTGTGCTTGGCACAATGCTTTTTGCGTTGCTCGTGGTTGGTATTACGCTTATTCAGCCACTGAAATATAGCTCAACGGTTCGGCTTCTTGTGATTCAAAAATCAGACAGCGTTGTTGACCCGTATACATCTTCTCGCGGAGCGGAAAAAATAGCTCAATTGATTACCCAAATTGTGCATTCTGATTCTTTTATGGAAAAGGTTGTGAGTTCAGGGTTTCAGGTGCGAGATGATTATGGTTCTGATCTTGATGCACGGAGAAAAAAGTGGAATAAGACCATTGAAGCGCGGCAGGTTCCGGAAACAGCAATTATTGAATTGTTTGTGTATCACATTAGTGTTGAGCAGGCGCGCAATATTGTAAAAGCGGCATCAACTGCATTGCAAACAAAGGCAAGTGAATATCACGGAGCAGGGGAAAATGTGCAGTTGCGCGAGATTGACGGAGCTGTTGTTTCTCGTTTCCCTATAAAACCAAATGTTATTTTGAATGCTATTGCAGGAGTGATTATTGGGTTGTGTGTAAGCGGTGGGTTTATTGTCGTGCGCGCGCGAAAACGTGCTGATATGAATGAGGCAGTGCGGATTCGGGTGATGGGGGATGTGTAACACACCCCTGTATCCCCTCTCAAGAGGGGATGTCGTCCGCACTCCCTCCTTGAGGAGGGGTTGGGGGAGGTGTTATTGGGGGGATGCAAATGTGCAGGAATATACAATCGCATATTGGTAATGTGCCATTGTATATCTCTGCAGAACCGTGTTTGTAAAACGGAAAGCAGGGATTGTTTCATTGACAATTTCGTTTTTTTCGTAACAAGGCGCTTCGCGCGCCGTCACAAGGAGCAATTTCCCATGATAAAGGGGATCCTTCTCGCTCTCGTGGCGCTCCTCGGAGCGCCGGTCTCGGGGTTCGCCGGCGATTACGCCGGATTCCTGTTCTCGACCGAGCAAACCCCGTACGACGAGCAATCGTTCGTGTCGGGTGTCTTTCTCGGTACGAAGCAGGAAAGTGGTTTCTCCGGTTCGCTCGCCGTCGGCGCGTTTCAACCTCTACAGGAGGTGACGCGCCAGAAGTCCGACATCGCGGTGATCCCGCGAGTCGGGTTCTCCTATGGCGCGTTCGCGACGTCGTTACGGATTTTCGCTTCGCCGAAGAACGCGTACCACGGTACGCTGGGCGGCGAACTCTCGATACCTACGGAATGGCCGATTGATGTCGTCATTGACGGTGGGTATACGTTCGGATGGGGATTGAACTCCCCTGACGGACGATACCGTCTCGATGGCTTGAGCGTCGGCACTGGTGTCGAGTTCGGCGGCGGGTCTGTACGCGCTAAAATCCTTGGCACATTCGAGGCATCCAACGCCTCAGTAATGTCCAAGGGCAAGTCGGCGGTTTCCACCGCTCGACACTGGCACGTCGGTCCACAGACAATAATCGTGTTTCGACCCGAAGGTTCAAACTGGTGCATTCAGCCCTCGATTGGGGTTGGTGTCATCGGGAAGAACCTGAAGGGAGAGGAACTCGATCCGGAATTCTCGTTCGGTTTCCGGGTCTTCACCCGGCGGTAAGGAGTCACGGCGATGAGACGTTTCTCATATCTCGGATTGGCGCTCGTATTCGTCGTCGGGCTGGCCGGGTGCTGGCCCGACTCTGACATTGACAACACCGAAGTGCCGACCGGTCCGCTCACGCTCAAGGTAGACACCAAGAGCGTTGAGCAGATTGCGTCGCTCATGCAGAGTGGTGCGCTTGCGGCACCGCCTGCGCGGCCTACGAAAGTCAAGGCGACAACGCGTTGGTTTGACAACGCGAATGTTCGCCAATCGGCACAATCAGAGGCGAGCATCGGCGAGCTGATTACAGTCGCTCGCCCCCTCGACCGTTCCTATATCGTCAATGTCGCCGACATGGACAACCGGTCACTGACCGGGATTGTTCGTATGGCGACTCGGGATGGGCTTCCGAAAGCCGTAATCCCGCAACGCGCTTTTCTTCCGATGATGGAAGGGTTGGTGGTCGCAGAGAAGGTGGACGGTTCGTTCGACTTCCCTACGGCGCCGATCCAACCAGTCGTTGGTACTGGCGTTGACGGGAAAATCTTCATCCTCGAGTTCGAGGTTGAGGTTCCTGTCGCGACGGTTACCGCCGGCGGAAACGCGGACACGTTGGTCGCGAGCGCGACCGTGTCCCACGCTCTCGGCGATTCTAGATGCGAAAATTCGGGTTCGGGTACTCGGCACACGCGACGACGCTGGCGTGATCACGGTGGCCACAGGGGAGTGGGTTACTCTCCCCAAAGTGGACGCTACGATCACTGTGTCTATGGCGTGGGCGAATGGGGTGATCGTCCCTACGCCTGTAACTCCTGTTTCCGGATTCCGCTGGGAGCTGATCCAAGGCGCCCTCGATCTGCTTTACGCGGCAGATGGGGGCGGAGGAACTCCCAATCCTCCTACTGGAGGTGCCACTATCGAGGACATCGGCGGAAAATGGCAGATTGCAGGGATCACTGGGGCCGGCAATCTGGGCAAGAACGTCGCGATGTCCGAGGTTTTGCAGGTTGAGGTGATGTGGAAGGCGGATCCGACCGCTAACCCAACCCTCATCCCTGCGACATTCGCAGTCGGAGTTGACGGGAAACTGTCAGCGACGACTGCCGATATCGTCCCGCGAGGAGGGGTCGGGAACTTTCGATTCTACCTCAAAGACGGATCGCAAGCGTGGTTGAACCGGGATTCGGTAACGAAGATCGGTGCGATACGTTTCGCGAATGTCGGTGGGGTGGAAGGGTTCGCAACCCCCTTGACTAACTCTCACGAATGAAAGGGTGTGTCGTGAAAGTAAGGATTCTCGCGCTCATGTTCACGTTCGTCGTCGGGCTGGCCGGATGTTGGCCCGGAGCGGACACGCCGTCCGCCCCGCCGATTGACGACGGCGGATCCGGCGGGGACAACAGCGACGGATCCGGTGGGGGAGGTGGCGTCATCGTTGGAGACAACGACGCCGCTGAGCTTGCCGGATTCGAAAAAACTTTCGGGACAGAAACCACGTCGGTGTTCGTGTCGTCATCCGACGGCATGGACACCAGGAGCTATGGCCAATGGCGGAAGGATTCCGCATTTGGTGCCCCCGCGGCATCTCGGGCTGAGATCGAATCCGTCATCGCGGCCGGTGTCTCTGTCGGGCTCCGGATTGCCGGACCCGACGGCAAGCAGACCGCGACGACCCCGGCAGGGATCGTTTCATGGTTCCCTGGTGACCGGATGGTCGTCAAGACCTCCGGAATCACCGGCGAGCCCATCGAGACGAAGTATTTGCGCGGGGGGCTCGAGATTGACCCCGCCACCCGAGTTGGGGAAGGAGCAAACTTTGTCGTCTACCAAAAGGGTAGCGGCCAAGTGCTGTACTGGCTCCTCCTCCACGGCGATCCGGATAAACCGGTGCCGTACTTCCGCATCTTCGGCGCGGCGGATTGGATGATCTCCAACCGCAGTGTCGCGGGCAAGCTGGAGTACGGATTCTTTAAGCGAGAATGACGCAACGTCATCTCTCACATCAACCCGTTCAACTGTGTGCTGAAAACGTTCAGTATTACAGTTGACGGGTTTATTTTTTTATTGTATAATATTTTGTTTTACATGGCCTCCTCAATCCTTCCTTTCGAGAGGATGTAGGGGGTGTAGAGACGTGGCGGTGCCACGTCTTGTCGGAGACGTCCCATCGGGACGTCTCTACATACAAAATATGTCTTCATTTTTTAAAATATATTGGCAGTGGATTGCTATAGGGTTGGTCGCGTCTGGAGGAGTTGTATTGATAGGAGGGAAAACAGCTCTTATTGTTTTTGTGTTGGTTGTTATTTCCGCCACACTGTTTATCAAACCAATGTGGCTGATGTATCTATTAGTGCCGTCGCTGTTTTTAGAAGCAGAGCAGTTTTCAATTTATTTTGGCAACTGGCGTGGGCGCGGGTATCATTTTTTGATTGGAGTGTTGGTTGTGAGGATGGTTTGGGAATTTATAAGCAAGAGAATAACACCTTCCGCCCCTTCGGGGCACCTTCCTCAAGGAAGGAGCCGTCGAATCCCCTCTCGAGAGGGGGTAGGGGGTGTGTCTGGGTTGGACAAGGCGTTGATTGCGTTTTTGTCAGTGCAGGCGGTTGCGATTTTGGTTTCGCCTGATAAAATGTTCAGCATAAAAATTTGGGTATTGCAGGTGTTACTTACCCTGCTGTTTTGGTGTGTTCGATATTTTGTCAAAACATCCACAGAATGGAAACGTTTGCTGAATATCTTTTTAATATCAAGCGTTGTTGAGGCGTTAATCGGGTTTTGGCAAGTGTTTGCGTTTTATCTTCAAAAAACAACTGGCATAGTTGTGCGCTGGGGAGAGGTGTTTCACGCGCAGATTTTGCAATTTGGTAGGCCGTACGGCACATTTGTTGAAGCGGACTGGTATGGCGCGTTTATGGCAATTCCATTGATGATGAGTGTTGTTTTGATGGCAGGCGCGCAGTCGAAAAAAACGCGTGCAGTGTATGGGGTATTAGGTATGGTTTTTGGTATTGCAGTAATCATCTCCGGTGTGCGTGCTGCATGGATCGCGGTGATTGTTGCGAGTGTAGTTGGTGTGTTTGTGTTGCGGGGCACGAATGGGGCACGAACCCGCCGAATCGGTGGGCGAATACCTCACCCCCCCCCTCTCCTTGTAAAGGAGAGGGGGACGACGACACCTCCCTCCCTCCCTCCTCAAGGAGGGAAGATGTCGCATGTATTATACGGAGAGTATAAGCATTTGGTGGGGTTAGGCAGTGTGTGCGCTTTGGTTATTGTGGTTCTACTCGCAATAGCATCGCCTACATGGGTTGGGCAGATCGGCGAACGATTTATTAGTATATTTAACCCTTCTACATGGGCGCATGAGCCGCGGGTCGCGACAACTCAAAAGGCGTTTGAATTGATTGCGCAATCGCCGATTATTGGTCATGGTCCGGGTAGTTATAAAATTTTAGGGATTGTGCCTGATGTTGATTCATCGCAGTATGATTATTATGGCGTTTATCCGTATTTGACGAATTATTTTTTAACGGTGTTGCATGATTCAGGTATTATCGGTTTTGCTGTGTTTTTGTGGTTGTTGTGGGAAGGGGTGAAGTTTAGGGCAAGATCTTATAAAGGAGAGGGGGCGGCGGTTGTGATGGGGGTGGTGGTGCTGATGATTGCATATTTGATTACAACCGGGTTTTGGTTGGGAATGACATGGTTTTTGTTTGCTTTATTATGCACAAATAGCTCACGAACCCGCCGAATCGGCGGGCGAATGGCTCACGAATGAGATGACATATGAAGATTTTACAAATAGATAAATTTTATTATCCAAAATACGGCACTGGAAAACATGTGTTTACTTTGACGCGGGAATTAGAAAAACAGGGCCATACGGTGATTCCTTTTAGCATGGAGGATGAAAAAAACGAACCAACGCCGTGGTCAACGTATTTTGTAAGCAATGTTGATGTTTCAAAAATATCGTTTTCCTGGAAAGGAATAAAAATCGCGTTTCGTATGATCTATTCATTTGGGGCGCGAAGGAAAATTCGGGAATTGATAGAAAAGGAAAAACCAGACATCGCGCATATCCATTTAATTCATCACCATATCTCTCCATCCATTTTATATGAATTAAAAAAACAAGGCATTCCGATTGTGCAAACAGTGCATGATTATAAATTGATTCATCCGAATTATTTTATGTGGTGCAATAACGCGCCATGTGAAAAAGTTCGTAAACATCGGTGGAATAAATTGATTTTTCATCGTTGTATGAAGCATTCGTTGGTCGGGTCAATCTGGCTTGGGATTGAGACCACGATCCATGCTCTTATAGGTGCGTATAAAAAGAGCATTGATGTGTGGATTGCGCCGAGTGAATTTGTCAAGCGGATGTTGGTGGAGGGTGGGTATCCGGAGGAGAAGATTGTGGTGTTGCCGCATGCCTTGGATATGCACGAATTACTCACGAATGATTACGAATTGCGTACAAATAACACCTCCCTTCGTCCCTCCTCAAGGAGGGAGCCCAGTGTTCCCCCTCTCAGAGAGGGGGGAGGGGGTGTGTCAGGGGTGGATGGGTATTTGTTGTTTTTTGGACGTTTGTCTCCAGAAAGGGGGGTTGATCGGTTGTTGGATGCTTTGAAAGAAATGCCAGATATGCCGTTGATTATTGCGGGCGATGGCGAAATGGGAGCGCAACTTAAAGACCAAGTAAAAAAGAATGGACTGCGGAATGTTGAATTTGTTGGATATAAAAGCGGGCAAGAATTAAAACAGTTGATTCATAATGCACGGGCTGTGGTGGTGCCAACTCTTTCACACGAAATTTTTGGTATGTCCGCATTGGAGGCAATGGCATTAGGCAAGCCGATTATCGCATCACATAGAGGGGCATTGCCTGAATTAGTTGAGAATGGTAAAAATGGCTGGCTGATTGATCCTGAAAACAAAGATGAATTTCGTATGGCGCTTAAAGAATGTATGAGTCGTGATGATCTTATTGAACAGTTTGGCAGGGCATCTCAACAGAAAGTAAAAGAGTTGACAATTAATAAATATTGTGCCAAAATAGTCGGTTGTTATTCAGAGTTAATTACAGCAAAATATGGCAGAGAATCATCATAAAAAACGTAAAATTCGTATTGCAATTATGGGCCATCGGGGCATTCCATGCCGGTATGGCGGTTTTGAGACGTTTGCGGAACAAGCGGCTGTTCGGTTTGTCCGCATGGGGTATGATGTTCGGGTGTATAACCGTTCCCATAATGGCGATTATCGTCGGACTTCATATAAAGGCGCAAAAATGATTTATTTGCCAACAGTGAAGAATAAATATTTTGACACATGGATACACTCTTTGTTGTCTGTATTGCATGCGTTGGTATTTCGCGTAGATGTTATTTTAATGGTGAACGTGGGGAATGCGCCGTTTACCGTGATCCCTCGAATGTTTGGCACGCCGGTTGTGCTGAATGTTGACGGATTGGAGTGGCAAAGGCGTAAATGGGGGCGGTTGGCGCGGTGGTATTTTTTATTGTGCGAAAAAATGGCTTTGGTTTTCCCTAATACAATTGTGACTGATGCACAGGCCATTCGGGATTATTACAAAGAACGGTATGGAAAAGAATCAGTCATGATCCCGTATGGCGCTGAAGTGAGACGAAAGAACAACGCGAAAGTTTTGAAAAAATATGGATTAATTGCTGGAAAGTATTTTTTGTATGTCAGTCGTTTTGAACCAGAAAATAACGCGCTTGAGGTGCGTGAGGCGTTTGAAGACGTTTATACTCACATGCCTTTGGTTATGGTTGGAGATGCTCCGTATGCGCAAGAATATGTAAAAAGCGTTCGAGATACAAATGACGAACGTATCCATTTTACTGGATTTGTATTTGGTAATGATTATAAAGTGTTACAGCAAAATGCGTATGCGTTTATTCAGGCAACTGAAGTCGGAGGAACTCATCCGGCATTAATAGAAGCGATGGGGTATGGAAATTGCGTGCTGGTGCTGAATACGCCGTCAAACAGCGAAGTCGCAGGGGACTCGTGCATATTATTTGAGCAGGAAGAAGGGGATACGCAGGATTTGGTTCGCAAGCTCCAATGGGTGAGCGATAACCCTGATATTGTGAATCGGTATCGCAAAAAAGCGCAAGAGCGAATTCGCGAAGTGTACAGTTGGGATGCTGTGATTATTCAATACAGTGAATTGTTTCTTTCGTTATTGAGTAAAAAGATGATAAATCGGATACGAGCAACTGTATCCGGGGTCGCGCATAAATCGTTTTGATAGCGGTTATAGAGAGACGCCCCAGGGGGGCGTCTCTACGGTTTTGTGATATTGAGACAATTATTCATAGTATTTTTAAGGAGAAGTGCTACTGTAACCGGACCGACACCGCCAGGTACTGGAGTGATCGCTCCTGCGTGCTTTTTTAGTGATTCAATATCAGCATCTCCTTTAATTGCCGTAGTTCCGTTATGTTCAATTCTACTAATGCCAACATCAATAATAATGGCATCTTTTTTTGTATATTCTTTTGTGAGAATATGAGGTTTTCCAAGAGCGATGATAAGAATATCGTACTGCACACATTTTTTATTCAGCTCTGTAAAATGGTCTGCTTTAATGTTTTGGCGCGAGAGGAGGGTGGCAAGGGGAATAAACAGAATATCTGATTTGCACATAATTGCGGCGGATAACGGCACATCCTTACGCCTCTGGAGAGGGGATACGTCTCCCTTTCCTTTATAAGGAGAGTCCGCGAGCTGGCGGAGGGGTGAGGTGTTAAGCACATTTTGTAAACATTCCACCACACTCATCACGGTAACTGGTTGCGGGAAGGAAGGGTCTCCTAAGTGTTTGATATTTTCCGGATGAAATCCGTCTGCATCTTTATCCGGACGAATGCGTTGAATAAGTGTATCAGGATTAAGATGCCCTGGAAGTGGGAGTTGAACAATAATGCCGTGAATATCAGAGTCATTATTGAGAAAATCAATGCATTCTATGATATCATCTTGGCTATCAGTTGCTTTGAATCGGTACAGATGCGGGGTAATGCCTGCTTTATCTGCTGTGTGAATTTTTCTTTTTACATATATCTCTGATGAGGGATCATTGCCAATCAAAATAATCGCAAGTCCGGGAGTCACATTGCGTTCGACAATAGTGCGCCTGATATCGTGCAAAATATCAGACGCGATTTTTTTACCGTTGATGATGTACATAAAATGTAAAAATCAAAAAGTAAAAAGCAACATAACAATGCAAAATGTGAAAATACAAAGTATGCGTACTCTATTTACATTTTGATTTTTACACTTTCATTTCTGATTTTTTACAGTTCCTGATAGATTGGAAACCCTTGTGTGAGTTCTACTACTTTTGTTTTTATTTTCTCCTTCAAAGATGTGTTATGAATATCATGGAGAACGCCTGCAATGAGATTTGCGATAATTTCCATCTCTTCCTCTTTCATGCCTTGGGATGTGAGCGCTGGGGTGCCAAGACGGATGCCTGACGGATTAAATGGTTTTCTCGTATCAAATGGGATCATATTAAAGTTGGTGTAGATGCCACATTCAGCGAGCGCGTTTGCGCCGTCTTTCCCACCAATGCCGAGTGATGTACAGTCAATGAGCATGAGATGATTATCTGTCCCGCCGGACACAAGCCGCAACCCTTGATGCATAAGTGTTTGTGCGAGCGTTTGAGCATTTTTAACAATCTGATGTTGGTATTCTTGAAATTCCGGTTTTTCTGCTTCGGCAAATGCCACTGCTTTTGCCGCGATGATATGTTCCAATGGGCCGCCTTGTAAGCCAGGAAACACAGTTGCATCAATAAGTTGAGCAAGAGTTTTTTCACTATCAGGGTGGTAGTGTGTTTTTAAGCGATCTTCGATTCTTGATAGAATAATTGCGCTTCGCGGACCTCGAAGTGTTTTGGTGGTTGTTGTCATGACAATATCATGAGATGAGACAGGATTGGGGTGATCGCCTGCAAGGCAGAGTCCGACAATATGCGAAATATCAGCCATGGCATACGCATTAATTTCCTTGGCAATATTTGCGAATGTTTCAAAATCAATGATACGCGGATAAGCAGTTGCGCCTGATAAAATCATTTTAGGTTTTTCTTTCAATGCCAATTGTCGCACTTCATCCATATCAATCCGCTCGTTTTCTTGGCTCACTCCATAAGAGATAAATCGGTATGTTTTCCCTGAAAAATTAACAGGATTGCCATGCGTAAGATGGCCGCCATGCGCAAGATTCATGCCCATAATAGTATCACCTGGCTCAAGCACTGCGCTGTAACATGCCATATTTGCTCCGGATCCGGAATGGGGCTGTACATTGACATGTTCGGCATTGAATAATTTTTTTGCTCGGTCTATGGCGAGTTGTTCAATTGCATCAATATATTCATTGCCAGTGTAGTATCGTTTGCCTGGGTACCCTTCGGCGTATTTATTCGTGAGTACTGTTCCTGTGGCTTCCAGCACTGCTTGTGATGCAAAGTTTTCTGAAGGAATCATAACCAGGCCCTCGCGCTGGCGTTTGAGTTCTTTGTCTAATAGAGTGGCAACTTCTGGATCCTGTTGTCTAATGTGAGGGTATAACATAAAATTAAAGATGAAAAACAAAAAGTAAAAATGATGTATGTTGCCAAATGTCAAGTATCAAATTTCAGTTTTCAAATTATGGTACTTGGCGGAAATATTTGAAAACTGGCAACTGAAAATTGATATTTGTTATGAAGTTATATGTTTAATCATATATATTTTTTCTAATTCATATCCTAATTTTTTATAGTATTCTCGTGTTCCAATGCCGGAAATGACAGCCATTTTTTTGTAGCCATGATCTCGTGCAATGCTTTCTGCTTTTTGGATGAGTTGTTTGCCCAAGCCAGTATGCTGGGAAGTGTACACCTCTTTGCCGTTCAACGGGGTTAGTTGACCATAACTATGCACTTCTCGTATGATAGCACATCCTTTAAGTTCTGAAATAAACGGATGGGTGATGTTATCTGGTAGGCGAAGGCGGAGAAATGCGTGGAGGATACGGCTTTCGCCCCCCCTCCTGCCCGAGGAGGGGGTAGGGGGTGGTGGGAGGATATTTATTTTTTCATACCTCACCCTACCCTCTCCTATTTTAGGAGAGGGTGACGACGACGTCTCAAACGATAAAAAGTATTCTTTCCCGCCGGTTGTGTCAATCGGTTCAATGAAACATTCAGCGTTACTTGAATCAATAGATTGATTTCTTCCCAACTCCTCTCTGCATCGTATACATTTGCACAGCAATCCTTTTTTTTGCATGTGCGCTTGAATATGCTCGCGCAGATTTGAAATTTTTGAACCGGCAATAATACTGGTCGCCGGAATATCACGGATGAGTCGGGCAATACGGACGTAGGGTGGGATAATGGTATGTTTGACATGCGCAAGAAGGGTTATCAATTCATCGTCTGTGTATGGTTTCCATATACCATCGCGCCACATTTTTTCCATAATGGGCGTGAAAGAGGGGAGTACTGTGGGGTATATTTTCATTTCATCTGGTTTAAAATCCGGATGCTGGAAAAGTTCGTTGTACATCTCGGTATCTTTTTGGAGATTTGACCCTGGAAGGTTTGGCATGGTATGGTAATTGATTTTAAAGCCAGCGTCTTTGAGCCAACGCGTTGCATCACGAACCTGATCCCGAGTTTGGTCACGTTTAATAAGGGTGAGAACATCATCATGCGTTGATTGTACGCCTAATTGCACGCGGGTCGCGCCAAGGGCGCGCATCCGTTTTATTTCTGTTTTTGTAATATGATCGGGCCGGGTCTCAAGAGTAAGTCCAACACATCGGTGTTGCGCTGTTTGGTTGATGTCATGCGTTTCTTTTAGTAGTTGATTATGGGATGAGCGGTATGGTGTACAGTGCGTAGTATCATAATGGAAAATAAAATCATTCATTGCCTGAAAACAACGTTTAATAAACCATGTTTGATACCGGCGTGGGTAAAATGACCATGTCCCACCAAGTACAATAAGTTCGATTTTTTCCGGCCGATGCCCATTTTCATAAAATGAGTGCAAACGGATGACAATTTGTTTATAGGGGTCAAATTGTTGTTTAAGCGCGCGTGCCGCGGCTGGTTCATTAGAGAGGTAGCTTTTGGGCATGCCACGCTCTGTAGGGCAGTACACGCACCTGCCGGGGCAAGGGAAGGGCTTGGTAAGCACAGTGACGGGTGCGACTCCTGAAATAGTTCTGATAGTGCGGCGTTTTAACATGTGCAAAAAAAGCGGGTCTGGCGTAACTTCTCCTTTTTTGATACGTTCATGGTAGTCCTTCAGTAGTGCCCGATTGGGTGGGATAGGGATATGTAAAGTACGCGCCCATTTGCGTTTTGCCGCATGGAGATCGTTTTTTGTATGGATTGTTTCGGAGAGAAGGTGGATAAGCATAGGGCAATCCTAATCTACTAATACATCCTAATCTGCTAATACGAGTGGGATGTCTCGTCTGTAAAGATTGGGGTAAATATTGGGGTAAATATTGTATCTATAGCGTGTTATTTGTAGATTCGGATGAATTCGTATATTAGGATTGATTTATGTCAGTAGTAGAAATATATAACCAAATCGCTGCTCAATTTTCTAAAACCCGCAATAGAAGTTGGGTTGATTTTGATCTGTTTAAAAAAGTTATTCAGAGGCAAGTGGCAATTGTTAAACATCAATTGTCAGTGTTGGATGTTGGGTGTGGGAATGGAAGGTTGTATTCGTTTTTTGTAGAGACGGGATTAACCCCGTCTCTACACTATAGAGGTATTGACGCAAGTGTAGGTATGATTGAGCAAGCGAAGAAGTGGTATCCGGAGTGTGATTTTCGCGTTGCTGATATGCGGGAAGTGCCATGTGATGATAACAGTTTTGATATAGTTTTTGCGATTGCGTCTTTTAACCACATGTTGACCAAGGAAGACCAAGAAAAAGCATTATCAGAAATATTTCGCGTACTAAAGCCGTGCGGGTATGTGTGCATGACAAACTGGAATTTATGGCGATTGACATTAAAAGAAAAATCGTGGTGGTATTATGTGTTTTGTAGAGACGTGTCCCTGGCGCGTCTCATTCGGCGAGGTAAAGATGATGATTGTTTACAGAGAGACGCCGCAGGGGGTCGTCTCTGCGATCATTCCATGAGAGTTGTCTTGACCCGCTGGAACAACCATGAACTCCCATATTACGCGTTTACTTTACGAGAATTAAAGCGCATGGTCAAGCAGGCTGGGTTGAGTGTAGAAACGGCATTGTATAGCAAAAACGGACACAAAGCGCATTGGTGGAATGGAAAAAATATCATACTGATTGCGCGCAAAAAGCACTTGACATGAATTTTCATTTTGTTATGATGCGATTATATGAAAAGCCAATGGATTACTATTTTCTTTAGCACTCCTAACCTGACGTAGTCAGTCGGCTTTTCATACGTGGCGCAGTGTAAAAGATCCGACTGATGTCGGGTTTTTTGTTCCTTTTTTATGAGGGGAGTTTATTCTCATGATTGTTCACATGGTTACCGGCATTGGATTGGGCGATGCTCGTGTCAACTGCGTAGTGGAAAAGGCAAAGGCATTGGGACTCAATGCAACGGCAAGAGTTGTTCATGGGACACATTTCGTTACCGTCGAGGTGTATGTTTTCGACAGTAACGGAAAGAGCGCTGGTGAGTTTTCGACGCATATTTTCGAGAATCTACCTGGCGTCGAAAGTGTGGCGCGGGTTACGCCGTCGGCGGTCAGGATGGCATGTACAAATCCTGATGATGCCAGGCGTGTTACTATCGGGAAGCATCAAATCGGTCGCGGTTTGCCGTGTCGGCTTATCACAGGACCGTGTACTGTAACGAGGGACGTTGGCCGATTGATTCCGATGATAGTAGATACGGGGGCGATGTGGATTCGTGGCGGTTGCTGGAAGCCACGAACCAGAGCCAATTCGTTTCGCGGGTTTGGTGTGTTGGCCGTTGAGTGGCTTCTCACTGCCGCGCGCGAGAACAACGTTGAAGCTATATTCATCGAAGTCATGGATACACAGCACATTGCCCAAGTGCGGGCAGTGCAAGAGTCCGTCGGCTTTGAAGGCGCGATTGTGCTTTGGGTGGGCGCGTGGACATCAAATCAGGCCTTGCTCGAAGCGCTTGGCAAGCAGGATAGATACACGGTGATGCTGAAGCATCATCCCTGGGATATCGGGATTGATGGCATGATAACGCGAGCCGAATTCGTCCTTGCAGGAGAAATGGAATGGGATGAAAGAGGGGAGTTGATTCCAGAGGCAAGCACACCGCAGGGCAACAGCAATGTTTTACTGTGCGTGCGGGGAGTCAATAAACCCGAATCAAGCCGACATACCCTGTATCGGTTTATGCCGAATGCGGAATGGATCAGCGCACTTCACCAACGGTGTTGGGCACCTGTGGTTTGGGATCCGTCTCATATCGCTGGTCATACAGACCTTGTGTGGGGAGTTTTAGCTGAAGGGTTGAGATATCGGCCAGAAGCGGTCATGGTCGAATGTTGGTTCGACCCCAATGATCCTCGTAAGCCACTGTGCGATGCTGAACAGGCGATTCCGATGAACCAAGTGCCCACGTTGCTAAAGCTTATTGAGGGACACAACCAAAATCTCACAGAACAAGCGTAAGTGATTGACTTTACGCAACCCCCTCTCGTATTCGTTTACGAGAGGGTTGCTTTATTAAAGGAGTTTTATTAGAATCAAAGGGGATTGTCGCCGAAGGGTACTCGGTTAGAGAATTTTTTTTTCTATGCAATTAGATGAATCAATATTTAAGGCGTATGACGTGCGGGGGGTATATCCTACCCAACTCAACGAGGAAATCGCGGAAAAGATGGGCAAAGCGTTTGCGGTGTTTATTAAACAGCAGGTCGGCAAAGAAGAGGGTATTCGGGTGGCGATGGGTAGGGATACGCGGCTTTCATCTCCTCAACTTTTTGAAGCCGCAATTGCTGGTATTCTTGCGCAAGGTGTTGATGTTGATGATATCGGGCTTGTAAGCGCGGATGTGATGTATTTTACTGTCGGACATGGGGAGTATGACGGAGGCATGATGGTATCAGCATCTCACAACCCGAAAGAGTATAATGGATTTAAAATGCTTTCAAAGGGTGTTAAATTCATCAGCAGTGTGTTTGGTCTGCCTGATATTAAAGCGTTGATTGTTAAAGATGAATGGAAAGAATGTGCGCATGGCACGCGAACTCAAAAAAAGGTTGTTGATGATTATATTGATTTTGTTTTTTCTCATATTTCTGCCACAAAAATCAATCCATTAAAGATTGTAGTTGATACTGGCAATGGTATGGCAGGGGTTGTTGCGCGAAAGTTGTTTGCCAGATTAAAGGGAGAGTTTGTGCCCTTGTTTGAAGAATTAGACGGGAATTTTCCTGGCAGAAATCCAAATCCATTAACTCCTGGCGCATTAGATCCATTATCTACAAAAGTAAGAGAAGTTCACGCGGATTTAGGCATTGCATTTGATGCTGATGCCGATAGGTTGTTTGTAGTTGATGATACTGGTGCTGTTATTCGCAATGATTTGGTGTTGGGAATTGTTGCGCAGGTTGTATTGAGGTCTCATGCTGGCGGGGCTGTTGTATATAGTTTGAACTGCTCGCATACAGCTCCTGAAACAATTACAGAAGCAGGGGGACGGCCTGTCCGCGCGCGCGTTGGGCATACATTTATTAAAGAAACCATGAAAGCGGAAAACGCGGTGTTTGGCGGAGAAGCGTCTGGGCATTTTTATTTTCGTGAAAATTTTTATTCTGAATCAGGATTTTTAACTGCGTTGGTACTGATGCAGTATATGAGCGAGCAGGGGAAACCGCTTTCGGTATTGGCGCAAGGATTGGATCGGTACGCGTATCAGCCCGAAACTAACCGCAGGGTAGAAGATCGCAGTGCTGTGATTGCGCGAGTAAAGGAAAAATATAACAATGGCCGTCAAGATGAAACAGACGGGTTGGTTGTAGAGTATGATGATTGGTGGTTTTTGTTGAGGCAATCAAATACCGAACCATTAGTGCGGTTGGTTGTTGAGGCAAAGACAAAAGAGTTGATGCAGGAAAAAGTAAATGAATTGCTTGATATCATCGGCGGCGAGCCGGAATAAAGTAACCTCATCCTACCCTCTCCTTGTAAAGGAGAGGGAGATGACGACTCCCCCTCTCTGATAGCTTCCGCCAAAGGCGGATATGCCTATGGTAGTGGCGGATCAGGACGGGCATTTGTAAAGAAGAAGGGATTACAACAATCCGCATTTTTGTTTTACCTCTTTTATTGTTTGTTGTGCGATTGCGCGGGCGGTTTCTGTTCCATTCATGATAACCTCGGTAACATATCCTGGATTTTGTTCAAGATTTTTCCGTTTTGTTTGGATTGGTTCTACCATGGCAATAACTGTATCTGCCACGGCGGATTTTAAATCTTTATATTGAAGCGTTTTTTCGTTATAGTGTTCCATCAGATTCGCGACAAGAGATGTTTCTGCTCCGCATGCTGTAAGGATAGTGAAAAGATTTTCCACGCCCGCAGGCATTTTTTTTGCGCCTGCAGAAGAATCAGTTACAGCACTCATGATTTTTTTGCGAATAGTATCAGGATCTTCAAACAGGCCAATGTAATGTTTTTCACCACGGCTTTTGGACATCTTTTTTTCCGGTTCTGCCAAACTCATGATGCGTGGAGTGGGAGTGAGCATGACTTTGGGCTCGGGAAATGTTTTGCCAAATAGTTTATTGAATTTGCGAGCCACAATGCGTGACAACTCAACATGCTGGGTCTGATCTTCTCCAACTGGTACGCCGATAGTTTTATATAGCAAGATATCTGCCGCCATAAGCACGGGATAGGTGAGTAGGCCTGCATTGATATTATTTCGATGCTGATCTGATTTATCCTTGAATTGCGTCATGCGTTCCAGTTCTCCGAGTGGGGTGATGGTGTTGAAAATCCACGCGAGTTCAGTGTGTTCCGGAATATGGGATTGGATAAAGATGTGGCACTTTTCAGGATCAAGCCCTGTAGAAAGGTAAGTGAGAATAAGATTTTTTACCCGTTCAGGCATGTCTTTTGGGTCATATTCGATCGTCATTGCATGATAATCAACAATAGTGAAAAAGCACTCATATTCGTGCTGGAGGGCAACCCAATTTTTGAGCGCTCCTAAGTAATTTCCAATATGCAACTCACCAGTTGGTTGCATGCCGGAGAATAATATTTTTTGAGAGGTGGAGGGGGGCATAGATCTGCAAATTTACTATTCGGATATAGATGGCACGTAAGGGTTATTATCAGTTTTCAGTTATCAAATGTCAAATTTGATCCGCCAGCTGGCGGAGATATTTGATAACTGGCATTTGTAAGTTATACTTCAATAACCACAGGCAGAATCATAGGTCTGCGTTCGGTTTTTTGGAACAAGTGGATGCCGATGTCATCACGAAGGGCGTTGCGTAAGGGCGACCAATTTTCCACTTTTTTTGTTGTATGCGCTTTGCAGATATCTTTTACTTTATCAACGGTTTCTTTGATGAGTTTGTCATTGCCTTTCATGTACATGAATCCGCGTGAGATAATTTCCGGATCGCCAATCAGCGCATGAGTTGAGTGGTTGATAGTAACAATAATAACAAACATCCCATCTTGTGCCATAACCTGACGGTCGCGTAATACAACTTCGCCAATATCACCAACACCTAATCCATCCACTAATACCGCAGTGTTGGGGATCCTTGTTTTTGAGATGCGCGCGATCACTTCTCGTGTTCGTCCAGCCGCCATTTCAAGGATACTGCCATTTGAGAGGATAAAGATATTATCGCGTGGAATACCCATGTCTGTTGCAAGTGTTGCGTGCGCTTCAAGCATGTGGCGTTCGCCATGAATCGGCATGAAATATTTTGGTTTTGTGAGCGCAAGCATGAGCCGAAGATCATTTTGATATCCATGTCCTGATGTGTGGAGATCAAAAATTTTATTGTAAATAACTTTTGCTCCAAGCCGAAAGAGTCCATTCATGAGGTTTTGCACAGCGCGTTCATTCCCTGGAATGGGCGATGAGGAAAGCAACACAGTGTCACCTTGTTTGATTTTTATCTGTCGGTGTTCGCCTCGCGACATTCTGCCCAATGCGGAATTTTCTTGTCCTTGGCTTCCAGTGGAAATGATTATAACCTTATTATCAGGGTAATTATCAATATCTCGCAAGCGAACGAACATATCGCGTTTAACATGCATTGCTCCGAGCTTTATTGAAATATCAATTGTGCGTTCAAGAGAATATCCTGAAATCGCAACTTTTCGATTATGATGTTCTGCCGCGTCAAAAACTTGTTGAACGCGACTGACTAACGTGGCAAAGGTTGAAACAATCACGCGACCCGGAGCTTCTTCAATCAGATGATCAAGGTTTTTGCCAATATCGCGTTCCGAGATAGAAGATCCCGGATGTTCTGCGTTTGTGCTATCTGACATAAGCATCAGCACGCCTTCTCCTCCTAATTTTGCTATTTTATGGAGTTCTGCAGGTTGTTCGTCCCGAGGCGTGAAATCAATCTTAAAATCGCCAGTATGCACGATTGTGCCTAACGGGGATTTAATGGCAATGCCGACTCCATCGGGGATGTTGTGATTGACTCGAAAGAACGACAGTTCAAACGCGCCTAACTTGATGGTGTCATCAGGATGAAACTCTTTTACCATCACAGTTGACGTAAGGTTGAACTCTTCAAGTTTTTCTTGAATCAGCCCGACAGTTAACCGTGTCGCATACACAGGTGGAGTGCCAATACGTGTAAGCAGGTAAGGGATTGCTCCGATGTGGTCAAGATGGCCATGCGTAATGACAAGCGCTTTGATGCGATCTTGGTGTTGTTGGAGATAGTGATAATCCGGCACGACATAATCAATGCCAGGCATATCTTCCGAAGGGAACATGAGCCCAAGGTCTACAACAATAATATCTCTGCCATATTCAAAGGCAGTCATGTTTTTGCCAACTTCTTCAAGTCCTCCCAGTGGAATAACTCGAAGTTGCGATTCTGCACTCGTTGATCGCGGGAATGGGGCGCTACGGTTTGTTCTGCCGTTTCTTCCGCCTCCAATTCCGGGCGCTCGCCTGCCGCGAGTGATCGGCCTGCGATGGGTGCGCGGATACGCTTGTGTCCGCGCTGGTTCTGTTGGAACCATAGAAAATAATACTGTTTATAATAAATAGAGATGTAAGATTCTCGATACGGGTATCCTATCGTTCCATTTATTATAAAAATAATAATAGATGATCATTAGTCAGGAAGCCGTTTGTGTGCGGATTTCTCCGCAAACATACTTGCCTGTCCAATGATAAAGAAACATGTGTTTCGTCTTAAAATACCTTTAGAAAGGTGTCTCGAGACGAAGTACATGAGTGGAATTTTGCCCTCAAGAGGACTCGAACCTCTATGAGCTTGCGCTCACTAGCACCTGAAGCTAGCGCGTCTACCAGTTCCGCCATGAGGGCAAAGCACAATCAAAGATAAGTGTAAAATGAAAAAAAATGTGGTTAAGCTTTTTACATTTTGATTTTTGCTCTATTTTAATGTTCTTTTTGTTTTGATATACCATTCTGCGATACGCGCAAACCTGTCAGACGGAGTTGCAATACTTGTTTGAGTAAATCCTTTAATTGCTTGAGGAAGTACATATGTATATGTCGGCGAGTATAAAAATACTGCAGGAATATCTTGATTGAGAATATCTTGAAATTGTTTATATTTTTCTCCCCGTGTTTCCGGATCAATTATTTTTCGCGCTTCTTCAAGGAGCGCGTCTGCCTTTTTATTTGAAAAAAGCGAAAGATTTAATCCCGGTGATTGTATTTGAGATGAATGCCAGAATGGATACGGGTCAGGATCAGGTCCTAATACTTCTCCGTAAAGAAGCGCTTCGTACGCGCGTACATTGATAATATCTGATGTAATTTTTTTATGTGAGACCAAGCGGACGTAGGTAATGATTCCGACGCTTTGTAAATCCGTTCGGATGGTGTTTGCAAGGGCAGTCATTTCCGGCTGATCGACTGTAGTAATGGTGAGAGATAACAGAGAACCTTGTTTTATGCGATAGGATGAAATGTCGTCCGGCAGTTGCGGAGCGGTGTCTGATGAAATCGTGTTTTTATTTTCTTCATCTTGAGCGTCCTCATCTGTTTTTTTACTTGCTTCATACTCATCTTTTGAAATAAGTTTCCACCCGGCTTCTATTAAAAGTTGCTGTGCGCGTTCTGTGTTGAATTCATAGCGCGTCACACTATCATGGTAGCCGATCGCATTTTTAGGAATAGGCGCGTCAATAATTTCAATGGGCGCCGATCCTGCGGTATTGGCGAGTGCGGGTTTATTGATTGCGTGAGCAATGGCAGTTCGCACTTTTTTATCTTTGAGAGCGTCATTATTATTTTGATTGAAAAAGAGAGCAGTGTATTGGGGGAGGGACAAGGTGTGAAAGTTAAGGGAGTTCGCGCCTTTAAGGGAACCTTTTAAATTTGGAGGAAGAAAGCTCAATCCATCTGTACTGCTGTTTTCTAATGCATTCACAGCGCTTGTGAAGTCAGGATAAAATTTGAATGTGATGTCTTTGAGCATTGGCCCTGTTGCATAGTAATGCGGGTTTCTCTCCAAGGTGTATTGTTTAATTGATCCGTTGCTGTCTTTGGAAAGAGATTTAAATTGATACGGGCCGCTTCCGATAGGGTTAATAAGGTTAATACGCGCAAGCGTCGCTGACTTTGGATCAATAGAGCTCCAGATGTGTTCAGGAAGAATACCAACAGTCAGTGTGGAGAGAAACGGAGCAAAGGGTTGTTCTAATTGAAATTGGATTGTCTGCTCATCTATTTGTTGTATTTTTACGTTTTTAAAATTAGGATATAGCGGACTTTTATAATTTTGATCTTGGATCGCGGCGATGGTGAATAACACATCATTGATAGTCACGGATTTGCCGTCATGCCAGATGATGTCGGAACGGAGTGTGATGGTATACGTTTTTTGATCATCGGCAATAGTGTATTTTTCCGCGAGATCGGGGATAAATGAAGCCCCGTCATATTTTAAAAGTCCGGAAAACACCAGATGTGAGATGTCGCTATCCACTTCATTTGATGAGGCGTACAGGGGATTGATGTAGGTTGGTTGCCCAACAATGGCTTCAATGTATTTTCCGCCAATAGCAGGAGCTTCTTGTGTATTTTGCCATACAATATGAACAGCAAGAAGCGCAATAAGGATGATGGCGGTGACACTTGTGGTATATAAAATACGCTTTTCTTTTTGCGAAAGAAATCGTGTTAAATAACGAAGTTGTGGAATGCTGGGCAATTTTCTTTTATGGAGCGATCTGACGAGTCGCTGATCAAGGGTCGGGCCAGCATTATTATTTTTTCTAAAAATCAGAGGAAAAAACGATACTAAAGAGAGGCCTGCTAAAGATTCGGGCGTACTCTTTTTATTGTAATAGTTGAATTATGCAAGAAAGAGTGATGCGAATGCACTACCTGCGAACAGGACGGCGATGACGGTAGTTGCAATAAACAGGACTTTTTCAGCCCCGCGTTTTGTTCTAAAAACAGTTCCACCTCCTCCGAATACTTCGCCTAATCCAGCACCACGCGATTGAAGCAATATCGAACCGACAAGAAGACCTGATAGAATGATTTGTGCTATATAGAGCCATTTCATACATTCAAAAATATCATCTATTACTATACCATGAGAATAGTTTACGAGTCAATGTTGTGCGCTGGTTCATATGATAGTATCCACCTAAGGGTTGTTCACCCGTATGAAAGGCAGATACTCTGGAAGCCATATGACTATCTATGGCTCAATCCTCCCAGGCGCGATTTCCATTGCCCGTTGGGCAAACAAAATCCAGCCTCTCACAGCACAAGCTAAACATACATTAAAGGTACTCGACTGGCACCGCACCCACGGCAACAATATCTCTTTAACCGCGCGTCATTTCTGCCTTACCAGAAAGACGGTTGCCTCCTGGCAGTATAAATTCAGTTGCTATGGTCCAATCGGGCTCAACCAACAATCACGAAAACCTAAACACCTCCGACAACCCACTACCTCGAAACAGATAACATCAGAGGCAGTAACCCTCAAAAAACAATATCCAGCTTGGTCTAAATACAAAATTCAGAAACTCATGGAACACAAAGGTGTTAAAACTTCAGCCAGCACCGTTGGTAGAATCTTTAAGCGTAAAGGATTGATTAACAAAAAAGTGTCTGCTAAACGAAGGAAAGCCGCTATTCGTCCAAAAGCAAGATTTCCGCGAGGATTCAGGGTTTCCAACCCAGGAGATATGGTTCAAATTGATACGAAACAGGTTAATCTTATCGCAGGCAGAAAGCTTTACCAGTTCACTGCCATTGATGTCTTAACCAAGCAGAGAGTGTTACGATACTATCCCTCGCTCTCCTCAAAAAATGGCTCTCTGTTTTTACAGGAATGCATAGAAACCTTCCCTTTTACCATCAGGGCGGTACAGACGGATAACGGATCAGAGTTCCTTAAATCCTTCCATGCCACGTGTCTTGAACGAACTATCCCTCATTACTTCATCTATCCTCGCACCCCTAAACAAAATGCATATGTGGAAAATTCCCACGGCTCGGACGAGAAAGAATTCTACCTACAAGGCATTGTCTGTTCTAATCTCCTCGTTATGCAAACACGACTGAAACAATGGCAGAATACATGGAATGAAATCAGACCCCATGCCGCACTCAACTACCTCACCCCCAAAGAATATTTTATGAAGTGGCAACATGGTAGATTGCCTACAAAAGACACCATAACTTTACAAACCTAACTGGATACTATGTATCTGAACCTGGACATGTTGGTCTTTTTACCTGCGCATCGTATAATACAGTGTGATATGAGTATTCTTGATGGATTGAATGAGAATCAACAACGGGCTGTCCAGCACGTGGACGGGCCTGTTTTAGTTTTGGCAGGCGCTGGGAGCGGTAAAACTCGCACGCTTGCGCATCGGATAGCGTATATTATTTCTGAAAAGAAAAAGAGCTCATCTTCGGTGCTTGCGGTAACATTTACGAACAAAGCGGCTCAAGAAATGAGAGAGCGTGTAGTGAAACTCTTGCGTATTCCTGTACGGAGCATGCCTCGATTCACTACTGATCTTGATCAGCAGATATTTCCAGTAATGGGTACGTTTCATTCCATTAGCGTTCGTATATTAAGGAAAGAGGGAGGATTGTTAGGGTATAAACCTGATTATGCGATTTATGATGAGCACGATCAAAAAGCCGCGATAAAACAGGCAATGGATGAGCTTGGTATCTCTCCCAAAGAAATCAATCCGCAAAATATTGCATGGATGATATCTTCGGCAAAAAATAAACTCTTGACCCCTGTTGATTATGCAGGCAAAGCAGACGGGTTTTTGGAGGAAATCGCATCTCGGGTGTATCAATCGTATCAGGATATTTTACGCCGTCATCAGGCAATGGATTTTGATGATTTGATTATGAATGTTGTTGGGCTGTTCGAAACATATCCCGACCTACTTGAACGCTATCAGGATCGGTTTCAGTATATTCTGATTGATGAGTATCAGGACACGAATACTGCTCAGTATCGGTGGGTTTCATTATTGGCGAAAAAGAATCAAAATATTTTTGTCGTTGGCGATGACTGGCAGGCAATTTATGGGTGGCGCGGAGCGGATTTTCATAATATCTTGAATTTCGAAAAAGAATATCCAAAGGTGAAAGTATTTTATTTGGAACAGAATTATCGTTCAACGCAACCGATCTTGGATTTGGGTAATTTTATCATCAAGCAAAATACGCATCAAAAAGATAAGACCTTGTGGACTGAAAATCATTCAGGTGATAAACCGAGAATTATTGAAGTTGAAGACGAGTGGCGGGAAGGGGAATGTATTTTGAACGCGCTTGGAAAGAAACGCAAAAAAGAAAGCGCATTTGATGATATTGTATATGAATATGATGACGGGAAGCGGGTTGCGGGCATGTCAATTCTTGAGCGCATTATGCAGGAACAACGCGCTAAAAAAGATCAAGAGCGCGGTTGGGAAAAACGGTCATATGATATTGATTTTTCAGGGGTTACTCTTTCGGATAGCGTGGTGTTGTATCGTACGAATGCTCAATCCCGCGCACTTGAAGAAGTATTGCTGACGTTCGGGGTTCCATATCGCATTATCGGCGGATTAAAGTTTTATGATCGTAAAGAAATTAAAGATATGCTCGCTCTGTTGCGGTTTGTGTATAATCAGGATGATCTTGTAAGCTTTGATCGAGTAATTGATGTGGTTGGAGAAGGGATCGGGCCGAAAACTATTTCAATGGTGCGGCAGTGTTCTCGTACACGAGGATTGCCTGTCATTGAAGTAATGAAGAACGCAGTTGAGTTTATTGATGTGTCTGATGCCCGGGCGCAGAAATTAGTTGCTTTTGGCGAGATGATAGAAGATTTACTGGTTCGATTAGAAGATACAGGACTGGATGATTTTATTGATATTGTGGGGAAAAGGACAGGATATTTTTCTTTGCTTAATGACGGCAGTCCAGAAAATCAGGCACGATTAGAAAATATCGCAGAGCTTAAAACAGTGGCAAAAAAGTTTCGGCAAGAGAAGGGTGTGCAAGGGCTATCTTTGTTTTTGGAAGAGGTTGCGTTATTGACTGATCTTGATCGGGAAGATGCGCGAGGGGATCAGCTAACATTGATGACGCTTCATAGCGCAAAAGGATTAGAATTTAAAACAGTGTTTGTTGCCGGGTGTGAAGAAGGGTTACTGCCTCATTCAAACAGTATGATGAGGCCGGAAGAGTTGGAAGAAGAGCGGCGATTGTGCTATGTTGGAATCACGCGTGCAAAAGAGAATTTGTATTTAACGCATACGCGGCAAAGAACTATTTTTGGCAAAACCATGGTGAATCTTCCCTCCCAGTTCATTGCTGATATGCCGGATGAATTGGTTGAGAGGATTATATTATAATGCGATCCTAATCCGTCGGCTGGCGGAACGAATAACATCTGAATGAATCCGAATATAGCGAATTGCCGTCATTAGGAATATTCGTAGATTCGGATGTATTCGTAGATTCGGATTGCTTCAGATACTATGAAAACAGCAATTATTATTGGAGGCACGGGCGGCATTGGTCGCGCGATTAGCCAAATGTTAAGTAAGGAATTTTCCATTGCCGTATCTGGGTTGCGTCAGGAGGAAGTTGACAAGGTTCTTTCAGAACTTGGTCATGGTTATTGGGGTAGGGCGTTTGACGCAACGTCAAGTAAGGATGTGAACACATTTATTGCTCAAGTCAAAGAGCGTTATGGTTCAGTGGATGTATTGGTTAATAGTCAAGGGTTGTTTGTGGAAGGCGCAATTGAAACAATGACAGATGAACAGTGGAAAAAGATTATGGAAGTGAATCTCTCCAGTGTGTTTTATAGCTGTCGGGCCGTTGTCCCGATAATGAAACAGCAGGGGAGTGGGTTTATTATCAATATCAGTTCTATTGCCGGTGAGGTTGGATTTCCAAATGAAACACTCTATGTGTCATCTAAATTTGCTGTGAATGGGCTTTCAGAGGCCTTGTATAAAGAACTAAAACAGTATAATATCCGCGTAACTGCTCTGTGTCCGGGGCTTGTGGATACGCCACTTGCTCGACAGGGCTTTGATCTTTCCGAGGATCAATGGAAAGAGGCGCTTGCGCCGATTGATGTGGCTCGTGTTGTGTATAATCTGGTTACTATGCCAGCAACAACCCAGTTCATATCAAAAATCACCATTGATCCCAAACTGACGTTTTAGGAGAAATCCATGGCTGATGTCAGAAAAGACCGAATCACGTTCGTGGTTTTCGGTCCCTACGGTAATGTTGGGTTGGCAGTGAGCAGAATGATCGCTGAATACTTCTCAGCGAGTCGTGTGACTCTGTGTTCACGCGACAGTTGCCGATTAACGGCACTGCGGCGCGATGTGTTTACTGATTCAAAGAGAGTGAACGTGATGGCAGGCGACGTGGCAGAGCCATCCGTTGCTTTCGACGCCATTCATTCCACGCACAATCAATGTGAATTGTGTGTTGTGATAGACGCATCAGGCACGTGGCGCGGCGTGGAAGAAGATTTCTCAGCAGAAAGGGTTTTGAGCTACCTTGCGCCAGCCGTCCGTATTTACGAGGCGGTATGTCGCCTGACCAGCTTCTTACCATTGCATTATCTGTACTTGGCTGGCTCAGTGGCAGGCACGGTATTGCCGTTTTTTCCTGGGCAGTTCGAGTACTCGCTTGCGAAGTTGGCAATGCACCATTGCCTGGTGTCAGGACATGAACGAGGGGTAGGTTTTACGATATCCATGGCCACGCTCGGCCTGGTTGAGGGTACTGATCTCTCCAAGCTCGGACCTGGAACGCGCGTGACAGATACTCTCGTGGATCCGCGCGAGGTCGCACATTGGGCACTCGAACGGATCAATAATCCAGAGGGCACTGAGTGGTACAAAACATTTCTTGGCAACTATCAGGTGGTCGTCGAGTGAGCCGGAGTATCGGCTTATCTTGTTCTCTATACTGGAATCTGGAAATGCGAAAGAAAGGCGCATTCCCAGATTTATTTTTTTATCCGCAGTTTCGCGAGTTTTTTTACAGATGATCCAGATACAATCATTTTGATTTTTTTCTTTTTTTCGCGGCGAGTTATTTTTTGTTCTGTACGTTTTTCTGTGATGGTTTTGTTTTGCATAGGATTAAATGCGTGGATGATATTTTATGAACGTATACTACGATTCGTAGATTCGGATGTCATGTGTAGATTAGGATTGCCTTATAAATATTCCCGGAACTGCTGTGTTAATTGTTTCCCAAGAATAGGGGAGAGTTCATCATCAGTCGCATTTTTAATGCCACTAATATCGCCAAATATTTTGAACAACTTTTTTTTACGCTTTGGACCGATACCTGGGATTGAATCCAAGAGAGAAGGGGAGAGTGATGTTGTATGTTTTTTTCTGTAATATTGGATAGCGAACCGATGCGCTTCATCACGAATATATTGCAAAATATGGAGTTTTGTGGTGCCTGTGGATAACTTTTTTAATGTGAAAGGGGATTGGGGTCTCCCCTCTCTCCATGTTGGTAAAAAAATATCTTCTTGTTTTTTTGCCAATGCAATAATTGGGATATCTAAATGTAACGCATGCCATACGCTTATGGCTGATGATAATTGCCCCTTTCCCCCATCAATAATAACCAAGTCCGGCTTGGGCCAGATCATCTTTTGCGTGAGACATTCGTTATGATTTGTGATAGGTTTGTGATGATGCGCAAAGCGGCGTATGAGCACTTCTTTTATCATAGCAAAATCATTTGATCCTTTCACTGTTTTGATAGAGAATTTTCTATATTCGTTTTTTGCAGGTATGCCATCAATAAACACAACCATCGAAGCAACTGGATACGTTCCTTGGATATTTGAAATGTCATAACATTCAATTCTGTGAGGAATGATAGGAAGAGCCATGTCCTTCTTTAGCTCTTTCAGTACGCTGGTGTGATTTTTCAATGGTTGATACTGCTCCCAGTCAGGCCGTGATTGTGTGAGATATTCGCATGCATTTTTTTCTGCCAGTGTAAGGAGTTTTCGTTTTTTTCCCTTTATTGGAACTGAAAAAGTAACGTCAACGCCACACACTGCAGATAGCGCTGACTGTGATAGAGACGGAATATAGGGGAGAATGATTTCGCGTGGCAGGTCAGGGGCGTGAGTGTAGTATTGTGATAAAAATGACGCTTCAATATCAGGGAGAGAATCATATCGCGTGTGGGTGAGTATGAATTGAAATTTTTCAATCACATTCCCCTGTCGAATTTTTAAAAGAGTTACTGCGACCTGATCATGTTCATCATCGCGCACAAAACTGATAGCATCTTGGCTTACCTTTTTTTGTTGAATGATTGATTGTTGAGTGGGCTCTAATGCCTTGAGCGCGTGAATGCGATCGCGCCACTTCCCGGCTGATTCATATTCTTTTTGAGAGCTTGCGTATTCCATTTTTTGAATAAACAATCGTAACGCGTTATCAGTATCCCCTTGTAAAATCGAAATGATGGCATTGATGATTTCGTGATATTCTTTTTTAAGATGACTGTTTTGTTCCGCCTCTTGTGTGTGCACGCAGGGTTCTGTGCATCGTTTCATGTAATACTGAAGACATGGACGTGAAGATCCTTTTTCTTTTGTTCTGTAAGGAAAGATATGTTTTAGCGCGCGAAGTGCGATATGAATGGCGTAGGTTGAAAGGTAAGGACCGAAATACCGCGCCGTGCGTGTGGAAGTCGGCCTGCGGACAATGGTTACAGTAGGCCATTCTGTTTTTTGCGTTATTTTTATGTATGCGTGGCTTTTATCGTCTTTTAGTATGATGTTATGCGCTGGCTGATGTTTTTTAATGAGGATAGATTCCAATATCAATGCCTCGGTTTCATTGGTTGTAACAATGGTTTCGATGTTCGTGATTTTTGATATCATCTGGCGTTTGTGTTCTTTAAGGTTTTGTATGTTTTGCCAATACGAACTCACCCTTTTTTTAAGGTTTTTTGCTTTGCCAATGTATAAGATGGCGGTTTCATTTTTGAATATATACACGCCTGGAGATGTCGAAATTTTACTTATGTCAGGTAACATATTGACTTTTTTATTGAATTTCAGTATATTGTTGATTAACAAACCAGAGAGAGGAGTACTCGCAATGAAGAGTCGCATTCTTGATGCTCTGCGGCGACTCTTTCGGCGGAGCTTGGTTCCTCGGCAACGCACAACGGTTGCTGAGGAAGTGTTCCGAGGATTGGAGCGGCAGCGCATTCAAGCGCGCATGCGCCATCTTAGGGAACAAGCTTCCGTTGGAAGTAGTCGATGACGATGCGAGTTCCAATGCCACTCTCTTGTAGCTGTCTCGGGATCCCGAGCGGCTTTTTTTATACTTATAATATATAAGGGCTTGTTGGAAAAGGCAAAAAAGAGTATAATCAGAAACCGTATTGAGGGCCATACATCACCACTCCGCCAGCTGGCGGACGCTCCCTGTAAAGGAGAGGGGGAAAAAGATATGCAAGATTATATTTCAATCAAAGGCGCGCGGGTGCATAATTTAAAAAATATTTCCGTTGATATTCCGCGCAATAAATTAGTTGTTATTACCGGACTTTCTGGATCAGGGAAATCTTCTCTTGCGTTTGATACGATTTATGCTGAAGGACAGCGGAGGTATGTTGAGTCACTCTCTGTGTACGCACGGCAGTTTTTGGGGTTAATGGATAAGCCGGACGTAGATCAGATTGATGGGTTGTCCCCTGCTATTGCCATTGACCAAAAATCAGCATCCCATAATCCGCGTTCAACCGTTGGTACAGTCACAGAAATTTACGATTATCTTCGCTTATTGTACGCGCGTGTCGGGATTCCTCATTGCCCGCAATGCGGTCGGCTTGTTGAAAAGCAGACCATTGATCAGATTGTTGAGCATGTTCTTGCACTGCCCCAAAAAACTTCAATCGCGCTTGCCGCTCCATTGATTAAAGAACAAAAAGGCGAGCATCGAAAGGTGTTTGAAGAATTAAAAAAATCTGGTTATGCGCGGGTGCGCCTTGATGGAGAACTCCTGTTATTGGAAGAGGCAGAGGATAAAAAAATTGATCCCAAGAAAAAACATTCCATTGAGGTGATTGTTGATCGTATCATGATCAGTAAAGAAACAGAGCGTGTTCGATTGACTGACTCGCTTGAGATTGCTCTTGATTTGGGGGATGGATTGGTCATTGTTTTGAATACTGATACAGGAGAGGAATATGTGTTCAGTCAGCAGTTTTCGTGCCCTGTGTGCGGAGTGAATTTGCCGTTGTTGGAACCGCGCCATTTTTCATTTAACAGTCCGCACGGCGCGTGCCCTGAATGTACTGGACTTGGAACAAAACTTGAAGTTGACGAGGAACTGGTTTTGCCAAATAAAAGATTGACTATTGCGGAAGGGGCTATTCGACCATGGTCCCGCACTGTGAGCAACCAAACATGGTATATTCGTATGCTTGAGGCAGTCGGCCGCCAGTATGGATTTACTGTTCATACTCCGTTAAAAGATATTACTCAAGAACATATTAAAATTATTTTGTATGGGACAGGCGTTGAATCATATCAAATCGGGGTTTCATCAGAGAAGTTTCGAGGAGAATATGAAACATCGTTTGAGGGTGTGATCCCCAACCTCAAGCGTCGCTATCAAGAGACGGACTCTGATTATATCCGGCGTGAAATAGAAACATACATGAGGATTGTTGACTGTCCTGTGTGTCATGGAAAGCGTTTGTGCAAAGATGTGTGGAATGTGACTGTAGGTGGCTGGGCACTGCCTGATGTCGTAACGCTTCCTATTGATATATGTGTATCGTTATTTCAAGGATTATCGTCTGACAATGAGCATGAATTAGTGAAAGAGCGATTGACTACCAAGCAAAGTGAAATTGCAAAACAGGTGTTGAAAGAGATTGTTGCCCGGCTGTCTTTTTTGGATAATGTCGGCGTTTCCTATTTGACTTTGGATCGTGCCGCGACAACATTATCTGGCGGCGAGGCCCAGCGTATACGTTTGGCAACCCAAATTGGATCAGGGTTGACTGGCGTGATTTATATTTTAGACGAGCCGTCAATTGGGCTTCATCAGCGCGATAATGATAAATTGATTGCAACACTGAAGAATCTTCGCGATTTGGGCAATACTGTGATTGTTGTTGAACATGATGAAGATACGATACGAACCAGTGACTATGTTATTGACATTGGTCCGGGCGCAGGCAAACATGGCGGATCAGTAGTCGCCCAAGGCACTCCTGATGAGATTTCTAAAAACAAACATTCGCTCACCGGACGATACATTGCTGGAATAAAGACGATTCCGCTACATGGCACCTATCGAAAGGGAAATGGGAAGACCCTTCGTATTTCCGGCGCTTCGGAATTTAATTTAAAAAATATTACTGTTGATATTCCTTTAGGGACATTTGTGTGCGTAACTGGCGTGTCCGGGTCAGGAAAATCAACCCTTGTTGCAGAAATTTTGGCAAAGGCGTTAAAAAAACATTTTCATGGGAGCAAAGATCATCCAGGAGCGCATACTGCCATTATTGGATTGGAGTATTTAGACAAAGTCATTGAGATTGATCAGTCGCCTATTGGCAGGACTCCCCGATCAAACCCTGCGACATATACAGGCGCTTTTACTCCGATTCGTGATTTGTTTTCCGCAACACCTGAGGCAAAGATACGCGGGTATGCGCCTGGTAGGTTCAGTTTTAACGTGAAAGGAGGTAGATGCGAAGCATGTCAGGGTGATGGAATGGTGAAAATTGAAATGCATTTTTTGCCTGATGTCTATGTGGAGTGTGAGGAATGTAAAGGGCGGCGCTACAGCCAGCAGGTCTTGGAAGTGCATTATAAAGGAAAGAATATTTCCGACGTGCTTGCCATGACGGTTGAAGAAGCCCATGCTTTTTTTGAGAATATTCCGTCTATTAAAAATAAACTTAAAACATTAGAAGATGTGGGGTTGGGGTATATTCAGTTAGGCCAGTCTGCAACCACGCTTTCTGGTGGCGAGGCGCAAAGGATTAAACTTGCGACAGAGCTTTCCCGCAGAGCTACAGGGAAAACGATGTATATTTTAGATGAGCCGACCACTGGATTGCATTTTGAAGATGTGAAACGCCTGCTTGATGTGTTGCATCGTTTGGTGATGAAAGGAAATACCATTGTAGTGATTGAACATAATCTTGATGTTATTAAAAGTTGCGATTGGATTATTGACTTGGGGCCTGAAGGCGGCGACAAAGGTGGAGAAGTCGTTGCCGTAGGCACTCCGTATGATATAGTGAAAAATACAAAGAGTTTTACAGGTCATTACTTGAAAAGGGTTCTTAAAAAGTAAGCAGTATGGTTGATACCGCGTTGAATAAAAAAATTGTTCATACACTCCTCTATTATGATTTATTTGATTATCCGCTCACAGGGGTTGAATTGTGGCAGTATGTGATAAGCAAAGAACGATATGGTTTAGCTGAAGTATTAGAAGCGGCTCGGAATAATAAAGAGATCGTGGAGGAGCACGGTTTTTTTTGTCTTAAAAAAAGAGAGGCCATTATCAATCAGCGTAAGATTGAGTATCTTTTTGCGCTTAAACAAAGAAGAAAGATGCAGAAATGGTTGCCCTGTTTTAAGGTGTTTCCTTGTATGAAAGGGCTTTTTCTTTCCGGTCCTATTGCATTAGATGTTTCACGAGAGAACAGCGATATTGATATTTTTTCAGTCACAGCAGTCCATCGTTTATGGACTGCAAGATTTTTTGTGGTGATGGTATTAAAAATATTTCGCCAGCGTCCCGGCTTTATTCCGGTATTAGGAAAAAAGAAAGGATCCAATAGAGGAAAATTTTGTTTTAGTATGTGGTGTACGGAGGCGGATATGGATCTTCAGCGTTACGCTCTCTCGGATAATGACATTCATTTTGCTCTCTGGCTGAAGCATTTATCTCCAATATGGACTAATGGTGATAATGTGTATAAAAAATTTGTTCAGACAAATACATGGGTGCGGCAGTATGGAGAATGGCTGTGTGCAGAGCGCAAGGGTTTTTCTCGGTCTATCATTGCACGTTGCTGTGAGTTGGTGTTGAGCATAATCCCTGATGGTGTATTTGAGAGAATTGAATGGCACTTGCTTCCTCGATTGACACGCCAAAAGGCACTGGGTTCCGGAACTGATGTTGTTGTGAGCCATGAATGTGCTAAACTGCATATTACAGACAGGAGGGAGGAATATAATCGTGCTTGGAGGGGGCGTATCCAAGCATATGAAAGAACAGAAAGCGTTGTATAATAGAGGTGCGCGTATTTTTCATGTACTGATGAATGTTTTTTTGGTTTTAGCCTGCGTAGTGCTTCCTTTTCAAACGCGGTGGATTATTGTGCCTGCTTTTCTTCATGGCGGATATTGGGAATATGGCACGATATCTTTGTACGCAAGTGAGGGTATTGTATGGTGCGCTTTTGTTGCATGGCTTTTTGCGGATGGTCTGAAGAAATGGAATAAACAGAGCCCTTGGTTACAAGAAATGATGCATTTTTTGATACGGCGCTGGTGGGTGCGTGGAGGTGTTATGGTATGGATTGTGTTGCAATTGTTATGGGCGCCGAGAACTGTGGCCGAGATCTCATGGCTCATTCATGCCATGAGTGTTTTTGTATTCTATGTTTTACTAACAAAAAGTCAGATACAACTCAAGGTAATTATTTTGGCCATTGCAATCGGGCTGTCTTTTGCCGGGAGTATGGGGATTGAGCAGTTTGGATCACAACACATTGAAGCGAATACAGTACTGGGCATTTCAGCGCAAAAGCCAGAAGATGGCGGGGTTTCTGTGATTGAGACGCCGATCAGAAGATGGTTGAGGGCGTATGGCACCTATCCGCATCCGAATATATTAGGAGGTATGATGGTTTTGGGTCTTTTTTGTTGGCTATTATTTTTTATCCTTGCGGACGATTTGGTTGATCCAATTGATTATTGGGGTAGGTTAATCGGGATTGTCGGAGTTATCGCGACATCATCTGGATTGTGGCTTTCGTTTTCTCGAAGCGCGTGGTTGGGCTGGCTCACAGGCGGAATCTGTGTGTGGGTCGTGGTGGTTATAAAAAAACGGCATTGGTTTATTCCTGTTTTAAAATGGACAGCGATAAGTGTTGTGGTGTTGGTTGTTGTTTCGTACGCGTTTGATGAGCCGTTCAGGGCGCGAACATCATTTTTAGCGCGTGAGCCGGTATATGGATATCGGTTGGAAAATCAATCAAATGTTATTCGTATGGCGCAGTGGAAAGAAGCGTATGAAATTGGTATTATACGGACGTTCGGTGCCGGAACAGGAGTTGGTAATTACACCGCATGGGTAGGTATTATATATCCCTCTCTTCCGGTCTATAACCTTCAGCCATTTCATGTTACCCTTTTGTTAATGCTGGCAGAACTTGGGCTGATTGGCTTTATCGGAATTGGTGTTCTTGTTGTTCAGTGGATACGACGGTACGGTACACATGCATGGGCGGTTTCAATACTCATCGGCTTTGCGGTTATGAGTGTGTTTGATCATTATTGGTGGACGCTTTTTCCCGGTATGGTTGGTGTTGCTCTTTTCGCATGGCTTATGACGCAAAAGATTTCGACACAGGTGCAATTGCGAATATTTGGGAAATAGGGGGGATCTCTGGTGGTTTTTTCATGATTGGACATGAATTAGCACTCATACTTGACAAGTGCTAATTTTTGTTTATAATAACCTGTGCATTTTAAAGTATTTTTTAACGAGTCAATAGTGGGGGCTTTACTTGGTTCTCGCTGATGATGAGTAGTAGTTTTTCTATGGCAGTAACATTAAAGCCTTTGGCTGATCGGGTAATTGTTAAGCCCGAATCACAAGAGGAAGTAACAAAGTCAGGCATTGTTCTTCCGGATACAGCACGTGGCGAGCGTCCGGAAAAAGGAGAAGTGATAGCAACAGGGCCGGGTAAGATTCTGGAAAATGGAGAACGCCAGTCAATGAGTGTCAAAGTTGGTGACACTATTGTCTTTACAAAATATGCTCCTAATGAAGTGAAGATAGATGATCAAGAACTGCTGATTATTCGTGAAGACGATATCATGGCAGTGGTTGAGAAATAATTGATAGGTGTCATTGCGAGGAGCTCGCAGGCGACGAAGTAATTTTAAGGCATGTCCTGAGCGCAGTCGAAGGATTGCCACGCCACCCTCAGGGCGGCTCGCAATGACAGATACTCTACTATGGCAAAACAGATTTTATTTGATGAAAAAGCACGGCAAGCAATGAAGCGAGGAGTTGATCAGCTTGCGAATGCTGTAAAAGTCACGCTTGGCCCTAAAGGCCGCAATGTCGTTTTGGATAAGGGATTTGGATCCCCTACTATTACAAAAGACGGCGTATCAGTTGCAAAAGAAATTGAATTAGAAGATAAATTTGAAAATATTGGCGCAGAACTTGTAAAAGAAGTTGCTTCAAAAACCAACGATGTTGCCGGCGATGGCACAACCACAGCGACAGTGCTCGCTCAAAATATGATTGCAGTTGGCATGAAAAATGTTACTGCAGGTGCCTCGCCTATTGCGATGAAACGCGGCATGGATCGGGCGGTTGAGATTGTTGTTGAAGAGTTGAAAAAATTATCAAAAGAGGTCTCCGGCAAACAAGAAATAGGCCAAGTCGCGGCTATTTCGGCAAATGATCCTGACATAGGCAACAAGATTGCCGAGGCAATGGAGAAAGTTGGGAAAGATGGCGTCATTACAGTTGAGGAGGCGCAGTCATTTGGTATTCAAACGGAATTGGTTGAGGGTATGCAGTTTGATCGTGGCTATGTGTCTCATTATATGGTTACCAATGCGGAGCGCATGGAAGCTGAGCTTGATGATCCTGTTATCTTGATTACAGACAAAAAGATTTCCGCAATCGCGGATATTTTGCCATTGCTTGAAAAATTAGCTCAATCAGGAAGAAAAGAATTAGTGATTCTTGCTGAAGACGTTGATGGTGAGGCGTTGGCTACTCTTGTTGTAAATAAATTACGCGGCACATTCCATACCCTTGCTGTGAAAGCGCCTGGATTTGGAGATCGCAGGAAAGAAGTGTTGCAAGATATTGCGATTTTAACTGGTGGCCGTGTGATTTCTGAGGAGATTGGGTTAAAACTTGAAAACGCTGAAGTTGATATGTTAGGCACGGCGCGCAAGGTGATTGCGACAAAAGAAAACACGACAATTATTGAAGGGCGTGGTGACGAAAAGGCGATTAAAGATCGCATCAATCAGATTAAAAAACAGATCGAAGAAACGGATTCTGATTTTGACAGAGAGAAATTACAAGAACGATTAGCTCGCCTCTCCGGGGGTGTTGCGATTATTAAGGTCGGTGCCGCAAGCGAAGTTGAAATGAAAGAAGTCAAACATCGTATTGAAGATGCGTTATCAGCAACAAAAGCGGCTGTTGAGGAAGGTATTGTTCCCGGAGGTGGGGTCGCGTTTTTGCGCGCGCAAGAAGCGTTGGGTCATTTGAACGTGGAGGGCGATGAAAAAATAGGCATTGAGATTGTACGCAGAGCGCTTGAAGAGCCATTGCGTCAGATTGCGAGCAATGCAGGCAAAGATGGATCTATTGTAGTTGAAGAGGTGAGAAAGCTCAAAGGCACAATGGGATACAATGCGGAAAAAAATGAATACGAAGATATGCTTTCTGCAGGTATTGTAGATCCGACAAAAGTGACTCGTTCTGCTCTGCAGAATGCTGCTTCTGTTGCAGGGATGTTTTTGACTATTGAGGCGGTGATCACTGAATTACCTGAAAAGAAAGAGGGCCCTGCGCATGGCGGCATGCCACAGGGTATGGGCATGGATTACTAAAACAGAGCAAAGAATGATACTTATTTTGGAGAGACGCATCGTTGATGCGTCTCTCCTTTTTTTTGGATGTTTAGAGTTGTATAAACCGAGTATAAAGAGTACAATAGGCACGTCTTTTTTGTTTTCATAAAACGAAGGAATCTTCATGAATGATCAATCTGCAGGCGACGTGACTGTTGTTCTTTCTGACCTTCATCTTGGTGATGTGCTGTGCAGGGCAAAACTGTTGCTCGATTTTTTGTGTAATCGGCACTTTTCTCTGCTTATCTTAAATGGCGATATATTCGCTGATTCTGAGATCGAATGGAGAGATCTTCCAGCTTATCACAAAAAGGTGCTTGTCAAAATCGGTGAGCTCATGCGTCAGGGTGTTCGTGTCGTGTGGGTTGCTGGGAATCATGATCTGAATATTGGTGAGATTCTTCGGCGTTGCTCAGGGCATATGGGCATCATGGATGAGAATCTCTCAATGTGCACAGATTCCTACGCATGGGAACATGAGCGCGTATCGTGTATCGCGACTCATGGTCACCAGTGGAATCCTCTTGATCAGCTCAACGGGTGGTTCACAATCCTCATCTTGTTGATGTTTGATTTTCTCAAGAAGATTGATGTCATTACAGGATGGCGACTCACCCGTCTTCTGAGTCGCAATGCGTTTTTTTGGAAGCGATCCAATCGGTTGGTCCAAAATGGCGCACTCAAGTTCACTCGAAAGGACAATCCAGAGGTTGTGTGTTGCGGACACACGCATGACCGTGTGCTCTTCAAAATCGACGGGGTAATCTATGCCAACACCGGATGTTGGACAGATCGACTTCCGACCGCGCTTATCCTCACAAAGAGTGATATCATCCTGTATGCCTACTCATGGATACATGGATGGCGTGTGCGCGCTCACATCCCCCTCCAGAAGTGTTGACCATCTGGAGGTCTTTTTATTTTATCTTCAAGGTCGTTTATCGGATGTGTTGAAATTTTAATTGAGTGTGGTACAGTATGTATGCATTCTATGTATCGAAATACAAAAATTATTTGTACAATCGGGCCTGCGACAGAGTCGCAAAAAATGATTGAACAGTTGGTTAAAAACGGCATGAATATCGCGCGGTTGAATTTTTCGCATGGCACTCATCAGTATCACAAAACGCTGATTCAAAATATCCGCGTTGTTTCAAAGCGCTTGCATCAGCCCGTTGCTATTTTACAGGATTTGCAAGGACCGCGAATTCGCATCGGCATACTTACTGAACCGGTTGAGGTAGTGCGCAATGAAAAAATCATAATAGTACCTGAATCAGAATTTAAGTCGCTTGCAGGAAAGCGCGGTCTTGGGAAAATACTTCCTGTGCAATATGAGGAGTTATACAAAGATCTTCACAA
The DNA here is from genome assembly GCA_000999025.1 of Parcubacteria group bacterium GW2011_GWA2_43_13. Taxonomy (GTDB): domain Bacteria; phylum Patescibacteriota; class Patescibacteriia; order UBA9629; family GWA2-43-13; genus GWA2-43-13. Next base: position 128,552 of record LCFM01000005.1, read on the forward strand.
AGACAGTACGATTTTGATTGACGAAGGGTTTATAGAACTGGAGGTTGTAAAAATAGTAGGGTCTCATATTCACGCGCAGGTTGTTACGTCTGGGATAGTGAAAACCAATAAAGGCATCAACACCCCGGGAAAAGAATTATCCGCTGACCCGCTTACTAAAAAAGACAGAGATGATATTCGCTTTGGTATTGAGCACGGAGTTGATAGCATTGCGCTTTCGTTTGTTTCATGCGCTGATGATATGGTTGTGTTGAAGAAGGAAGTCATGAAGCGTGCGAGGGGTGGCATTACTCCTGCATTGATAGCAAAGATTGAACGCCAAGCGGCAATGGATGATATTGAAAATATTATTGTAGAGTCAGATGCCGTGATGGTTGCGCGGGGTGATCTTGCCTTAGAGTGTTCTGCGGCAGAAGTGCCGGTTATGCAAAAGCGCATTGTTGGCGCGTGTATCAGAAATGCGAAGCCGGTCATTGTTGCCACTCAAATGCTTGATTCCATGATTGAAAATCCGCGTCCGACGCGGGCAGAGGTGTCTGATGTCGCAAATGCCGTGATTGACCATGCCGATTGCGTGATGCTCTCTGGTGAAACGGCGAGCGGTTCATATCCTCTTGAAGCAGTTGCGATGATGGAAAAAATTATTGAAGAAACAGAGGCGTCGCCGTATGATGATGCTCCTCGTGAATTTGCTCGTATGTTTCATATGAGCGGAGATCGGCATGCTATTGCCGAGGCGGCTGTTGATATCGCAATCACGGAACAGGCGTCCGCTCTTGTGATTGCCTCTCTGACCGGCGCAACTATTCGAGCGGTTGCCCAATTAAGACCCGCAATGAGGATATTAGGGTTGGTGACTGAAGAGGCGTTAGCTCGGCAATTGATTTTTTCATGGGGAGTGAATCCGTTGGTCATTGCAAAACAGCAGAGTGTCGGAAAATTAATTGAGGTATGTTTGTCAACTCTTGAAAAAACAAAAATAGCGAAAAAGGGAGATAAAATAGTATTGGTTGCTGGCCAAAAAGTTGGTATCCCTGGGACTACGAATTTTGTGCAAGTGCAGGAACTGTAATAGCAATCCGAATCTACAAATACCATCCTAATCTACTAATCTACGAATGGCTGAGCTATGAGGTATTGGTAGATTCGAATGATATTAGTATATTAGGATTGCTTTATGGGCGTTTAAACCACTTTCGCAATTCTTTATCTGAAATCTCAATTGAACACGGTCTGCCATGGATGCAGGATTGATTGTGCGGAGTGTTGTGCCATTCTGAAATAAGCGCTCTTTGTTGATCATGTGTGAGTACATCTCCAAATTTTATTGCGGTTTTACATGCGACGGCTTTCATAAGCGCGTCTTTTTTTTGTTCAAGTGTTGATTCCGCTGTTTGATCTGATCTGATATCGGAAAAAAGAGAAGCAATAGTATCATGAATATTTTCTTGTACCATGATAGACGGAAGAGCTGAAATACTGATTGTTGTTGATCCGAATGGCTCAATGTCAAATCCCAAATCTTGCATGAGAGGATAGTATTCTTCAAACAGCGCGTACTCCTGCGGAGATAATTCAATTGTGATGGGAATCGCGCACGCTTGAGAAGTGTTCTGTAGAGTATCGCGTTGTTTCATCTGATGATAATTGATACGCTCGCTGATTGCGTGTTGGTCTATGAGGAGTATTCCTTCCTGCGTTTCGATAATGAGGTATGATGCGTGTATTTGTTCGATAAGGCGCCAGTTATGAGGGATGGCATTTTTTTCAATGACAGATTCTTGGTTTGAATTTTTTGAAAGTGGCGTGTGTGTGAATTCTTGATGTGATAGATGTTTGTAGAAATTGAACGATTGGGCACTGTCTGCTTTATTAAGTGGCTGCTGAAAACCACGAGGCGATGAGTACGGTGTGCGTTGAGGAGAGCGAGTATATGCGTCAATGTCAGTGGGAGAGCTTTGTATGTTTTTTTGAGCAAGAATTTTGCTGATAATATTTTTTATGTTTGAAAAAATAAATTGGGGGTCGCTATATTTTACTTCGAGTTTTCTGGGATGCACATTTACATCCACTGTTTTGGGATCAATGGTGATATTGATTATGCATGGAGGGTAGGTGTTTTTTGCAATCAGCGACCCATACCCATCTTTCACTGCTTTGAGTACAAAATAATCATTCACCGGACGTTTATTGACAAATATGTATTGATTTTCGCGCGTGAAAGTGGCAGAGCGAGGATGCGCGATAAATCCTTCTATGCTTAGCCGTTCGCTCTGAACAGTGAGAGGGAGTATGTTTTTACTGCGTTCGTTTCCCAACAAAAGCGAAACACGGTCATGCCACGCTGTATGCGCGGGTAGTGTAAGAACCGGCTTTGAATTGTGAAACACATGCCATTCAACTTCTGGTGTAATGAGCGCGAATTGAGTGATGAGTTCTATGCAGTGGCGATATTCTGTGTGAGGTGATTTGAGAAATTTTTTTCGAGCAGGGACATTATAAAAAAGGTCCGCGATTGTTATATCAGTCCCGCTATTCATTGCATATTCTGTTATCGTGATGCCTTCGTCATCGTGTTTGAGCTCAACGCCAGTATCAGATTCTTGTTTCCGTGTTCTCAAGGTAAATCTGCTCACACTTGATATGCTGGATAACGCCTCGCCTCTGAATCCGAATGTTGCGATAGAAAATAAATCATCTAAAGATGAGAGTTTACTCGTTGCGTGTGGCTCAATAGATACACGCGCGTCATCAGGTGACATCCCAGCGCCATTATCACTCACATGGATTTTTTTCATTCCGCCTTCTTCAAGTTCAATACTAAAAACAGTCGCATGCGCATCAAGCGAGTTTTCAATCAATTCTTTTACAACAGAGGCAGGCCGTTCCACCACCTCTCCTGCCGCAATTTTATTAATGAGTTCTTGTGGGAGTTTGTGAATCATAGTAGGTATTATGTGAGGTGTTGTTTCAGCTCATCGAGTTTTTGGAGAGCTTCTATTGGAGTGAGGGTATTTGGATTGATATTTTTGAGTTGTTCTATCAGGTTCTGATGAGCGCAGGCCGAAAATAAGTGGGGTTGAATAACTACCGTAGAGACGGGGTTAACCTCGTCTCTACGCGTTTGGGTGTTATTTTGTTCTAAATTTGTTAGTATCATTTTTGCTTGTAAAATGACCTCTTTGGGTAATCCGGCAAGCCGAGCTACTTCAATGCCGTAGGATTTATCTATACCGCCAGGCACAACTTGATGTAAAAATAATACCCCTTCTTGCTCATTTTCTTTTACTGCTACGCGATAATTGTGGCATCTTTCTAATTGTTCGCCGAGTTCGATGAGTTCGTGATAATGCGTAGCGAACAAAATTTTTGTTCGGCTTGTTGTATGAAAATATTCAATCACTGCCCATGCAATAGACACGCCATCATACGTTGATGTCCCTCTGCCTAATTCGTCAAAAATGACTAAACTATTATCAGTCGCATTGCTTAAAATATACGCCGCCTCCTGCATTTCGACCATAAAGGTTGATTGTCCACGCGCAAGATCATCTGATGCGCCAACGCGCGTGAAAATGCGATCAATAATACTGATAGATGCGTGGTCTGCAGGAACAAAAGAACCTATTTGTGCCATCAATACAATCAATGCGTTTTGCCTGAGATATGACGATTTTCCACTCATGTTTGGCCCGGTAAGAATGATGATTTGCTGATCAGTAGAATTAAGAGCAAGATCGTTTGGGATATACTGTTGGGAAATAATTTTTTCTATCACCGGATGTCGTCCGTTGCGGATAGTAATAATTGAATCAGAAGTAATATGTGGCTTTGTATAGCGATAAGAAATGGCATTGTGCGCAAACGCGCAATACACATCAACTTCCGCTATCGCTTTACCGATGTTTTGTATTGTTTTAAGATAAGGCGTAAGAAAAGAAATGCATTGATCAAAGAGTTCTTTTTCAAGTATCAGTATTTTTTCTTCTGCTGTTAAGACCTTTTCTTCATATATTTTTAAATCAGGGGTAATAAAACGCTCTGCATTTACTAATGTTTGGCGGCGTTCAAAATAATCAGGAACTCGAGTCAACTGGCCTTTGGAAATTTCAATAAAGTAGCCAAAAATTTTATTGAATTTTATTTTTAAATTGTCAATGCCTGTTTTTTTACGTTCTTCTTCTTGGTAGCGCGAGAGCCATTCTTTGCCTCCATAGGCAATATCGCGCCATTCATCTAATTCCGGGCTGTATCCTTTGCGTATCACTCCTCCGTGGTCAAAGAGAGCTGGCGGATTATCAGAAATCATCTGATTGAGAATGGAAAGCGGTTCTGTGTATGTTTGCTGATCAAAAAATGTGTTCAGTTCTTGAATTCGAGTGGAATGCATCTGCGATGCCATATCACATAATTGTGGGATCTGATCAAATGTGGTTCGGAGAGCGTGGAGATCCCGCGGTCCTACCCTATTTGCTCCAATTTTTGCCGCAATTCTTTCCAAATCGTTCATACGAGTAAGATGTGGTATGAGTCGGGTGATTATTGACATTGATTGGGTCATATCTTCCACTGCTTCTATACGCATTTCAATGGATTTTTTATTCAACAGGGGATGCATCAGCCACGATCGCAACATTCTTCCGCCCATAGGCGTTTTGGTTGTATCTAAAACATCAAATAAAGAACCTGTGGTGTCATGCGATCTTACGGTTGTGAATAATTCAAGATTGCGGATAGTGGTTTCATCTAACAGCATGGTCTCGTTCCATTGGTACTGTTTGATAGTGGTAATATGGGCGAGTGATGTTTTTTGCGTTTCTTTTAAATACACAATCAAACGCGCGGCCGCTTCTGTTTGTTGATCATTCTTTTGTAATCCAAAGGAATCAATTGAATTGATATGAAAATGGCGAGTGATGGTTTCATCAGCAGACAACGTCAGGATTGGCGTTGTTACAAGGTAATACGCGCCAAGTTCTTGCGAAGGCATGGTAACGAGTGATTCATGAACCAGCACTTCTGACGGTTCAAGCCGTTTCAGCAGTGTATACGCGATATGCGTTGGTGCTTGGCAGACAAAAAAATCACCAGTGGTGATGTCGCAAAACGCCAATCCCGTGTATTCTTCGCCTTGAATGAATGCGGCGCAGTAATTATTTTTTTTACCTTTCATCACAGCTTCGGAAAACGTTGTGCTTGGCGTGATTATGCGGACAACTTCCCGTTGTACTATTTTTCCTTGCTCTGGTTCTGTGGTTTGTTCCACAATCGCGACTCGTTTACCCGCTTTTGTGAGTTCCGCGATATATGCTTCAGCCGCATGGTGAGGTATGCCTGCCATGGGTATTTCATGTGGTGTGTTTTTGAATCTGGCTGTAAGCGTTAAATCCAAGATCCGTGATCCTTCAAGCGCGTCTTGTCCAAACATCTCGTAAAAATCGCCCAAACGAAAAAACACAATCGCGTCCAGATGTTGATTTTTAATAGCCCAATATTGTTCCAGTAACGGAGTGGTCTCATTCTGCATAGCACAGGGTATTGTATGGGGTTTGATGTATTCATGCAACCAAAGGAGTTGACTTTATGATGAGAAGATTTTAATGTATAGATATTCTGTGACAACAGCGGAAGAGTGACATTGAGGGTGTTGTCTCTTGTCGCTTTTCCTTGTTGTTCTCTTTTCACCTCGAGGAGCCGGTAATGCTGGATCACAGCACCTTACGCTACGTCGAGACCGGGGACGGGTGTTTCATTTACGATCCCCTGCATGTTCGTGGAGAGATTGATCACGATGACTCTCACGATGACGACGTAGATAAGGAGCAGGATGATGCGTTGTCGGAAGAATCAGATCAGTAACCTTCGCGCTCTTGATGGTAGGGTACGGGCGCGTAATCGCTGGTATCGGTCTAAGTGGTACCAACGGATGCGTTGATCACAATGGAGGTTCGGGAGGGGACATGGCGACGGCTTGTCCCCTCTTCCTTTTTTTTAGTATACGATTTAAAATGCTGACAGATTTGTACGGGCGCGGTGTTCCGCGTCTTTTATCAGCGAGTACAATCCCGATAAGGAAAGGTGGCCGAGTGGTCTATGGCGCACGCTTGGAAAGCGTGTGTGGGGAAACTCACCGTGGGTTCAAATCCCACCCTTTCCGTTTTGGTCTAAAAAGTATGCTATTTGATATTTTTAAAGCCGTTATTTTGGGGATTGTAGAAGGGGCAACAGAGTTTTTACCCATTTCCTCTACTGGTCATTTGATTATTGTAAATCAATGGTTGTCTTTAAGTGGCGACGTTACAAAAATATTTGATATTGTTATTCAAGGAGGCGCGATAGTTGCGGTTTTTTTTTATTTTCACAAGCAATTAATTCCTATCGGCAAGAATAAAGGCGCAGTGCTTCACATATGGGTAAAAGCATTGATTGGGACGATTCCCGCTCTCATTCTTGGGGTTATCGCGGGAGAGAGTGTTCAAAAAGCGTTATTTCATCCTTTTGTCGTATCAGTGGCATTAATTATTGGAGGCATCGCTTTGATTGTGATTGAACGAACAAAACGAGTTCATTCAATTGATTCAATTCGAGGGCTGACATATCCAACAGTCATACTCATTGGGATTATTCAGTGTCTGGCATTTATTCCTGGGATTTCTCGTTCAGCGGCAACGATGTTAGGCGCAATGATGTTAGGTGCTTCCCGTAAGGTTTCGGCTGAATTTTCTTTTTTTCTCGCGATCCCAACGATTCTTGCGGCCGGAGTGTATTCGCTGATTAAAAGCGGAATGGTGTTCAATGGGCAGGAGGTTGCCGTGCTGGTGATAGGGTCCAGTGTTTCTTTTTGCGTGGCATGGGCAGTGACGGCTCTTTTTATGAAATATATCAAATCACATAGCTTTGAGTGGTTTGGATATTACAGAATAGTATTAGGCATGCTTGTCGCGGGGTTGTTATTGTTCAGAGTTTTTTGATGTGTGGGTATTATCAAAAGAACAGCGCGCCAAAAGGAAAGGCGCGTTATTTGGTTATTGGATAAAAGAATGGATCTGTCAATATTCATCTTTATCCGCTCTGTGTTAAGATAGAGATGCTATGAATGGAGTAAAAAAGAAGATTGCGGTCATTATGGGCGGGGTTGGATCAGAACACGAGGTTTCTATGAATTCCGGCGCGCAAGTGCTGGAGCAGATTGATCGTGATTGTTATGATGTTGTGAAAGTTGTTATCAATACAAATAATACATGGGAGGTGGATAATTTGCTTTGCTCTTTTCCCAGTGCAATAGAGGAATTGCAATCATTATCTATTGACGTTGCGTTTCTCGCGCTTCATGGGACTGGCGGAGAAGACGGAACTCTTCAAGGGGTATTGGAATATGCAGGTATTCCCTATACCGGTTCCGGAGTTACTGCGAGCGCGGTTGCAATGGATAAAGTGCTGACAAAAAAAATATTGCAAAATCAGGGGATGTGTGTTGCTCCGTCGGTTATTGTAACGTGCAGTGAATGGCAGTCAGCGGTTGCGGAAGTTGAGCGAGTGTGCGGATATCCGTGTGTGGTAAAGCCGTTGCGCGACGGATCAAGTGTTGGCATTGTCATGGCAGATGATGTGTTTGCTTTAACGAATGCGTTGCGTGGGTCAACATATCCATCTCTTATGGTGGAAAGAAAGATTATTGGTCACGAGGTTACGTGCGGAGTTTTGGATATCGCACATGAGCCGTTTCCCCGCGCTTTTCCAGTAACGCAGATTATTCCCAAAGAATCATCATTTTTTGATTATCATGCAAAATATACTACTGGTGCGTCTGAAGAAATTACTCCTGCGCGGTTGCCTGATGACGTGAGTGCGCATATTCAAGATATCGCAGTGCAGTGTCATAGGGTTTTGGGGTGTAAGGGAGCGTCTCGTACTGATATGATTGTCGCCCTTGATGGTGTGTATGTGTTGGAAATAAACACGCTTCCAGGAATGACGCAAACCAGTTTATTGCCCCAACAAGCGCTGGCCGCTGGGATATCGTTTCCAGAATTGATTAGCATCATCATTGAAGGAGCGCTGGGAAAAAATACAAAATGAAAGGTTGTATATTTTTTATTTTCATTTTGATTTTTGCGCTTTGCTTTTTACATTGAATGTATGGATACGGTGGAAGAGATAAAGGCGCGGCTGAATATTGAAAATATTATTGGAGAATATGTTCGCCTGACGCCTGCAGGAACAAATTTAAAAGGGTTGTGTCCGTTTCACCGCGAAAAAACCCCGTCTTTTATGGTATCGCCGGATAAAGAGATGTGGCATTGTTTTGGGTGTGGCAAGGGTGGGGATCTTTTTACCTTTATCATGGAAATAGAAGGCATAGAGTTTCCTGAAGCGTTACGCATTCTTGCCGAACGAGCAGGCGTTCAGTTGAGCCGTATTCCCCAACCGCAGAAGAATAAAAAAACGCGAGTACTGGATGTGTTATCATTGATTGCGCAGTGGTATCACCAATCATTCGCTCTTTCAAAGGCAGGTGTTGTGGCGCGGGAATATGCCCAACGCCGGGGATTATTACCAGAGACCATTCAAGCGTGGCAAATCGGGTATGCGCCTGATTTGTGGGATGCAGGGCTTGCCTTTGCCCGGAAACGGGGGTTCACGCAAGAAGAGTTAAGAGAGTCCGGGATGTTTATTGTCAAAGGCGATGGCGCTTTGTATGACCGATTCCGTCATCGCCTGATGTTTCCTATTCGGGATCACAGAGGCACGATTGTAGGATTTGGAGGCAGGATTCTTGACGGATCAAAAACCGACCCAGGCGAGGCGAAATATATCAATTCTCCGCAAACGCTTGTGTATGATAAAAGTAATGTATTATTTGGGTTGTATCAGGCAAAAAGTTCAATCAGAGAAGCTGGTGAGGCAGTGATTGTGGAAGGATACATGGATGTGGTTTCATCATCGCAAGCAGAGGTGAAGAACGTGGTTGCCGCATCAGGAACAGCTCTTACGCCTGCGCAAGCGCGCATTCTTAAACGATACACATCAACAGTCAGCTTTGCGTTTGATAATGATAGCGCAGGACTGCGCGCCGCGTTGCGCGCGTTGGATATTGTGTGGATAGAGGCCATGACAGTAAAAGCGATTCCCATTATTGGAGGAAAAGACCCCGATGATATCGCACGCGAGAGTCCTGATGGTTGGCAAAATGCGGTGGCAGGAGCTGTTCCAGTGATTGATTATTGGATTTCGGTATTTCAAAAAACAACTGATCTTTCATCTGGACAAGGAAAGCGTGTGTTTGCGCAGGCGTTATTGCCACTCATTCGGCGTATGCCCGACTCCATTGAACAAAGCCATTATATTCAGCGCGTGAGTACGCTCCTCCATGTATCAGAAGAAACGATTATAAAAGCAATGAATGCAACAGTAAAAAAACGAGCCGATGGTCATGCCCGTATTCCAGCATCAAACGCTCCGCATGAGCAGAAAACAGTATCATCACTTTCAGAAGAATTTTTATGGGGCATTGTTTTGCTTCACCCTGAACTCATCTCTGTCATTATTGATATTGTAACTGAAGATATGATGCCCACTGATGCGTTAAAGGAGCTTTACAATTGCGCAAAACTTTATTATAATCAACCTGATTTTCATACCCAACCGTTTATAGATTTTGTGCGCGCGCAAACGCCGCAGAGTGAAAATTATCCTGTGGCGCTTCAGATGTTGGCAGAAGATGCATTTGGTCATCTTGACACCGAGCATCAATTGAAAGAGTTTGAAAAACTGCTTATACGCATCCAGCGTGTATGGCTTGCGATTCAAAGAAAAGAGCTCATTTTTCAATTGAAAGACGCGGAACAAAAAGGCGACCATGCTCGTATAGAGCAACTGCTTGCTGAACAACAGCGATTGCATTCTTATCTTCAGCGGTTAGAAGGCGTGTGAGAATTTTTTTAGATACCTTTTTATAGAAGGGGGAATCATATATGCCAAAAAAAGGAATACTGATTAAAAAAGTAAAACAACGAGGCATTGCGCGTAAAAAAGCAAAGCCAGTTTTAAAAAAGTCGCGACATAGCGTATCGAAGAAAAAAGTGAGCACACCGAGCGTGCGGAAAAAAAGCATTCAAAAAATCGAGCCGGTCCGTTATCAAAAAACGCCACCTCCTGATGATGCTGTTATGAAAGAATTCATGAAAAAAGGACGCTCTCGCGGATTTATTACAGAGCAAGAATTGTTGTATATTTTTACTTCATTGGAGGATTATATCCCTGCGTATGAAGAGTTGTTGGATGAATTGGAAGCCCAGAGCGTGGGGGTTGTTGAAAGCGCGCCTTCGCTTTTGCATGGCGTATTAGAGCGGCAAGAGGCGAAAGGGACTGCGCGAGAGGAAGCAGAGCCGACGTTTAATATTGACAGCCGATTTTTGGATTTGTCAGATATTTCTGCTGATTCAATTCAAATGTATTTGCGAGAAATCGGCAAAGTGCCGTTGTTGAAGTCTGAAGAAGAGGTGTTTTTGGCAAAACGAAAAGAAAAAGGCGATTTAGACGCGAAAAAGCAACTCATTTTGGCGAACTTGAGGTTGGTTGTTTCTATTGCAAAAAAATTTACTGGCAGGAGCTTGTCATTATTGGATTTGATTCAAGAAGGAAATATTGGATTGTTTCGGGCGGTTGAAAAATTTGATTATCGCAAGGGGTATAAATTTTCAACCTATGCAACATGGTGGATTCGGCAAGCAATTACTCGCGCTCTGGCAGATCAATCGCGCACGATTCGCATTCCAGTGCATATGGTGGAAACAATCAATCGCTTTCAGCAGATTCAACGACAGTTGACGCAGGATTTGGGGCGCGAGCCATTACCAGAAGAAGTTGCCGCGGAAATGGGAGAACCAGTTGAAAAGATTCATCATATTATAAAAATTTCACAGGACACGGTGTCTTTGGAAACAACAGTTGGCGATGATGATGATAACGATTCAACACTTGGCGATTTTATAGAAGATGTTAAAACCATGTCTCCTGAGAGGATTGCCTCATTGCAATTGTTGCGTTCTCATGTGCAGGATATTATCAAATTTTTGACCCCGCGCGAGCAGAAGATTTTGGAAATGCGGTTTGGGCTGACCGACGGCGTCGCACACACATTAGAAGAAGTTGGCCAAGAGTTTGGCGTAACTCGTGAGCGTATTCGACAGATAGAAGCAAAAGCATTAGAAAAAATTCAAAGCCATGATTTGATGAAAAAATTAAGGGATTACTAATCGCTACTCTATTGTCATCACTGTGAGAAAAAAGGCACCTCTGGTCGTGCCTTTTTAAATAAGGGGGTATTCCCGGTATTGCGGATCCTCCCGCTTCGTTATTTTGATGATGCGGAGTTTCAGTATTTCTCCATTGGAGGAAATTCCAAAAATCTCTGCATCATCTGGGCCGATGAGGATTCGGATTTGCCCGCGTAGTTGTATGGTGCATCGTTGGCTTCGACCAACGAATGCGTAATACCATACTCGCTCGGGTTTGTACCCCTCGGGTGGGGCAATGACGGCACACATGCGCCACATACCTAATGACACACGAGCGTTGCTTATCCATGACTCCCCTCGGCACGGTGCTTTGGGATCGCCATGGATGATGGTGATTTCGTTTTCATTGGGTACAATTTCTGCCGGTACCCAGTGAAACCATCTACTTTCCTTCCTGTCAAAGCATACATTCATGACAGGTTGAATAAGTATCTGGCAAACCTGCCAGTACCACGGCGTGCGCGGTACTGTTTTTTGCTCTGACAAGCAGAACAGCAAAAGACCCGCAATTGTATATCCAAGGACAGATAGGAGGATTATCCTTAGGATTGTTTTCACCTGGGACCTCCCTAAATGGAGTGAAAGTGAAAGGGGTTTATATTAAATCATACTTATTCTTAAAATGGAATGAGATTTTTTTGACAATCCGCTGTTTTATCGGTACTATATCACCGTGTTCCGGGGCATGTTCGAGTAGGGAAGTTTTTTTAAAAAGTAGACATAATCCGGGGTAGCGCAGCGGTAGCGCAGGAGACTGTTAATCTCTTGGTCGTGGGTTCGAATCCCACCCCCGGAGCCAAGAAACTAGATACGAACTCGGATTTTGAAGACGAGAGGGTTCGCCCTGCCTTGCCGGCAGGCAGGTCGCCAATGTTTGAAAGAAATCTTTTAGTAAAGAGATTTCTTTCAATTCCTTTTGTGGTTTTGAGTCCGGCAAGGAAAAATTTTAGAGTGTCCGAAAGGTTTTCGGTGGAAAATTTAGAGCATCCGTCCGTTAGTTCGTATCCAGCCCGATACCCCGCTTGCTCGTCGTTGTTGAGCCGAAAAACGAGGTTATCAACATAATTTTTATCGACTGAAATGCGCTCTAAATTTTCCAAACAAAAATCTTCCAATCGTTCGGCGGATACTTGCTTTACCGAACACGCTTGCCAATCCTGCTTCATCGTGGCGGTGCAACGATAGTAATAATATCGGTTTAATTTTCCAGCGATATATTTGTTGGTAAAACAAGAAGTCATATTTGAGCCACATTCCTTGCACTTTATCAGTCCGCCGAATAGGAAATTTTTGTACACTCTAAATTTTTTCTGCTTTTCCTTATGAATTTTTTGAGCAAGGGCAAAAATTTCTTCCGAAATTATCGGTTTGTGAATACCCTGATAAATTTCGCCATTGTGCAAAACCTTGCCTCTGTAGATAACATTTCGCAAAATGTGGCTGATATTTGTTTTAGAGAAATTTTTGCCTAACTTATTTTTTACTCTTTTATCTTTCAACATTTGATAGGTTTTCGCCGTGGAACCGCTTTCAATATAAGTTTCAAAAATTGATTTTATTTCTTCAGCTTCTTTCAAATGCGGGATAAGTTTCTTGTCTTGTCGGATATAACCGTAAGGAGTAAGCCCGCCGTTCGCTAGCCCCTTTTTTGCACGCTCCAACATTTTGTCTTTTGTTCTCTCGCTGGTTAGTTCTCTTTCAAACTGCGAAAAAGTGAGCATAATGTTGCGAAGCAACCTTCCGGCGGGC